>CANTCS010000004.1 GCA_947652375.1 uncultured Mollicutes bacterium | reverse complement strand
TATAGAATTAAAATATAAATAAAATGGTGCGGTTGAGATTTTAAAAAAGAAAAATAAAGAGTTATTCTTTATTTTTAATTGCTAATTTTGTTAAAGCTTCTTTAGCTGATTCTTGTTCTGCTTCTTTTTTTGAGGTTCCTATTCCCACGCCATAAACAATATTATCTATTTTAACTTCTACTGTAAATCTTTTATCATGAGCTGGTCCTTCTTCAGCAACAAGACGATATTCAAGTGATTTTTGTTCTGTTTGCACGAATTCTTGAAGACTACTTTTATAATCACTGAAAAAAGTAATATCGGGATTTTCAATATAAGGAACTATAATATTTAATATAGTTTTTCTTGCAGTTGAATATCCTAAATCAAGATAAATTGCTCCCATTAAAGCTTCAAATATATCAGCAACAATGGCTTTTTTAAATTTACCTCCATCTTTTTGCTCTCCATGACCTACTAAAATATATTTAGAAAGTCCTAATATAGTTGCATAACAATAATTTGCATTTTCGCAAACATAGCTTGCACGGACTTTAGTCATTTCTCCTTCATTTTCCCTAAAATGATTATACAAATAATCAGCAACAACTAAATCTAAAACTGCATCTCCTAAAAATTCTAATCTCTCGTAATCATTTTTTATTTTATGTTCGTTTACATAAGAGCTATGTGAAAATGCTGTTTTATATAAATTTATATCTTTTGGTTTAATTGATAGTTTTTTGAATAATTCTTCCATATTAATCACCTTTATAATTATAACAAAAAAATTGAAACTATGGTAGTGTTATTTTTATTCTTTTTATTTTTGTAATTCATGTAGACGAATATTTAGAATTTGTTTAAATATTGTACTATTCAGATATTCCAAAGTTGTCATTAATCTATCTTCTTTAGGTAAAAATTCATTGGCTAATAATGATTGATTCTCCAATTCAAATTTTGCTTTTTGTAAATCTTTTTCTTTATATAAAATAATATTATTAGCAAATTCTCTCATTCTAATTTTAATAATTTCAGGATTTTTATATTCCATTGCTTCTTTTTTCGCAAGATGTTTAATAATTATTTCTTTGTTATGTATTTCCATTGCCTCTTTTTTTCTAAGAGAGTCATTCATATAAAACTCTTGAAGTTTTTTAGGAGACAAAGAAAGTAGATACTTAACTTCATTTTCTATACTTTCTTTTGATTCTGGTGTTCTAGCAATTTGTTTATTTTTCCAAATTGTAAATATTTTTAAATTATTATAGTAATTATCTTCTAAAAATTTAAATTTTTGCTCGATTAGAAGATTTTTTTCAATTATAGATTTATCAGTTGCGATAATATTTTGGCATAACTTATTAAACTCCTCTATAGCATTTTTTCCATATCCTTGATTTTGAAGATTTGATAGTATACTACTAAAATGTTTCACTTTTACTTCTAAATTTTTATTTTCTTCTTGTAAAGATTCGGTTTTTGCTAAAATAAGTCTCTCATATTCTAATTCAAGAATATTAACTAATTTATCAATATCTTTAGTAGATAAGCTTTCTTGTTCAATTTTATTACAAAATTCTAAGAAATCATTTATTTCTTCTATGGTGTAATTATTAGAATTATGTAATCTGAAAACTAATTTATTAATCTTCTTTTTTAAATCAATTGGTTCGTCGAGTTCTTCTTTAAAATCTTTAATCAATTCGTCCTTAAAAGATTGATCTTTTATTTTATTAAGTCTAATTTCTAATTTTGCTATTTTTTTATTATACCAAGTTATACTTTTTCTATATTCCAGTATAATTTTTGCAAGTATTTCTTTATCATTCTTATTATTTAACTTTTCTTTGATAATAAGCTCTTTAGAATAAGTGATGAATTTTTCAATAGTGTTTGCTCCATATCCTCCATATTTTAAATCTTGAAGGTTTTGTTTTAATTCCAAAAGCTGCGTACTTAAATCAATTACATGGCCATGATTTTCTTTAAAGTCAATAATAAAAATCTCTATTTTTTCTTGTTTTTCTTCAAAAGACAATGTTTTTGATGAAGTAATTATTTCTATCTTTTGTTCTAAAACTAATTTATCATTATGGTATTTTGTCTTAAAAAATTTAAAAATTTCTTTTATACTTTCTAAGATAAGATCAGGTTTTAATTGTTTCTTTTCTAACTCTATTTGCTTTTTTAGACATAGATCTTTAAAATTATTGATTTCATTTATACCATAACCACCATATTTATAACTTTTTAATTCATTTATCATAAAATTAATTTCTGATGTAATATTAGTATTAAATCCTAATTTTTCTTTTTTGTAAAAAGATATCCAATAATCTATCAAAACCAATTTATCAGCAGTTGTTAATTTTTCATTATTTTTTACTCTTTTTATTACTGAATTTAAATCAGTTAAAATTGATTCATATCTTGTAATTTCTAATTTAAGAAATAAAATAGCTTCATTGTAAAATTCATTTTGATTTTTTTGTCTAAGAGTTTCTAATTTTATTCTAAAATCATCAATTTTATTAGGACCATATCCTGTTATAATATTTGTATATGCTTCCTTTAACTCCTCATAATCTTTTTCATGATTTAATATTTGAATATTATATAATAATTTATTAGTAAAAGAATTAAATTTCTCATTAAGTTTTTTTTGTATTTCTAAATAATTGAATAGACCTAAATTTTCTAATAATAGTAATAAAGTCTCTATTAAAATATCTATATTATCTTTCTGATTATTTTTTATCTTATTTTTTTTAAATAAAAACATGGTCCCCCTCCATTTGGTTTTATATTTTAACATATTTTTCATAGAAAGCCAAGATAAAATAAATTATTCTATTAATTAAAAACTAGTCTTGTAAATTTTTAGAAAATAATATAAAATTAAAATGGTGATGATAGTGAAGAGATTAATTATATCTATCATTAATTTATATCAGAAAATTCCATTTGCAAGTCATCGACAATGTAGGTTTTTTCCTACTTGTTCAAATTATGCCAAAGAAGCAATTAATCGATATGGAATAATAAGGGGCTTTTTTCTTAGTATTAAAAGAATTTTAAAATGTAACCCCTTTGGTCCGACTGGATATGATCCAGTACCAGATAAAAAGGAGATAAATATGAAAAAAAACAAAAGATTAATTTTATTTATAATTTTTTTAATGCCAATTATATTTTTAACAACAGGATGTACTAATGATACGATGGATAATATAGAAATTATTGTAACTAATTATCCTAATGAATATATAGTAAAAAAACTATATGGGGATCATGCTACTATAAGTTCGATTTATCCTGATGGAGTTATAATTGATGATTATAAGATAAGTAATAAGCAAAAACAAGATTGGGCTAAGAAAGATTTATTTATCTATAACGGATTATTAGAAAAAGAAAGAAATTTAGCTGTTGATTTATTAGCAATTAATTCTGATTTAAAAATAATTGATACTGCCTATGTTTTGGAAACTGACTATTCTCCTGAGGAGTTATGGCTTAACCCATCATCCTTATTAATGATGAGTCAAAACGTAAGACTTGGATTAGTAGAATATATTACTAGTACTTATTTAAAAAAAGAAGTTAATCAAGCTTATGATAAACTAAAAATAGAATTATCTGAAATAGATGCAGAATATAGATTAGCTGTTGAAAGTACAAATAATAACATTGTAGTCGTAGCTGATAGTGCTTTAAAATATCTTGAGAAATTTGGATTAAAAGTTTTCTGTATAGATAGTGATGCAACACAAAAAACATTAAGTGATGTTGAAAATTTAATTAAAAGTGAGAAAATTAGTTATATTTTAATGTTTAAAGGACAAAAGCTTAATGATAACGCTAATAAACTTATTGCTAAATATCCTAATGTTAAAACGCTAGGTCTACATAAATTAGATAATATTACAGATAATGAAAGAAGTGAAAACTTTAATTATTCTTCAATAATGAACGATAATTTAGAAATCATAAAAAAGGAAATGTATCAATAAATTTAGTATAAAAAAAATCTTCTAAAAAGAGGATTTTTTTATTGTAATTTTTCTATATATTTCATTAATAGTTTCATGCCTTTGTTAAAGGTATTTTCAATTAATTTAGATGTTTTGATGCCTATTTTAGATATTCTGTTATTATAATTTTTTTCTTTTTCTATATAATTACTAGCCACTATCTCTTTTCCATCTTTTAAATCTTGTTCAAATCTTTCTATTGCTGTATCAGTTAGGACTTTTTTATTTTCATAATAATTGTTGTAACGACTAAAAAAGAGAGAAAAAAATAGTATTAATACAATTACTGTAGATACTTTTAATAATTTATTCATTGATAGCCTCCATAAAACATTTTGAGAATGCAATAGCTGTATTTAAAACTTCATTTGTTGTATTTTCATAGCCTCCCATTTCTATTAAAATAGTATTTGGGGAAAAATCTTGATTATAAACTCCATTAACTCCTGTGCCACCTTTTTTATAAATTCCTTTACTGAGGCCTGGATAATACTTATTTAAATTATTGTTAATTTTTTCTGTCAAAGCAAGATTAGCTTGATAGTTTTTATTTTCTGTTCCGATTAAAAATATAACTTTAGCATAATCTTTATCATCTATTTTGATTGTTGTTTTATCTTTTCCTAAACTATCTCTATGTACATCAATAAAATATTTTAAAGTTGGATTAGTTACTATTACATCTTCAAGAAAGACTCGACTTGCTCTATAACTATTTGCATATTTCCAATTATTTTTATTAAGGATTTCTTTAATATTTCTCTCTTCAACTAAAGTTTTATAACCATTCTTATTAAAAATATCTTCTAAAATGTAATTATTCATAACAACGGTTGGATTAATACTAAATTCGGCATAATTACTCGAGGCATATTCTTCTGTTTGATGAGAATTATAAATATATATCATGGGTTCTACTTCTTCTTTTACTACTTTTTGTTCTATTTGAGAAGCTGTAATATACTTATTGTAATTTTTATTTAAAAGTTTAATTGGATTGCTTACTTTCAAAGTCTTATCAATCATTTTTTCAAGAATATTTTCTTCATTGTTAAAACTATTTTTTATTACTAAATTGATTAAATCTTTATCTGTTATTTCAATTTTTGATTTTTCTAAATTTTTATAGCTCGCATAGATACCAATTAAAAACATAATAAAAACAAATAAAAATTTTATTTTTTTATTTGATTTGAGTTTTTTAGTAATAAATTTTCTTTTCATTATATCACCAAGTTTATTATAAACTTGATTTAATAATTATTTTGTCGTTTGAAGTCTTTATGTAAAAATATGTTTAAACCATTGCCAATTAAAAGACTTAATTTTTCAATTGTGAAGTCAATATTAGTTGGTGTAACTATCAGATTTTCTTTTAGAGTTATTTCTTCTTTAATAAGATCTTCTACAATTGTTTTTACATCTACTACAGTTGGAACTCCTATCGCAATTACTTCTGTTTTCATAGTTTTTTTACTAACTTCACCACGATTATTGTTTATTCCACTTCCGGGATTAATACCCTTATTAGTTATTTGAATTACTCTATTTAGTCTTTCTACTTTACTTGCTTTAAGGGCATCTATTATTATTACTTTTGTGGCTTTACTATCTTTGATAATACCTTTTAATATTGAGATTGAATCAATTCCTGTCTCCCCTATTACATTTGGCTTAAATTTAGCGACATTACTATAATTGGGATCTGTATCGCCTAAAAGATATAGGTGCCTAGTTACAACGATATTATCAAGTGTTTTTGGTCCTAAAGAGTCTGGGGTACTGTTACTATTTCCTAATCCTATTATTAAAAATATATCATCTTTATTAATGGTTATATATTTTTTTAATTCTTTAATAAATACATCTTGGACTATTTGAAAATTATCTTTATCTGTAATATCATCAAATTCTATTGTTGAATAAAGATTATCTTCAATTTTAGAAGTTGTTATTTTGACATTATCTTTGATAAGTTCCGTATCTTCATTTTTTGTTAAATCTTGCTCTATTACCAGATCTGTACGTATATTTAAATTATTTGTATTAATTGTATGCATTTTATCACCTTTTAATAATATTGACAAAATTTGTAATTTTATTTGCTTTTTTTTTTGTTTTTTGGTAAAATTAATGTGTTTACAAAAAGTGAGGTGAAAAAATGCCAAATATTAAAAGTGCAAAAAAACGTATGCGTTCAAATGCAAAAAAAGCTGAAGTTAATAATTTAATAACTTCAAGTATGAAAACTGCTATTAAAAGTTTTGAAAAAGAAGTAAAAGCAGGAAATGCTCAAGAAGCTAATAATAATTTAAATATTGCTTTTCAAAGAATTGATAAAGCTATGACAAGTGGATTAGTTCATAAAAATAAAGCTGCTCGTTTAAAATCAAGATTAACAAAAATGAAGAATGCAATAAAATAAACCAATTTAATTAATTGGTTTTTATTTTTAGAATACTTTTAAATGGTAGACAGATTTTAAAAGATAAGATAAAATCATTATAGTTAAGAATTTATAATTTTGTTGTTATTTTTTATTTTCTAAATATATTTATATTAGGAGGATTTATGAAAAAAATTATATTCTTAGGATTATTTTTAATTTTAACTGGTTTAGCTTTAAATAATAAAGAACATATTATTAACTTTGTTAATGACAATATCTTAAATATTAATAATATTAAAATGGAAGAAAAAAATAAATATTATCGTGACTATGATTTTCAATTTGTACAAAATACTAATAATTTTAAACCTTATTCTAAACAAGACATTTTAAATATTTATTACACGGCTATAAATGCTGGTAAGGATGAATTTGTTTTTCATTGTCCAAAAGACTATAAAGATTGTTTAAATGAAGTCAAAACGCTTGCTAATAATCAAGAAACTTTATCTAATATAAATAATTATGTTCACCCTTATAATGGATTTTCTCATATTGAAACTGAATATGATAATTTAGGAAAAGTTGTAATAAAGATTACTAAAAGTTATACTGATAATCAAATTGATTTAATTGAAAATAAAATTAGTGAATTGCTTGAACAATTAATTAATGCGAATATGACTAATCGAGAGAAAATTAAAAATATTCATGATTTTATTATTAATAATTCCAAATATGATTCAAATAGAAGCGAAAATAAATTATCAAATTATAAATCTGATATAGCTTATGGCCCATTATTTGAGGGATATGCTATTTGTGGTGGATATACTGATTTAATGGAATTATTTCTGGAACGATTAATGATTAAAAGCTTTAAAGTTTCTAGTAATAATCATATTTGGAATGCTGTTTATTTGGATAATAAATGGTATCATTTAGATCTTACTTGGGATGATCCAGTTGCAAGTGATGGAAATAACTATTTAGAACATAATTACTTTTTAATATCTACAAAGAAATTACTAAAATTAGATATAACTGAACATCAATTCGATAAAGAAATATTTAGTGAATTAAAAGAAGCTTAATTAGCTTCTTTTCTTTATTGTAATTTCAACCGCACCATTTTATTTATATTTTAATTCTAAATTACAAGCATATTTATAAGCAAATATTTTATGTAATTATTTTTTCCTAGAGCATTCCTATCATATTTATCACTCATATCTCTTTATCCTTTTAAATATGAAAAATAGAAGTTTTAATAATTAATAGTATTAGTAAATGTGAAAAAAATAAAATATAAGGTTTACTTAAAAAATCATGTAGTTTTTTATTTTTTTAGACAATGCTTATATTTACATCAGACCATACTTCAGGGCGATCATTTACAGGTAGATTTAAAATCCAATTCTTTGTTTCTTCATTTTTTACAGTAATTTCTGCACTGATATTTACATTTTTAAATATATTGCTACAGAGAATAACATTTGGAGAAATAGTGCCAAGTTTTAAATCTTTTAATGTAGTGCAATTGTAAAACATTTCATTTAAATTATTATCTTGATTGAAGATAGAATTAGAAAAATTTAAACTTAATAAATTCTCGCAATTGGCAAACATTCTTTCTAAATTCTTTGCTTTTTCTGTAGTAAAATTATTAAGATTTAGTTTTTTTAAATTTTGACAATTATTAAACATATCTTGAAAATTGATTGTTTCTTCAGTGGAAAAGTTATTAAAATCAATATTTTCTATTAACATATCTTGAAATAGACCTTTTAAACTTTTGGCTTTTATTTCTTCATTGGAACCAATATATAAATCAAAATCACTTTCATTGGCAACTATCCAAGCTATAATTCGTCCATTTTGTTCTTCTGTAACATCATAACTTTTTAAAAAATTATCCTTTTCAATATAGTCGACAAAATAAACATTTTTTATTTTGTCAAAATAAAGTTCTTCTTTAAAATATTCGCCTTTATTTATTTCTTTTAAGAAAGATTGATAATTTAGAATAATTTCTATATTTCCATTTATATTTGGAATAGTTAGACAATTGTTAGTAAAAGTATAATCAATATTTTCTTGTAAAGAAAGATTATTCATTTTTATACTTAAACTATTTGGAAGAGAATTTTGAAAATTGATTTTTAATGTCTCTTTATCTAAGATTTCTTTAGGGTATAAATTATTATTTTCTAAATTTAAATATTTGATTGAATAAATTTGGCTAAATTCAAAATCTAATTTAAAGGTATAATTAGTTTGACTGGGATTAAAGTTTTTATATTTTATTTTTAAAAGAATCTCTTTTTTTATACCTAAATTACATTTATTATTTGCACATATTTTATCTTTTAAATTATAATTTAATAATTCATATGTTAAGTTTTCTGGAAGACCAGTAATTGTTTTAATAGCCATTTCTGTATTTCCAAGATTAGTAATATCAATTCGATAAGTAATATTTGAGTTAACTGTGGGAAGAGAAACAGAGCTAGTAATATTATTAATATTATAGTTTTCATATTTAGAGATTGCTTCATTTTCGCTAGAATTAATTCCTACATTAGTAATTCTTATATCTTTTTCAACTCGTACTTCTGCAGTGATATTATCTATTAATAATCTTTCGTTCAAAGCAGAATAACCAATACTAATGCATAGAACAAGAAATATAATGATAAAATACCCTATTTTTAAAGAAAACTTTTTCATTAAAACAACCTCTTTCTAATCTACTTTATTTAATCATACTCTTTTAAATGTTTTTTTGTCAATATATTTTTCATCTGATTAAATTCTCTCTTTTTAACCCCCTGAATTTAAATTAATTTAAAAATGCAATTATCTTTTCGATGGTATTTGTAAAACAATTAAAATCTACATCAAACCATTTTGTTTCAAATTGATTTTTAAAAAAAGTATACTGTCTTTTGGCATATCTACGAGAGTTTAACTTTATTTCTGATATTACATCTTCTAATGGTTTATTATGGAATAAATAATCAGAAAATTCTTTATAACCAATTGCACTATTCAATATTCGAGAATCTTTATAGAAATTTTTTAATAAATTTATTTCTTCTAATAAACCATTTTCAATCATATTATCAACTCTTTTATTAATTCTGTGATATAGAAGAGAGCGTTCTGTAGTTAATCCAATGACTTTAATATTATATAATAATTTATCTTTGCTATTTGTTATCTCCTCTCTATTTTCTAGTTTATTTAAAAGTCTAACTAGACGGCGTCGGTTATTTAAATCTGGAATATTTTCAAGGTGATAATTTTGAATTTTAGATAAGAGCTCAGAATTAGTTAATTCTTCATAAGTATTATTAGTGGTTCCTGAAACAAATTTGTAATCATATAAACCTGCTTTAATATAAAGACCTGTCCCCCCAACTATAATAATTCTTTTACCACGACTGGCAATTTCAATAATCTTTTTTCTCAAGTCTTTTTGATAGTCATAAACCGTATAGTTTTCATTCACCTCTTTAATATCAATTAAATGATGAGGAATATTTTCGCGCTCTTCAATATTTGGTTTAGCACTACCTATATTTAACCTTTTATAGATTGCTACACTATCACCATTAATTATTTCAGCATCAAATCTTTTAGCTAATTCAATACTTAATTTGGTTTTTCCTACTCCTGTAGGTCCAACAATAACTATAATATCTTGCATAAAATCACCTTTTCCTTTTTGATACAAGCACATTGTCCACATATTTTGTTAGAGGGGATTATATCATGCTCCCTTCTGATGGTCAAGATTGTTTATATAGGTTATAGGTCTTCATCTCATCTATTAAAAAAATAGCATGATCTTTATCTACTTATTTGATTTTTTCATTATTAGATTATGTTCATTTGATTCAACAACTAAAAAATCGTTTTTCCTATAAAAATCAACAATAGAATTGTGTGTTGTTATAGTTATATCTTTTATACTTGCCATATCTTGAATGATTTTTTTAATAGTAAAGTTCCAATTCCTTGTCTTTGATTTTCTTCTTTGACAAACAAGTCTCTAATATTTCCACTATCCTTTAGTAAACATGCACAACCTATAATTTCCTCATTTATTTTTATGGTGTATATTCTAAGATTATTTTTATTTTCTAAATACATTTTTTGAAGTTGTTCTTTTAGAAAAAGAACCTTATTTGGAGATAAATTTGTGTAATTTCTTAATTTACAAAACAATTCAAAAGATTGATCTATAAGAAATTCTAATTCTTCACTATTTAATTTATCAGAAACTAGAATTTTGCCATTTTGTAACATTAATAATCTCCTTTTTTAATCGAGCTGACGCTTAAATAATCGCTCTAATTCATAACGAGTATAAGTTATAATAGTCGGTCGTCCATGGGGACAAGTAAAAGGATTATCACAATATCTAATATTTTCTAAAATCCACTCTTGTTCTTCTTTAGAAATATAAGTATTAGCCATGACAGACATACGACAAGAAGTAGTGGCAGCCATACGCCAAACAAATTGATCAAAATCAAAAGAAGATTTTTCAATAATGATATCAACTATTTTTTTAATTATATCCTCTGCTCTTTCTTCTTTAATCCAAGCTGGATGACTTCTTATTATTATGGTATTAAAACCAAACTCGGATATTCTAAAACCATATTTTTCTAATATTGTAAATCGTTCTTTAATAAGTATATATTCATCGGGACGAAGTTCTATTTTTATTGGAACAAGTAAATCAATGATAATAGGCTCTTCTTTCATTTCCTTTAAAATTTTTTCATAATTAATTCTCTCAGCTGCAGCATGTTGATCAATTAAATACATCCCATCTTCATTTTCAGCTACAATATAGGTTAATAGAACAACACCTCTTGGAATCATTTTTTTGATTCGAACTTTATTTTCTTTAGGAATTTCTTCTTTTTTAGAGGATAGTTCAACCGCTTCTTTAATCGATTCGTATTTTTGCTCTTTTTCGGCAACTTCAAAGTCAAGAGTCATTTCTTCATAAACTTGTTCTTCTTTTTTTTCCTCATGTGGTTCAGGAATTATTTCTTTATTGACAATTTGACGATGAACTTCACTAACCGAATAATTATCACGAACAGACACTTCAGGAATTAAAGTTAGTTCTTCTAATCGCTCAGTAATTAGTTTAATGATTAATTCTTTTAATGTATCCATTTTAGAAAACTTTATATCCATTTTTGTAGGATGAATATTTATATCTATTAATATTGGATCAACGTCAATATTTAAAATTATAACAGGATAACGATCTTTGTGAATATAAGTGTGGTAGCAATCGATTATACATTTATTTAATTCGTTATTTTTTATAACTCTTCCATTTATTAAAGTAGTAATTGAATTTCTATTTCCTTTAGTAACTTCTGGATAAGAGATATAGCCAGTAATATAATAATCATCATTTTCGCCATTTATAGCAATCATCTTTTTAGTTATATCTACTCCATATATAAAGTAAATTACTTTTAATAAATCGCCATTACCGTCTGTTTGAAGAAGGGTTTTCTCATTATTTATTAATGTAAATTTTATATTTGGATATGACAAGGCCATCTTATTTAAATATTCAACAATATGAGCAAGTTCAACATAAAGATTTTTTAAATATTTTAATCTAACAGGAGTATTATAAAATAAATCACTTACAGTAATTGTCGTACCTTTTTGTAAATCGCATCTTTCTACTGTCATGGCTTTTCCACCTGCAATAGTAACTAGTGTTCCTTTTTTTCCATCGCTTGTTTTTAATGTTATATTAGATACACTTGCAATAGATGGTAATGCCTCCCCACGAAAACCTAAACTTTCGATATAAAATAAATCATCTAAATTTTTTAATTTAGAAGTGGCATGACGTTGAAAGGCCAGTTTAGCATCCTCTTCATCCATTCCGATTCCGTTATCTGAAACCTCAATTTCTTTAACACCTGAATCAATTAGTTTAATAGTTATTTCACTACTTTTAGCATCAATAGAATTCTCAACAAGTTCTTTAACTACATTCATTGTTTTTTCTACTACTTCTCCGGCAGCAATTTTATTGGCTAAAACTTCATCCATTACTGTTATACTACTCATTAAATACACCTACACTTCTTTTAAATAATTTAATAAATTTGTTGCAATCTCATTCCCTACAATATTACTTAACTCCTCAATCGATGCTTCTTTAATCTTTTTTAGAGAACCAAAATGTTTTAACAATTCTTTTTTACGCACTTCTCCTATTCCTGGCACTACATCTAAAATGCTTGATAATGCTCCTTTGGCTTTAATATTACGATGATAACTTATTGCAAAGCGATGGACTTCGTCTTGAATTCTTGTTAAGAATAAAAACAACTTAGAATCTTTACTTACATTTAAAATTTCATATTTATCATTCATTATATAACTAGTACGATGTGTTTTATCCTTTACTAAACCAATTATAGGAATTTTTAAACCTAAAGAATCAATTATTTCTTTACAAACACTTATTTGTAATTTACCTCCATCCATTACAATTAGATCGGGTTTATAAGATTCTTCCATTAAAGTTTTAAAATAACGCCTATAAATAACTTCTTTCATTGCTGATAAATCATCTTTAACTTCCGTAGAAATTTTATATTTACGATATAAATCTTTATTGGGTAAAAAATCATCGAAAACAACCATTCCTCCAACATAAAAAGTTCCAAATAAATGTGAATTGTCAAATGATTCCATACGACTTAATTTATCTAATTGTAATAAGTTTTTTAACTCATTTAAAGCATTTAATCTTTCGTCATCATCTCTTTTTAATGTTTCTTTTTCAAGTTCTAATTGTTCTTTGGCATTTTCATAGGCTAAATTTACTAAATTTTTCAATTTACCTTTTTGAGGTTTTACAACTTTTATATTAAAATAATTACTAAGAAGTTCTTCATCTAATTCATTAGGTATTACTAATTCACGTGGTAATATTCCTTTATCATAAAATTTTACTAAATACTCAGTAATTTCATTAGAGATATCTCCAAGTGAGGATATAATTTCATTGTGACGTCCAAAAAGAAGTCCCTCTCTTATAAAGAAAATTTCTATGGCTAAATAATTATTTTCATAATAATAATTAATTAAGTCAAAATTATAATTCTTGTTTAAGTCGATTTTTTGTTTCTTTAAAGTTGTATCGATATCTTCAAGCATATTTTTTAATTCTAAAGCTCGTTCATAATTTAGATTTTCACTAGCTCGTTGCATCTCATTTTCTATTTTATTTGCTATAATCGAACTATCTCCTTTTAGAAAAGAAATTATTTCTTTTTTCATCAAAGCAATTTTTTCAGTATCTACTTCTTTTTTACAATAACCTAGGCATTCATTTATATGAAAATAAAGACATAAATCTTTCTTTAAATTATCACATTTTCGTAATGGATAAATACGATTAATAATATTAACTGTTTTTCTTGCAGCACTAACGTTAGGATATGGTCCGTATAAGTGATTTTTATTCTTTTTTCTTTTAACATTGCGTACAACTTTAAGTGTTGGAAATTTATCATTAGTTAATTCAATGTATGGATAAGATTTATCGTCACGAAGAAGAATATTATATTTTGGATCATATTTTTTAATTAAAGTAATTTCTAGTATCAAGCTTTCTAATTCACTTGATGTAACAATATACTCAAAATCATCTATATCTTCAACTAGCATTTTAGTCTTTCCAGTAACTGTTCTTGTAAAATAACTTCTAAGTCTACGTTGTAAATTTTTAGCTTTTCCAACATAAATTATTATTCCATCTTTGTTTTTCATTTGATAACTTCCTGGTTTGGTTGGAACTAAACTAAGTTTTTCTTTAAAGTCTTTCATTCTCTTCCTCCTATAATTATTTTAGTTACTGTAGACATTTTCTTTTATATTATCATAAATAAAACTGTATGTCTATTTATGAATTATTATAAAATATTTAGTTTGATTTTTTCTTATTGCTTATCATTTCTTCCATTGTATTGAAACTTTTTACATATTTATTTTCCAACATGATAATTTTATCGGCTATTTTCATTAATTCCATCTCATGCGTTATAACAATAAGTGTATGATTAATTTTTAATTCTTCTAAAAGTTTTATAATTTGCTCTTTTGTATTAGGATCTAATGAAGATGTTACTTCATCAAGAAGTATTATTTTAGTATTAGAAAGTAATGCTCTAGCTAAAGATAATAATTGTTTTTGTCCTCCACTAATATTAGTTGCATCATCTTTTAAAATTGTATTATATCCTTGCGGTAAAGACATTATGAAATCATGAATTCCAACTTTCTTACAAACTTCAATTTGTCTTTTTTTATTAGTATCAATTAGTGATAAATTTTCTCTAATACTCATATTAAAAATAAATGTTTTTTGATTTACAACAGTAACTATTGAATTATAAATATCCAAAGAATATTCATAAATATTAATATTATCAATAAAAATTTCACCTTTTTTTACTTTGATTAATTTTAAAAGAAGATTAAATATAGTAGTTTTCCCCACTCCTGTTTTACCAACAATTGCGGTTATGCTTTGTGGATTTGTACAAAATGAAATATTTTTCAAAATAAAATCTTGACTATATTTAAAAGATACATTTCTAAATTCTACAAAACCTAAAACATTACTCTTATGCTTTCTACCATATAACCCCGTCAATTTATTTTTATAAAATATAATATCTCTTATTCTATATAAACAAACAGCCTCTTCCATAATTGAAACATCAAAACTAATTATATTATTAGTTGCTTCTTTTATTTTATCAAAATAAGAAATTAATAATAAAAACATAGCAATATCCATTTTATCTTTTGAAATCATTATTACCATAATAATTAATAAACCTATTTTTCCAAAATCAATTATTAGACCTACTAATGTTTTTCGAGTAAAATTATACTTTCTTTTAAAAAAGTAACTTTCTTGCCACTTACTTCTATATAAATTTAATTTTTTGTTTAATTTATCACCTATTCCAAAACATTTAATATCCTTAAATCCCTCAATAATCTCACTAACCACTTCAATTAATTTATCAGCATATTTTCTCTGTTTCTTTAAATAAAATATACTCTTATGATTATATCCTTTCGAAATATTTATAATATATCACATTAATTGCAATAACATAAAGAGCTATAATTATATTTTGTCTAAAAAATACAAAATATATAATAATTAATTTAATTACCTCAAAAAAAATTTTAATAAAAAATGAAGGCATTTCAGCAATATTTATAATATCCATATTTGAAGAATGAATAACTTTTCCAATAGATAATTTTTTTAATTTTAAAAAATCATAATTACAGATACTACTTACTAATAATCGATGTATATCTACATAAATCTCTTTAAAAAAATTAGCATAAGTCCAATTAGTATAATAAGAAAGAATTTTATTAAATAAAAAGCTTAAACCTAAAAAAACAACAAAAATAAATGCTTCAAAATAAAAATTATTAGTTACTTTATTAACTATAATTGACATAAAATATGGTATCAATAAACCAACTAAAACATTAATTAAATCAACTATTATAAATAGTATTAAATATTTATTCTTAAATTTTACTAATGAAAAATAGTCTTTTATAATTTTTTTATTTCTTTTAAACATAATATTCACCAATAAAAGTATAGTATGTTTAAAATTCTCTTGCACTACATTTTAAATATTAAAATTGTAAACTATTTATAGGTAAATATATAAAACATTCTTCTTTTTTATATAATTCGATTTTTAAATTGTTTTTAACATTATAATTCGTTGATGGTATCCATTGCTTATTAATTCTATCTTGTAATGCTACAATTTTTTCTTGATTTCTTGTATTAAGTTTAAACTCTGCATATTGATTTTCTTCTAGCTTTAAAATTTCTAAATCTAAAAAAGACAAAGTAGGACCTAAATAATAATGATAAATATTTTCTTCTTTAGAAAATATGCCATACATTCCTGTTTCATTAAATTGTTCATATCTACCATTAATTTTAATTTTTTCATATAACTCTTTAATTTTGTACAATAAATTAGAATGTGATTCTGCTTTTACATGATAGCAATACAAACTTATAGAATTTATTTTTTTTATATTATAGTCAAAATTATAAATTTTATTATTAGATTCAAAATATAATTTAGGTATAATTTTATAAATACCGTCACTTTTTCTGCATTCACTTGGAGTTATATTGAATAATTTTTTAAAAGCTCTATTAAAAGATGTTGCTGAATTATATTGATATTTTAAAGCTATATCTATAATTTTTTTATCTGTATTTCTTATATCTTCAAAAGCTTTACTTAATCTTCTCATTTTTATATATTCATTTATTGTCATATTTGTTAAAAACATAAAAATTCTTTCAAGAATAAATATATTAGTATTCACTATTTTACTAAGCATATTATAATCTATGAAGTCATCAATATTATCTTCGATATATTCAACCATTTTATTTAAATATAAAAAATTCATTTAATCACCATCTACTAACTATTTTAAAAAATTTAAAAATAAAAGTACTCGACTGAATAGTTACTTCCATTCACCTAATTTCTTTATTTTCTGTTGTATATTCGCTGTTGTTTTTGCAAATTCTTCTTTAGAAATTTCTCTTTTTTTATTATAAGGTTCTATTATTACATCAGCACAATTTAACATTATATTACCAATTTCAATTAAATCTTTTTTTGAGTATTCTCTTAAATAGATAATTTTGGAGATTCCAACTTGAATAATTTCTTTTATACATTCTGTACAAGGTGACCAAGTTACATATAAAGTTTTTCCTTGTAAGATTTTTTTATCACCTGAAAAGTTTAAAATTGCATTTCTCTCTGCATGTATAACATAATAATCTTTAATATGTTTTTTATTATTTGTAGCTTCTCCTGTTGAAAGCCAATCAAATAAATCATCATTCATACCTTTAGTTAAACCATTATAACCAATTGATAAAATTTGATGTTCTTCTTCATCAACGATGCAGGCCCCAATTTGATTATGTGGATCTTTACTTCTCATTGATGCTAAAAGAGCTATTCCCATATAATACTCTTCCCAACTAAGATATTCTTCTCTCTTTCCTGCCATACTATCACATTCCTAAACTTTTTTTAGTATAATATCATTATTCTTTTTATTTTACAATAAAAAATATGTAAATTTCTCTACATATTAATTATTGATATTTTTCCATAGCTTTCATCATTTGATTAATTTGTTTTTGATTAGGTTTTCTGCCCATTTGCATCATTAATGTTTTAATCATATTTTCATTAATTGGAGGGTTCTTTTTTAAATATTTCTTCATAAAATATTTAGCTCCAAAGAAACCTATTACTAAACCTAATAAAAGTCCTGCTGACAAAATTAAAATATCATGTAACATAAAAAATCATCTCCTTAACTTCTATTTTACATAAATAAGAATATTTAGACAAGTTCTTTTCTCAGATATTCTTTTAAAAAGAAAAAATCAGTCTGTTTAAAATTACAAACAAATAAATTATCTATTTCATCATATAAAATGGAAAAGAAACTAGAAAAATCTTGATCCAATTCTAATCTAATATAATAATTATTAATTATCAATCTACTTACTTCATCTTTATAAAAATTATTTATATAATGAATATTTTCTCTTTTAATATATGGATATTCTTTATGTAATTTTATAAAAATGTTACGATCGATATTATTTTTTCGTAATGGGGTAATCAATTGTTTAAATAAGTTATAACCATACGCAACATCACTTTTATCTAAAAAATAAATACTTTTTAAAATACTATAGAGTACACTAGGCTTATCTTTATAAAGATTTAAAAATTCAGTTTTTAACTTAAAAGCATAATAGACTTTCATTTTTATCACCATATTAATGGTATCAAAATAAAATGTCTATTTTTGTTTATTTTAGTAGATCTTCTAATTTAGTTGCTAAAGTTTCAGCATCAAAACCAAACTTTTTATAAATATCTTCACATTTTCCACAAACTCCAAAGTCTTCTTGAGTAATAATGTATTTTTGATTAAAAATCAAACTATTCCATGAATAAGATGGTGAAGTTTCTACAACTATTTTTCTTATTTCTACAGGAAGAATATTTTCAATATATTCAGTGTCTTGTTTTAAAAACCTATTTAAATTTGGCATAGAAACAACTCTGATGTCGATTCCTTTTGTTTTTAAAATTTGCGTAGCTTTAATAACTTGATGTAACTCTTCCCCACTAGATATAATTATTCCATCTGGTTTTTTCATAGAATCAATTAAGATATAACCGCCATTTTCAACTTCATTTGCTTTGGTATATTCTAAAATAGGAAGAGTATTTCTAGATAAGGCTATAGCACTTGGTCCTTGCTCTTTTTCTAGAATAGTCTTATAAGAGCCTATTACTTCATTAGCATCAGCAGGTCTAAAGACATCCATATTAGGAAGAACTCTTAAGTCAAGTAATTGCTCGACTGGTTGATGAGTGGGACCATCCTCTCCTACACTAATCGAATCATGAGTAAAAATAAAAATATTTGAAAGATTCATAAGAGATGTTAGTCGTAATGCTGGTTTTAAATAGTCACTAAATGTTAAGAATGTTGAAGCATAAGGTTTGAATCCACATAAACTGAAACCATTAGTTATGGCTCCCATAGCATGTTCTCTTACACCATAAAATATATTTTTTCCTAAATAATTATCAGCTGTAAAATTACCTCCTTCTTCTATATAAGTTTTATTAGAAGAAAATAAATCAGCTGAACCTCCGATTAAATAAGGATATTTTTTCACTATAGAGTTAAGTATTTTTGATGAAGTATCTCTTGGAGCTTCTTCTTTATTTTCAGGTGCTTCATATATTAAATCGACAAAATCAATTTTTTTGTTATCATTCATAAAATAATTAAGTTCATTTTGATCTTGTTCTTTTAAACGTTTTATTTTATCTAAAAATTTCTCATTTAAATTTTTACATCTTTTATTAATTAATAATTTGAAATCATCACATGTATTTTGAGAAATAGCAAAACTTATATCGCGCATTCCTAATTTTTCTTTTATATTTGAAAGATCTTCTTTTGTTAACGGAGTTCCATGAACGGAATTAGTACCTTCTAAAGCTGAATATTTTCCTATTGTGGTTTTAATTTCAATTAAAGTTGGTTTATCAGTACTTTTTTTGGCTTCTTCAATAGCTTCAGAAATTAATTCATAACTTTCTCCATCTTCTACAGTCATTACATTCCAACCTTGAGCAATAAAACGCATAGCAACATTATCGTTAAAAGTATCTGATGTTTTTCCATCTAAACAGATATTATTTGAATCATATAAAACTATTAGCTTATTTAATTTCAAAGTTCCTGCTAAGGATGAGGCTTCATATGAGATACCCTCCATTAAATCTCCATCACTACATAAAACATACGTATTGAAGTCAATAAGCTTAGTTTTACTTTTGTTATATCTACTTCTTAAATTTGCTTCTGCCATTGCGATTCCTACTGCTGTTGCGAATCCTTGTCCTAATGGTCCAGTAGTACAGTCAACTCCTGGTGTTACATTATACTCTGGATGTCCTGGAGTTTTAGAATCAATTTGACGAAATCTTTTTAAATCTTCTATTTCTAAATCAAATCCTGCCATATACAATGTTGCATATAAAAGTGCAGCTCCATGTCCAGCAGACATTATAAATCTGTCTCTATTAAAATATTTAGGATTTTTGGGATCGATTCTTAAATGATTGGCGTATAAACTATAGATTATTGGGGCTGCTCCTAAAACAATTCCTGGATGACCACTTTTTGCCTCATTTATCATATCAAGACCTAAACATCTTATTTGATCTATTATTTTTTGATGATTTATTTCTTCTTCTTTTTTTGTATGATGTAACATATTCACCACTCCCATTTAAAGTATTATACCATAATAATCTATTTTTTATGAAATTTTATTATTTTGTATATTTCCATTATTATAAAAATGCAAAAACCTAAACAAAATAAATTAAGTAAATTAATCAAAGGAATTGATGTTGTTTTTAAAAACATGGATAAGATATCTATTTCCATAACTGCAATTCCTAAAATTACAGAGCCAATTATTCCAAATAAGAAAATTAAATTATTTGTAATTGGTACAGTAAAAGCACTTGCTTTTTCACTACGACAATTAAAGGCATGAATGTTTTGGATAATAATCATTAAAGCCATTACATAACCTCTGGCACTTGCTACATCCATTTTGACAAAATTTATAAGATAAAACCAAAGAGCAAATACTATTAAACCTATAGAGATACCAGATACAAATATTTCTTCAATCAGTATTTTATCAAAAAGATTTTCTTTGGGATTTCGTGGTTTTTCTTTCATAATATTTTTCTCGGCTTTTTCAAAAGATAAAGCAAAATCTTGAATTCCATCTGTAACGACATTTAGCCATAGTAATTGAATAGCAACTAATGGCATTGGCATATCTAATAAAATTGATAAGGTAAAGAAAAGTACTTCGGCTAAACCGTTAGAAATCAGAAAGTAAATTATTTTTCGAATATTAGAATAAGCTACTCTACCCTCTAATACTCCGTTAACAATTGATTTAAAATTATCATCAATTACAATCATTTTAGCTGTTTCTTTAGCAATATCTGTTCCACTTCCCATAGCAATTCCTACATTAGCTGCACGAAGAGCAGGAGCATCGTTTACCCCATCACCTGTTACTGCAACAAACTCGCCTTGTCTTTTTAAAGATTCAACTATTTTAAGTTTTTGAATTGGTGTAACTCTAGTAAATATTTTTTTACTTTTTACGAATTGATCAAACTCTTGTGTACTTTTTTCTAAATATTTGTCAACTTCTTCACCGTTTGTAACTTCATCATAGTTAGTTGTTAATTTTAAATCTTTAGCAATTTTAAAAGCAGTTAAAGGATGGTCTCCTGTAATCATTAAAACTTTTATACCTGCAAGTGTACATTTTTTTATAGCTTGTACAGCTTCTTTTCTAATTGGGTCGATAAAGCCTACTAAACCCATAAATTTTAAATCTTTTATATCATTCTTATTATAATTATCTTTTTTAGTTATTTTACCATTAGCAATAGCTATAACTCGATAACCATCTTTAGCTAAACTTTCATTTTGTTCTTCTATTCTATTTAAATTAAATTCTTTTTTTAAATTAATACTTTTACAAAAAGAGGTTACAACTTCTAATGATCCTTTGATGGTACAATATACTTCATTATTTTTTTCATAGAAAACTGCTGAATATTTATTAGCAGATTCATAAGGGATTGTCTCAAGGATTTTTGTATCATTTGTTTTAACTTTCATTTTTTCTCCAAGTACAAGAAAGGCAATATCTATTGAATCTCCTATTTTAGTATCATTGGAAAATTTTGCTTCATTATTTATAACTCCTAATAGAGCTAATTCTTTAGCGTAGTTTAATTTTTCTCCAGTAACACTTCCATTAATGGAATAACCAGATCCTGTTACTAAGTATTCATAATCATTTGGTAAGAGAATTTTTTTAGCTGTTTGTTCATTTACTGTCAAAGTTCCTGTTTTATCACTGGCAATTACTGTACAGCTACCTAGAGACTCGATTGAATTAAGTTTTTTAGCAACTACTTTATGCTTGGACATTTTATTTGATGCTATTGTTAAAGCCATAGTTAAGGCTAAAGGTAATCCTTCTGGCATTGCTGAAACACCAAGAGCTACAACTGATAATAAAATTTCATCAAAGGGAAAATTTTTAATTCCTAAAATTATGGCTATGATAACTGAAATAATTGCTATTAAAATTGTAATTTGTTTGGAAAATTTTTCTACTCTAATTGTTAATGGAGATTTTTCTTCTTTGGTATTATTTAAGGTAGTAGCTATATTACCTATCTCTGTATCAAGGGCAGTATGAACAACGATAGCTTTTGCTCGACCAGTTACAACACTTGTTCCAGCAAATAACATATTAGTTCTTTGATTTAATGAAATTTTTTTGTTAGCTAAAACTTTAGAATTTTTTTCAATGGCTAAACTTTCTCCTGTTAATATTGATTCATCTACTGTAAAGTTGTGGGCTTCTAATATTCTCAAATCTGCTGATATTTTATCACCTGATTCTAAATAAACATAGTCCCCTAAAACTAATTCTGTTGAATCAATGAGAATTTCTTTTGAGTTTCTTTGTACTTTTACTTTTTCTTTTACGAGGTGTTGCAAAGCTTCTGCAGTATTTGAAGCTTTTTTCTCTTGATAAGTTCCCATTATTAAATCAATACTAATAATAAAGATAATTGCAATTGCATCTACAACTTCCCCGACCATAAAAGATGCAACAATTGCTACTATTAATAATAGAACGATGGGATCTAATAGTTCATTAAAAAATATTTTTAATATACTGTCAGCTTTTTTCTTAGGTAATTCGTTTTTACCATATTTTAATAATCTTTTTTCTGCTTCTTTAGCTGTTAAACCATCATCACTTGTTTGTAGTTTTTTATATATTTCATCTTTACTCATGGAATAATAATTTTTATCTTTCATCTTAATCACCCTTTTAACTTTTTTTATTCTTACTATATGTTATTATAACATAAATTTTTAGAAAGATATTGTGAATTTTGTCGAAAAAGAAAAAGTAGGTTTTTTACTACTTTTTATGTTTTATTTATTTTGCTCCTTAAAAGAAAACTATTTTTTCATTTGATTTAAGACTACAATTTTCTTAGATAAATATTTTCTTTAAATTGTTTTTTTCTTTTGTTTATTTTTATTATTCTTTCTAAAATATATATTACTATTTCGATAAATTTCATTTGTAGTAACATCATCTATAACATTTAAATATTTTGGAATAATTCTTTTTTTAGTTTTATTTGTATCTTCTATTTCAAGTAACTTTAATCCATCATCAAAGATATCTAAGCGAAAGTTTTGTTCTTTATATTCAAAACAATATCTAACTTTTCTTATTGGTATTTCATTAACAGGAATATTAGTAAAATATTCGTTTTCATTAATATTTCTTTGTTTTTTAATTCTTTCATTATTTATATTTGTATCTGTTTTAATAATTTCAGAATATTTAACTTCGCCATCACACGAAGTTTTACGATAGATAATTTCACCATTGTCTTTAGGAAGTATATATTGTTCTATAGATATTTTAACAGGGCTAAAATTTTCGATATTTTTTAAATCTATATTATCAATAAGATATTTTTCTTGATTTTGTAAAGGATAAGGACGATCTAGTATTGAATAAATATTATAAATAACTTTATTTATTTTTGTTTCGAAATCAGTATCATTACCTATAATTTTTAAATTATCATGTAAAAGCCATGCTTCAAGAGTTTTTTGGTCTTTTATAATTGCTTCTTCTATCGATTCGCTTCGGGCTGAATTATTATCTAATGTATAAAACTCTTTTTTACCATTAGCAGCAGTTACAAGATGAATTACTAAATCATAAGATTTACAAACCTCAAATTGAGTTAAATTTCTTTCTTTTAATAATTCTAAAAATTGTTCTTTAGTGACATAAGCTTTATCATCCATTATTCCCCTATCACATAATATAATAGTTTTCTTATCACTTTTTCTAGCCACCTCTTCTGCATAACTTTCTAATTTTAACTGTAAATCAATTACCATTCTTTGAAATTCAATAATATCAATTTTAGTTTCTCCAAATGGTTTAATTCCCATATTAATAAGAATTGTTGCTGCCTCAGGAACAACTAAGACTCTATAATTTTTTTCAGTAAATTCTAAAACAACTTTATCAATCGAAGTAGTTTTTCCACCACATGGACCTCCAGTTAAAGCAATCTTTAAACATTTCATAAATACACCTCTCCTATAAGATACTATTTTATAACTTCTAACACTTTAATTATATGTGTATATTGATACACTTGTCAATAAAAAAATAAAAAAGATATAAAAATTATATCTATTTGATTAGTTAATTTTAGATAAAAATATTTATATATATAAAGATCTTTTGATTTATAAATATTGTAAATAAAATTATATTTTAGAATAATATAAGGATTTTATATATTTTATTTAAATGATCTTTTTACATTATCAATATAAGTACCTGATATTTCTTCACCTGTTAAATATGCTTTTAGCTTATCTTCACCTATAATATCAATAAGTTGTTCTTGGAGATCAGAATTATACTTAATTAATCTTGAAATGGCAGTGCTATTTTCACCACGTAAAACTAATGCTCCTTTATGACTATAAATAAATGGTTTAATCCGAGAGTCAGTAAAATTAATTGTATACATAAAATTATTATCTTTAAAGAAATAAGCATCTCCATTGCCAACACAATCAATTGCATCTAGTAAAACAGCTGATTCCCTAGTAGACCACAAATCACATTTTGATGGATAATTGCCAATTGGTGTACGTTTATCTGGCATCAATTCATAAGGAATATTTTTCTCATTTAATAAATTGGTAATATAATTTCTAACTTCTAAAGAGTTAGCTTCCTTACCTAAAAGATTTACTCGTTGTAATGCTACTAATCTACTGTCATATAAATCTATTCCATTTTGAAGATCTTCTAAAGTATAAGATTTATCAGTAAAAAGAATAAAACCATCCCAAATAAATCTTATATCTCTTTTATTTCCTTCAATAATATTTGAATTAAATCCATTATCAAAAAAACAAAAACATTTCTTACCTTCCATTCCTTCAAAAGAATAATTTATTTGTTCAACATTTCTTACTGAAAAAAAATCAGGTAACTTATTAGCTTCATAATAAGGAATTTCATTCCTACTTTTTAAATCTAAAAACTGATTAATTAAACCTAATTGGTATTCAACAGTATATTTATTATCTGCACTCAAACTACTCTCTAACAAAGATTTAACTTCATCTAAATCAAAAGAAGCTTCAATTACACTTAAAAGATTATTAATTCTTTCTAATTCTCTTAAATTATTTTCTTCTTTTAAAGTTGCTACTCCATAAACATTCATACAAGCAGCCTCTCTTTGCTCATATCTTTCGTAAAGTGGTTGTAATTCTTTAATTAAATTATTTCTTTTTATAGTTAAAAATTCAATAAACTCTATTTTATTTTTATTCATAATTTATTCCTTTCTCTTCCCCATAATATTACCAAACAAATTAATTCTCATCAATAGTTAAATATAATTTAATTTTTTAAAAAGCTTAAATATATTATTAATAACTATGTTAAAATGTAAAAAGAGGTGTCTTATGAAAATAAATGGAAATATTATTGCTCATAGAGGAGTACACGACAATAAAAGAACTCCAGAAAATTCTTTAGAAGCTTTTAAAAAAGCAATAGAATATAACTATCCAATTGAACTTGATGTTCAACTTACTAAGGATAATATTTTAGTCGTTTTTCATGATTTCTCATTAACAAGAATGACTAAAAATACAAACTATATTCAAGATACTAACTATCAAGATATTAAAGATTTAAAACTTTTAAATACAAATGAAAAAATTCCAACTCTAAAAGAAGTTCTAGAGCTTGTTGATAATAAAATTCTAATAGACATTGAAATAAAAAATACCAATAAAATAAAGGAAACGTGTGATATCTTAATAAATGAATTAAAAAACTACTCTAATTATATTATAAAATCATTTAATCCAAGAATAGTAAAATACTTAAAAACAAACTATAAAGAATTAGAAGTAGGATTATTAATTACGGATAAATCTAATAATTTTTTATATAATAAACTTCTAAAAAGTAATTTTATTTTAAAATACTGTAATCCTGACTTTTTAGCTATTTCAAAAACTTTATTAGATAATAAGAAATTTAGAAAACTATCTAAAAGTATCCCTACTCTTATCTGGACAATAGAAGATAAAAAAGAAATTATAGATAATAATTTAATTTATATTTGTAACAATTTACCATATATAAATTTTTAAAAACATTATTGTTTTCTTTTTATTTTATGAGAAATAGTATACGAACCTAATTCACCTGTTTCAGAAACACCAATAATAAATTGATTCGCCATAATACTTTGTGGCAACTCCATTTTATTTATCAAATCGTATGCTTCTTTAATACTATTAGTATTATTATCCATAAATAATGTTGTATGATACTTATAATCCAAATCATATTCATGTAATCTTACATTATATTTTTCTAATAAAAGATTATTTAGATCATCATGAACTTTATCTAATTCTTTATTTCGACACATTCTTATCCAAATTATATTCTCATACATTTCTAACCTACAAATATCTATTTTAAAAGATTGTATAGATGAATAAT
This sequence comes from uncultured Mollicutes bacterium, assembly GCA_947652375.1. Taxonomy (GTDB): domain Bacteria; phylum Bacillota_I; class Bacilli_A; order RF39; family UBA660; genus UBA3789. Next base: position 40,347 of record CANTCS010000004.1, on the reverse strand, counting down.
AGTTTATAACTTCTTCAATTATATTATTAAAATTAGAACTATCAATTTTAAAAGATGCTTTTATAGAAATATGTAGAGGTAAAGTAAAACATGAATTTTTAAAACCAATATTTTTATCTATTAAATAAGCTTTATTTTTAATTTCTGCAAATTGATTATCCACATCAATTCCTAAAAATATATACATATTTCCCTCCTTGATTAAATGAAGATTAGATATTTTCTAAAATTTCTTTAATCTCTTTCCAATTTTTAACCCTAATAATATAAGAAATAGTAATAATTTTAACTAATATAAGTATAATATAAATTATCAAAATTGTTCACTTTTTTAGTTTTTCCTTTATAGTATAATTTTTATTAGAAAATACTAAACTGTTGAGTACTTGCCTCCAACTCATGAGAAAGGAGGCTTGATATTATGAAGAAAAAAGATTTGTTAATCTCATTTCTAATATTAATTATCATTTTATTAATAGTCTCTTTAATAATTCTATGCATAAAAAAATAGTACTCAATCTAGCAAAAGATTAAGTACAAATCTAAATATTTAGGTAAGTACTCAACTAGCCAAAGTTAAGTATTTCCTTTTTTTATTTTATGCAAGTTTCCTTGACATATTCATAATAACATAAAATACACATCATTATCAAGTGCGTTTTCTATTGTTACTGACATGTTTACATAATGGCGTTCAGAAAGGGATTCGAACCCTTAACATTTCCGTCGGAGGGAAATATTTTATCCACTTAGACTATCTGAACATTTAAGAGGTTAATTATTCCTCATCTTCACATTCTGTTCCAAATTTCTTAGCTAATGTTAACCATTTTTCTACTTTAGCTTTACCATTTTCAATGATATTATCTTCTTCACCTTCTATTTCTAAAAGTTTTTCAACATCTATTTTCTCATAATTTATTGTTATATCACTTATTACTGTAGTATCTCCTCTATCCACCTTAGCATCATAATATTCTAATCCTTCATAGTTTTCATGAATTTTTTTATAAGCATCTTCATATAAATCTAAACTTTCATCACTTGCAGAAATAACTTTTTCTTCTGAATGTAATATATTTAAATCTTCACCAGTATAATAAAGATCATATTTTAATTCAACTTCTACTCCAGTGTTTGCTGATGCTTTTCTACTACAATGCATCACTTGCATTTTACTAGTATTAACTTTATGACCATTACTAACTACTTTATTATCATCATTACTACACCCTGTAACTAAAAATAAACTTAAAAAAAACATTATTGTTAAACTAATTTTTTTCATCATTATTTGCCTCCTCAATAAATTTTAAAATTTTTTTCTGATTTTTTAAAAGTAATTCTAAATCATCATGAAGAGATTCTAAAATTAATTCACTTTTTAAATCAGTTCGATAATCATTTTGATTTCTTAAACTATCTTTTTCAGCCTGTCTATTTTGACTCATCATAATAATTGGTGCTTGTAATGCTGCAATACAAGAAAGAAGTAAATTAAGTAAAATGAATGGATACTCGTCAACTTTAGCATCTCCTTTTAAAAGTACAGTATTTAAAACTATCCAAAAAATTAAAAAAGCACTAAACCCTAAAATAAAACCCCAAGAACCAGCTATTTCACTTACTTTATCAGCTACTCTATCACCAAAAGTCATTTTTGCTTCTTCTTGTTTATCAACATCAATACTAATCGGTTGATCTATCAAAAGATCCAATAACTCTTCTTCATCTTTTATATCCATAGAATTATTTTTAAGTAACATTTGAACTATCTCTTTTTTTGTTTTTCTTTTTTCCATTTATCTTCACCATATAAATTATATCATAATATTTTTTTTACTTCTACTTTTTTATTTTTACATTCGGTTTTATCTTCTTTTGTAATTTCTCTAAACTTGTATTTTTAATATCAACTACTTCCTGAACAGTAATATTTAACTTTAACGCTACTTCCTCTTTCGTAAACTGTTTCTGATAAAATAATATAATAACCTTTTGTTCTATAAAAGAAAGAGTTAATATACTTTCAAATAATTCATTACTTATATATTCTCTGTCAATACTATTTTTGGAAACTATAAAATCTAACTTAGTTTTTTCATCGTTATTTAACGTTTGATTTAAACTTATATCTTTAATTTCTTCAAGATACTTTAAAATTTTACTTAATAATTTACCTCTTATATAATTATTCAAATAACTATTAATTTCCTCTAAACTATTACTATTAGTTTTTTCAATAAATTCAAGTATTAATAAATACAATTGACATTTTAATTCTTCTTTTACTTCTTGATTAAAAAGTGAGTATACTTCTAATAATTTATTTAAAATAGCCATACAAGATAAATAAACCTTTTCAATAATTAAATTTCTTGTATCACTTAAACCACTTTTATAATAACCTATTAATAATAGTAAATCCATATTCCTTGATACATCTTTCATAATTATTTTTTTTATTTGTTCATCATTAATAATTAACTTATTAACATTAAAAGTTCCAAAATACCAAATAAAATTTATAGCCTTTTTATAAGAAAAACCATATCCTACTAATTTATTTAAACAGTCTTCATCAATTGATAAATTCTTAGCAATTTCTAAACAAGTATTATAATCTATCTCTTCTAAACTTTTAAATAAATCATTACGTAATTTTATTCTACATTTATAAAGACATTTAGTTACTATTTCATCAGATAAATTATAATCATCCACTCTCATATGACTTAAATAATACATAAAAATTTTATAAGAGCAATTAACTCTTTTTAAAAAATCTATAAGTTTTTCTCCTTTATAAAAAAACTTTTCATTATCAATATATCTAATTTTATAATAATTTATAGCAGTGATAACAACTTCTTCTTGTGTAAAAGAAGGATATTCTTTCTTTACAAAGCTAATATATGATTTCACAGTTGAATAATTATAATTATTTTTTATACAATATTGCCTTAAACTTAGACCTGCTATTTTATAACTTCCATTTATCTTTACAGGAGCATTTTCAAAATAAGCTTTCATTTTATCTTTTGCATCATTCTCATCTAAATCTTTAATTTGACGATAAATATAAGGATAATCATAACCATTTAACTCACAATATCTTTTTAAAGACATAGCATTATAAAAAAATTTACATCTTGTATCAGTATAATCTTCAATAGCAATAATAACAGCAGCATCATTTTCTATATCTTTATTATATTTCTTTATTTTTCTAATCCTTGAAAGAATCGTTGAATAATTAAGATCATTTTCTCTACAATAATCTATTAAATTTTGCCCTTTATAAAAATACTGTGTTTTTCGTGGTGTTTCCTTAAGTAACAGAACAGTCTGTTTAACTAGCTCATCTTTATCTGTAATTTCACTTTTAAGTTTATTTAATATTGAAAAAGCTGTATTATATGAATATCCATTTAAATTACACCATTCTTTAAAAAGCAACCCTTCATAATAATAAAAGGTATTCATATTTTTTAAATAATCTTCTAATGCTTCTAATAAATCATCAACAATTAAATATTTATTCTTGTTTCTAGCAATAAAATTAGTTGCAGTACTATAAGAATAACCATTTAAAAGACACCATTCTTTTAAAGGCATATTTGCAATAAAATATTTTACTTTTGCCATAACAACCCCTCTTTTTAATACGTTATTATAACACATTTAACAAAAAAATAAATATTTTCACTAAATATTTATTTTTAAAAATTCTTTTAATTTTTCTTTATATACTTTCTCTATATCAAAATCCAGTCCATTTAAAAATCCATGATAAGTAAATGGAATTTCTACAACTTCACAATTTTCTTGTAAAAGAGTATTCAAACACTTTACTTCATCTATTAAAAAATCAACACTACCACATATAATCAAAGTTCTAGGATAATTAGAAAAGTCTTTTTTTAATAGCGGAAATATATTACTATCTTTATAATCTTTTTTATATTTTAATTTATTTTTATAAAACTCTTCTATATTATTTAAAATACTTTTATTATAATCATCACAATCATTTATAGATAAAAACTTACTCTTCCCAAAATATTCACCTGATAACAAAGGATAAAAAAGGATTTGTCCCGCAACTTCTATATAATCTTTATTCATATTATTTATCAAATATAATATAGCTGTTGCTCCTGTTGAATCACCAGCAACAAAAATATTTTCTTTAGAAATTTTATTTTTTAATAATTCTTGATAAATAAATTTAAATGTTTCATATATTTTTTTATATAAATCTAATAAATATAAATTTTTATAATCTTTATAATCTATCTCTATAATTAATTGATTATATTCTGTAGCAAATTTTTCTAAATAAAAATTATCTCCTAAAACATTCTTAGTAATATTACTATCACCTTCGATATATATTAAAATATTATTTAAATTCGATACTTTTTTAGGATAATAAACTTTTAAAGGTAGTAAATCTTGGTCTATAATTATTTTATAATTACTAATATTTTTTTTAGAAATACTTGGATGTAGAATTTCTCTTATACTTTTATATAAATTACATTTAAAAAATAATTCAGACTCTTTCATATTACCACCACTTATATAATAACATAAAAAGAAAACTTACTAATTATAAGCTTTCTTTATTTTACACTATTTACCATTATTATTAAGATTTTCCTTCATTAATTTTTTTATTTCTTCATAAAGTCTTTGATTTTCTTTTTCTAAATCATTACCTATTTTAAAACTTTTTCCAATTCTAATCACCAAATTATTACTTCTAAATTTATATTCTCCTGTTATAGCGTAAGGAACTAAATAAGAATTTGTCTTACTTGCCATTGATACTGCTCCAAACTTAAAAGGTAAAAGTAAATTAGAAAAATATTCTTCTGTTGTTATACGTTTATTTATAATTAAATCTTTTAAAAATTCATCAATCTCAAATATATTATCGATAAATTCATCTTTAGTAATAATTTTTTTTAAAAATAAATCTTCTAAAAAATTATACTGTGATGTTTTATTTTTCTTTAATTTTACTATTGCTTCTCGATAAGATAAATTATCTTTCAAATATAAATTATAAATTTCTTTAATTTTTTCTTCTTTTAAACCATTTCTTGTTCCTTCTGGAAAAAGTCCTAAAGCTAAGTTATTATTTAATACTTCTATTGCTTTATTTGTTGCCTTTTCGTCCTTTTTACTCCTATCAACTGGAATACAACCTACATTTTTAAAAAACCAAGCAAACTTACTCTCAAAATATTCTTTTTTTGCCATAAAATGTAAAACTCTTTTTGTACTTATAATTACATTACATTGATCCATTAAATGAATATGGTTTCCAACCATTAATATTGATCCCCTATCAGGAATATTTTCTGCCCCAATTATTTTAGGATTATACCATAACTTATAAATAATTCCTAAAATCGGTTTTAATATTTTATATAAAAACATTTTTTCCTTCTTCATTTTATTCTCCTATTAAATACTTTTTTGAAGATTTTTACTAATTATATGCATTAACTTTTTATTTTCATCATCTAAAGTTTTACTATCTTTAATTTTATAAGGTTTTAAAAACTCTATTTTAATACTCTTTTTAAATAATTTATATTTACCAGTAATAGTAAAAGGAACTAAATAAGAATTAGTTTTACTAACCATTTTCACTGCTCCTATTTTAAAAGGCATAATAATATCACTACTTCTATTAATTGTTCCTTCTGGAAAAATTCCAATCACATTATTTTTTTCTAAAGTTTTGTAACCTAAACTAAGAGCTTCTTTATCATGAATCTTTCTATTTACAGAAATACATCCCATTGCCTTTACTATTGGCTTTGTAATTCCATGAAACAATTCATCTTTACATAAAAAATGAACTTGTCTCTTATTAATAGCAATTAACGCTATAGGATCTAGCCATTTAGTATGATTACCAGCTAAAACTACTCCTCCACTAGATGGTATATTTTCAATTCCCAAAACAACAGGTCGAAATAATATTTTAAATAAAAAACTAATAAACGGTCTAATAATTTTATAAAAATACGTATCCATAAACACCTCGTAATAATTATTAAAATAAATATATCAAAGAAATACTAAATTAACAATAAAAAAGCATTCAATTATCATAATTGATGCTCTTTAAACTTTTTGTTTTAACTTTTTCCTCTTTTCTTATTGCATAAACATCCAAATCATTTTCTTGATAAAACTGAATACATCTTAAAACTGCAATATCAGAATCAAAATGCTTTTTAAAAGTTTCCATTTCTTCCTTAGTAAGTTTAAATAAACTACAAAATCGTTGAACAGAAAAAGAATTCTCTCTTAACATTTTATTGATAATTTCTTCACGACTTAATATTTTATCAATTGAAATACACCTTGCTGCATACATATTATAATATCCATAATAATCATCATAATATTCTACTACATCTTCATAACTAGTAACACAACAAAGTTTGATTTCTTGATCTCGAGCAGAAAAATAACGAAGAGTATCCTCTAAATTTTTACAAAAATGATAACCATTTCCATCATTACCAAACTTTAATTTACCAACTACCCTATAAATTTTCCCTTCTTTGAATGTAAGACCAATTCTATTTGTCATATTATAATTAAATGCTTTATATCCTTTAATTATCTTATTTTCCATAATAAATGCCTACTTTAAAAATTTCTCATTAATCTTTCTAATAAAATTATAATCTTTTTTTCTAATTATTTTTATTGTTTGCGTCCTCATTGATGTCTCTATTTTTGTAACATTATTATAAAAATTATTATCCCCATCAATTGTAACAATCAAATTCCCATTATTTCTTTTAGGAACAAGTTTAATAATTTTATTTGATGGAATTATAACAGAATTTGTTAAACCATGATAACTTTTATTATTTAAAGGAGCAATTGGAGTAATTTGTAAAGTATTAAAAGTATTATAAACAAAACTACCACCAAAACTAAGATTATATGCAGTTGAACCAAAAGAAGTTGCTATTAAAATACCATCTCCTGTATAATGCTCTAAAAATATATCATCTACTAAAATATCTAAACTAGTTGTATTTAAAGCTTCATCTCTAATAACAATCTCATTTAAAGAAAACATTTTTGAAGTAGAAGTATTAGTTACAATTAGAACCTCTTGCACACCTATTTCTTCATAAGTATATTCACCCCTAGATAGATTAGCTACAAAATCCCCTATTTCATCAACACTAATATCTTGAGCAAAACCTAATGTTCCTGCATTAACCCCAACATAAAAAATTTCATTATTAAAATTACAATCCTTTATCATTCTTAAAAATGAGCCATCTCCACCTATGGCTATGCCTAAATCAAAATCATCATCAACTATTTGAAATTTCTTTTTTTTAAGTACTTCAACCAGTTCTTTAGCAACCTTACGAGATTTTATATTATTATTTATAAATAATTTTACTTTATTTATTTTTTTCATTTTTCTTATATTTAAATAAATATGATGGACGATGTCCTTCTCCTGTTTTCATTTTATTAGTTTTTTCTACCTTATCAGCAATAATTCTACGAAAAGCAGGATCTAATAATTTTTTATTAAGTATTACTTCATAAACTTGTTGAAGTTCTCCAAGTGTAAAATATGTAGGCATCATATTAAAGACAACATCAGTATAATTTATTTTATTACGAATTCTTTCCAAACCACTTAAAATAACTAAATCATGATCAAAGGCAATATTATCATTTGTTTTAGTAACAAATTGATAACGATCAGTTGTTTTTTCTTTTAAAACTTTTTTAATACTTAAGCTAATCGTATCAAAACCATTATCAAGTGTTAAATGAACAACATTATTTTTTTCTTCATATAAAACAATATCAAACCAAGATGCATGTTCAACTTTTTCAGTTAATTTTTCTTTATCAACTAAAGCAACAAAAGAAGTAGAAACAACACGCATACGTGGATCTCTGTTAATAGAATCATATGTATATAATTGTTCCAAATAAATATTTGATAAATTAGTTTCTCTTTTCAATACTTTTTTAGCACACTCTTCTAATGTTTCTGTCTTAGGATTTAAAAAACCTCCTGGTAAACACCATTTACCCTTATAAGGATAATCATCTCTTTTTACTAATAAAACACTCATCATTTTACGAGCATTTTTACGATAATTAGTTGTCTCTTGATTCGAAACACTTAGTATTAAAATATCAGCAGTCATCGATAGCTTTTCAAATTCATCGGAATTATAATCTCTTAGAAATTCCTCTTCTGTTTGATATTTTTCCATACTACCACCTCACTTCTAAATAAATTATACACATACTCCTAATTTTTTTCAATAATCATCTATTGATTTAATATCTCTAAAATTAACTCATTAATCTTTGTTATAATTAATTCCTTATTTTTCTCACGACTTTGTACTAAAACTTTAATAGTAGTATTATAGTATTTATCTTTTTCTTTATCATATATACTTACAAATACAATATCATTTTCTCCTTCTGGATTACTACTATCACTTGAATTTAGTTTTCCAGTAATTCCAACTCCAAAATCACTATTTGTAAAAGCACTAATATTTTTACTCATTTCTTCTGCTGTTTCCATACTATAAACACTATATTTATCAATTACTTCACTAGATACTCCCATTTTAATTTTAAATTCATTAGAATAAGTTACTGCACTAAATTTTAAAACTTCACTAGCCCCTGCTATATTAGTAATTGCATTTGCAACACCACCACCTGTACAAGACTCCATTGTACTAATAGTTTTACCTAAATCAAGTAATTTTTCTACTAATTCTTTTAACATATTATCTCTCCTCAATCTTTAGAATATACATTTTTTAGCATTTTATAATTTACATATATAAATTATTTTCAATTATATAATCTATTATATCACAATCTAAATATTTATCTAATAAATGATATTCTCCATCACTTATTAATTTTCTAATCTCAGTTGATGATAAATCATAAGGAGGAATTCTAGCAACTAAAATATTATCATTATACTTAGAATATTTTTTTAAAATACTTTCTAAATTATCAGTGTTTCTAGAAATAACAATAATTTTATAATTTTTTAATATTTCTTCTCCATTTTTCCATTTATCAATATAACTCAAATTATCTGCACCACATATAAAATATATCTCATCATTTAAATATTTATTTTTAAAATAATCAAGTGTTTCACATGTATATACAACATTCTCACTAAATTCATAATTACTAACAGAAAAATTTTTATTTTTTTGAGTAAGTATTTTCAACATATCAAATCGATTTTCATTAGGTAACAAATTAGACTTATATTTATACTTTATTCCTGTTGGAACAAAGATAATTTTATCAAGATAACTTTGTTTAATTAATTCCTCACCTATATTAATATGCATATTATGAGGAGGATTAAAACTACCTCCAAAAATACCTATTTTCATAAATATCACTTTCCTTATTAACTGTTTTCAAATTCTAATTTCTTTTTTTGTTTTATTTTTTTAATTACTTTTTCTTTACCATTCCATAATCCTTCAATATCTTCTTTTTTATTAAGAGTATTTATAATTTCTGCAATATACTTAGAACAATCTACTTCTTGATACCAATTTTTATTTGTAATACTTTCTGGAACATAACTTAAATTAGTTGAATATAATTTGTTGAATAGCCCCTTATCAAAAGCTTCTACAAATTTTTCAGTTCCTTCTGTAAATAATGCAAATGTTGCTATTAAAAATATTTTGTCTGCTCCTTTTTTTCGTAAATTAGAAGCAACTTCTAAAATTGAACCACCTGATGCTATCATATCATCTACTATAATAACATCTTTTCCCTTAGGATCTGCTCCCATATACATATGCTCAACTATTGGATTTTTACCATTAACAACTTTTGATAAATCACGTCTTTTATAAAAAACTCCGACATCACTTTCCAACATATCAGCATAATATCTTGCTCTCTCCATAGCTCCCATATCTGGACTAATTACTAACAAATCTTTTATCTCTTCATTATCAATCAATTCTTCTAATATTCTATGTGTTGGATAAAAATTTTCAAAAGGAAGACGAGGTATAGCATTAGAAACACTTGGATCATGTGCATCAAAAGTTATAATATTATTAACTCCAATATGTTCAAGTTCTTGTAATGCTATAGCACAATCAAGCGATTCATTACCTTTTCTTTTATGCTGACGAGATTCATAAAGTAGTGGCATCAAAACATTTATTTTAGACGCATGACCACTAGTTGCAGCAATACATCTTTTAATATCTTCATAATGCTCATCAGGCGACATGTAATGAGTTCTCCCATGATAGTTATAACTAATATCATAATTTCCAACATCACTTAATATATATAAATCTGTATTATTAACACTTTCATTAATTTTTACCTTACCTTCACCATTACCAAATCGATCTGGTTTAAAATCCACTAAAAAACTATTATCAGTTTTATTTATCCTTTTTAATTCATAATCAATACTCTCACCCAACTTTTTACAATTAGGCATAACAATTAACTTTAATTTTCTACTATTCATAAAAATATAATCCTCTCTTTTTTATTTCTTTTACTTTTATTTATAACTTTCAATTTTACCAATTTAATTACTAACAATATTCTTCTTATTAATATTTTGTTAATATCTGATTTTAAAAAAAATATCAGTCGTGTTATTAATATTATATTAATAACATAATAAAATGTCAACACTTTTTTATATATTTCCAAATAAAAACTTTCAAAACACCTAAAATATTTATATAATCTTAAAGTTAAGTCCCATAAAAAATAAACTAGTTTTAAAAATATTTCTTATAAATATTGTTATAATTCCTTATATAAAAAAATTTTGATATCATATATTTCTTCTATACCTCATTATAGTTTTAAATTAATTTTACTACTCTACAATAATTTATCAAACTATAATAAAGCTATTGTATTAAAAACAAATGTTCGGTATAATTAATTCAGGAATATTTAGTTAGTTTAGGTACTATTCTCCTTTACTTTAAAAAGTGAAAGGAGGTGAAAATTATGAAAAAAACAGAGAAATATCTTTGTACTATCATAATTCTCCTTATTATTGTGATTTTAATCATTTTAATAAAAATAGTATCAACTGTTTAAAGTCGGTACTTGAACATTTATTTTTTGGAATAGTACCTAACTCTTCAAAACTAGGTATTCCTTTTTTATTTTATGCAAGTTTCCTTGACATATTCATTATAACATTATTAATAGAATATTAGCAAGTATTTTCTTTAAACGCAAATTATTCAAAATTAAATAAATATAAGACTTACATATAATAATAATTTAATCAAAATTTAATAATTTGTAGATTTTTTTATAAAAAAAAGAACTATTTTGATAGTTCCTTTAATTCTTCTATTTCTTTTAACCAAATAGCATAACTAGCATCACTTGGCATTCTAAGATCTCCTCTTGGAGATAGAGAAATACTTCCTACTTTCACACCATCTGGTACACAATTACGTTTAAACTGTTGAGTAAAAAATCTTTTTATAAATACTTCTAACCATTTTAATATTTCTGTATTTCTAAAACTTTCTTTAAAAGTATTTTTAGCAAGATAATAAATTTTCTTCGGAGTTGCTCCATATCTTAAGAAATGATATAGGAAAAAGTCATGTAAAACATAAGGACCAATACTTGATTCTGTTTCTTGTAATATATTTCCTGCTTCGTCAGGAGGTAATAATTCTGGAGAAATTGGTGTATCCAAAATATCATAAATTATTTCTTTCTTTTTTATATCAGCTGTATCAGCAACCCATCTTACTAAATACCTAACAAGTGTTTTAGGAATAGATGTATTTACTGAATACATACTCATATGGTCTCCGTTATAAGTACACCAACCTAATGCTAATTCTGATAAGTCACCTGTTCCGATAACAAGGCCACCTTCCATATTCGCAATATCCATTAAAATTTGAGTTCTCTCACGTGCTTGAGTATTTTCATAAGCAATTGTTCTATCATTTTCATCAAGTCCAATATCTTTCATATGTTGAATACAAGCAGCTTTGATATCTATTTCTTTTAGAGTTGCTCCATACTCACGAACAAACTCACAAGAATTATTATATGTTCTTCCTGTTGTACCAAAACCTGGCATCGTAACTCCAATAATATTTTTCATATCCATCCCAATTTTTTTAAACGCTTCAACTATAACTAAGAAAGCTAATGTTGAATCTAGTCCTCCTGAAATTCCAATTACACATTTTGGTTTTCCTAATGTTAAAAGTCTTCTAGCAAGAGCAGATGCTTGAATAGTAAAAATTTCTCTACATCTTTCATCTCTTTTTACTTCTGTTTTTGGAACAAACGGATACTCTGGAAAAGTTCTTGATAATTCTTTTTTTGTATCAATTACTTCTATATCTATGTAACGATATTTCTCATTTCCAACTACACCCATATAACTTATATTTTTATTACGATCATTATTTATTTTTGAAACATCAATATCTGTATAAATCAAATTACTTTCTAAACTAAACCTTTCATTTTCACATAAAAGTGAACCACTTTCATAAATCATACTTGCTCCACTAAATAAAATATCAGATGTTGATTCCATAATTCCACTTGATGCATATACATAAGCACTAATAGTTTTAGCAGATTGCATAGAAACTAAATTTTTTCGATACTCATATTTACCAATAACTTCATTACTACTACTTAAATTAAAGATGATATTTGCTCCATGTAAGGTATGAGCATTACTTGGTGGATTTACACACCATAAATCTTCACAAATTTCTATTCCAAAACAAACTTCTTTATCTTTAAAAAGGATATTAGTACCAATTGGAACTATTTGATCTAGAATATTTATTTCATTACTAATTAGATTACTACTAGATTGAAACCATCTTTTTTCATAAAATTCAGAATAATTTGGTACATAAGTTTTTGGAACAATTCCTAAAATCTTTCCTTTACTTATAACTACTCCACAATTAAACAGTTGATTATCTACTCTAATGGGCATACCTAAAATACTAATAATATTAATTTTCTCAGTTTCCTTTAAGATTGTTTTTAAAGCTTCATATGCCTCATCAATCAAACAGTCTTGTAAAAATAAATCCTGACAAGTATAACCTGTTAGACTTAATTCTGGAGTAGTAACAATCCCTACTCCTTTTTTTGTTGCATCTTTAATCATCTTTATAATTTCTTTTGCATTTTCTATTGGATTAGCTAAAGCTAAGCGATTAACTATAGCTCCTACTCTAATGAATCCATATTCTCTCATATAAATCTCTCCTTTTCATTTTTAACTTTATTAAATTAAAACTCAACATTATCCACTTTTATATAATATCACTTTCTTTATAAAATTTACAATTATTCATTATAGTTTCAATAAATAAATCTCATCATTATATTTTTTTATTATGTTTTTCTAAATTATATTAACTTTTTATAAACCTTAAGATTTTTTGAATCTTCAAATTGTTCTTCCAATTCAAGAAATCTTAAATGTAGAGTATCTTTTATTTGAAACTTTCTAATATTTTCTTGATAAAATTCTGAATTATAATATAACCATTGATAATAAAACATTTCATATTCCATACGTTGTCGATTTTCTTGATTTTTTTCTAAAAAAGCACTTTTAGAATTATAAAAATCATAATCATCTTCAGAAACTAATTCTTTATAATCATCCCAAATTTTAGTACCTCTAAAAGGCATTAAAAAGTTTCCACAAACCATTTCAGGACGAAGTTCAATAAATCTATCTAATAATTTAGAATAGAATTCATCACTTTCTGCTTGGGTTCTTACTTTTAAGGGATTAACGATGAAAGATAAATAAACCATAATATCATTATCATGAAGTAATCTACAAGCTTCATTTAAAGTTTTATTTTTAGTATAATCAACTGTAATATCTTCTAAACCTAAGCATACCATATAAACATTATTTTCTTTCATAAATTTAACCGTTTCTTCATTCAAAAGATTAGCTGATGCAAAAAGATATATCTTAGCTCCCATTTCATTAATTGCTTGAAGACGTTCCCTCCAATCTTTTTGAAGAGGAAAATTTTCATCACGAATAAAAACAAATTTAGGATTAAATTGCTTTAAATATGCAACTTCTTTTTTTATCAAATCAAGAGGTTTTGACATTAGTTTATCACACATTAAAGGACTACAACAAAAATCACATTTAAAGGGACATCCTTGAGATGTATCTATAGATGTACAAATATCATCAATTTTTTTATCAGGAATTATTTGTTGATTATTTTTTATGTCATACAAATCATATCTTGGAATTTTTTTATTAGTAGTTATTCCTTTGATAATATTTCCTTCTTGAGCAATGCTTTGATACCAATCATCACAAGGACCTACCATCACTTTTTTAGCATATGGTACAAATTCTTCTGGATTAATCGTTGGTTCATATCCACCTACAATAATTTTTTCGCGATCATGCTTCTTAGCCCATTCTTTAAATTCATTCATTCCAGTAATATATACTGAACAAGCATAATTTTCTACTTCTTCATCATTAAAATCTTTGTTTTCCATGGAATAAATTACATTATCCCCTTCAGGTAGAACCGTAAGTAATGACGGTTCTAAACCTAGGGATGTATCTTGTCTTGGAAAAGTCATTCCAATTTTTTTTCATAATAACACACTCTTTCTTTTATTATCTCTTTATATACTGTTTAGCAAGATTTAGAGTGTACTTTGTTTGAATGTCGGTAATATATCCTTTTTCTAACAATTCAAATACTTCATCAATAGTACATTCTAAATATCTTATTGCTTCATTTTCATCTAATTGTTGATTTTGTTTTTTTTGACACCCTAAAGCTAGATAATTGTAATTATAGGCACATACTCCACAAGATTGGTCTTGATAGAATTTATCTAATAAGACCATTTCTTCTGGAATATAACCAGTTTCTTCTGTAACTTCTCTAGCTCCACCATAAACTGGGTCTTCTCCTTCTTCAATATAACCAGACGGAAACTCTACACAAACTGATTCATGAGTACTGCTCCTTGACTGAATAACTAAAACGACATTGTTATCTTTTGTTACTGGCATAACAACCGCTGCACTTTTATTTTTTCCACCTTTTAAAATCTTTTCTCGTGGTATTTTCATTCCGTTAACAAGTTCCACCATATATTTTTCAACATTTATAAAACCTTCTTTTCTTTGCAATTTACCATCAATATTGATATATTCAGGTTCTATAAGAGTCCTACGTACCGTTTTCAACTCATTAATATAATTATGTAGTTGTTCCAATTTTTCTTTACGCATACTAATTCACCAAACTCTACTTTTTTATCTTTTGATAAGATTTTTCTAAAACTTCTTCTTGATGTAATTTAATAAGTTCATTTTTTAATTCTCTTAATTTATTAGATAAATCTACATAATATTCACTAGGTTTAGAAATACGTGTAACTTCTGGATATAAACTTTCATATTCTTGATGACAATATGTTTGTTTTTCTTTTATAGATGGATCTTTGTATACTAATTTTCCATCTTTAAAAATTGGCTCTAATAATGGACGAACATTATAATTTTTAAGTGTAGTTTTTTTCCATGTTTCAACTGGATGAACAAGAGTATATTGATTATCTGCAATTTTTTCTTCTGCTAATGTAATAACATCACCTAAAGCATAACCAGTATCTTTGTCATAGAAACGATAAACTCTTTTTCTTGCTGGATTGATAGTTTTAATACTATCTTCACTTACTTTAATTCTATCTTCTATAACACCATCTTTTTCTACAGCTACTAATTTATATACTCCACCAACTCTTTCATTTGGAGCTGCAATATTATCACCTGCTCCTATTGAATCAATTACTGCACCTTGTTTTAATAAGTCACTGATACTGTATTCATTTAAACCATTAGATAAGCAAATTGTTGCATCAGGATAACCTGCCTCATCTAACATTTTTCTTGCTTCTTTTGATAAATAAGCTAAATCTCCACTATCAATTCTAATTCCTTTAAAACTAAATCCATTTGGTTTTAAATATTCATTTGCAACTCTAATAGCATTAGGAATACCACTTTTTAGTGTGTCATAAGTATCAACTAGGAAAATACAATTATCTGGATTACTTTTAGCATATCCTAAAAATGCTTCATATTCATTTTCACTCTCTGTTACAAGAGAATGTGCCATAGTTCCAAGTACTGGAATTCCATATAATTTCCCTGCTTTAGTATTACTTGTTCCACAGCAGCCTCCAATAAAAGCATTCTTACTTGCTTCGATTGCAGAATTAACACCACGTCCACGACGTGCTCCAAACTCCATAACTGGAATTTGTTTACCATTATTATTTGCCTCACTTGTAACTCTTTTTGCTGCTGTTGTTACTAAAGAACCATGATTAAAGTTAGCAAGTAAAGCAGTCTCTAAAAGTTGAGCAGTAATAATATCAGTTTCTACAGTAAGCACTGGCTCATTTGGAAAAATTGCAGTTCCATCTGGAACACCATATACATCTCCACTAAACTCTAAATCAGCAAGATAATTTAAAAATTCGTCATTAAACTTTCCTAATTTTCTTAAATATTTAATATCACTATCAGAAAAACGTAGATTTTCAATATATTTAATTGTTTCATCAAGTCCTCCACTCATTGTATAACCACCTTCAAAAGGATTTTTACGGAAGAAAATATCAAAAAATACTTTTTCATCTTTCTTTCCTTCATTGAAGTAAGTTTGAGCCATTGTTAATTCATAAAAATCTGTCATTAAAGTTTGATTTTCTTTATCATTAAGAAAACTCATAATTTCATTATATAAATCCTCATTATCAAATAAACAAGCAACATAACATAAAACCATTTCCTCTTTTTTAAAATCATAAGCATTAAATTTGTTATCTAAAGAATTTGCATATACACTATAATGGTCATCTAAAACACTGATTACTACCTCATTATTTTCAGGTTCAACTTTCTCATTGTTATAACAAAAGTAAACTCCGTTATAATTATATTTATTTAATATTCTCTCTAAAAATTTTAATTTCTTTGTATTCATTTTAATCTCCTTTATCTTTTTATCATTTCATTAATATCATTTTTTATAAAAATATATTTATATCAAATAAATTATTTTATTTTCTTATTATCATTTTATTAATATCAAAGTTTTAAAAAAAACTATCTCTTCTTTACTAATTTAATTCCTTGTTGAGCCATTAATAATTTAGCAGCATCAACATAATTTTGTCTATCCCTTCTAAAAATGTTGCAATTGCATCTTCATGAACTCTAATTTCTACATTTCTATTCCATTGATCAAAATAATTTGCAAGTCCTATCGTTCCATTAGCAACACATATATCTGTACAACATCCAACTACATCAACTTTTTCAATATTAGTAGCTTCACTTATTAATTCTCTAAATTCTGGTGCTTCCATATAACTTGTTGAATTTTTTGGAATACTAATTGTATCTTCTAAATCTTCATATTCTTTTAATTCATCTATTACTAATTCTTCTCCTGAGTTTTCAACACAATGTTTACTTCCATTAAATCTTTTATGCTCTACTGAATCTTCCTTATGAGTATCTTTAATAAAAACTATTAAATATCCATTTGCTTTTGCTTCTTTAATAAGTTCTATTTGTCTTGGAACAACATCTCCTATTTTAGGATCAGCTAAATCACCTTTCTTTGCAAACCCATTAACCATGTCTACAACAATTAACATTCCTTTATACATTTTTAAATTTTTAATTTTCATTTTACATTCCTCCTAAATTTTTATTATTATTTTTCGTAATAACTTTCACTCCTTTAAAGTAAGCAGTTTCTACATTCTTTTCACCTAAACCATAACCAATACTTATAGATGTTATACCTTTGTCAAGTTTAACACTTTCGACATCAATATTTTTACTACTTAATATATAACTAAAAGCATTTTCTAAATCATCGGTTGTAATTTTTTGTTCTATTTTAGTTTTCATATTATTAATATCCATATCACCTACTATCTTCATTTCTACTACTGTAGCTAGTGATGGATACATTTCATACCCAACTTGAGAAGAATAAGCTTTTATTTCAATTTCTCCTTCAATATCAAAATGATTTTTATAATATTCTTTTAGTATTAAAATCATTTGTTCTTTTGTAAAATTTAATTCCATTTTCAACATCACCCTTCTTTTTAATATTTTGTTAATAACTATAGTTAAATTTTTTAACAAGTTTTCCCGCTTGTTATTAACATTATATTAATAACATTTTAAAATGTCAACACTTTTTTAAGTTTTTTTTAAAAATTAAAAATTAATTAAGTTTTTTTACATTAATCAAAATTTATTAATTTTAGTTATTTATTTATAAAATTGATACTTTATTTTTGTGAGAATTAAACAAAGAAATCTAAAATCTAGTGAGATGACTTCAAATGATATATAAGTAAATTAAAATTATAGGCAAATAAAAAAACTTAGTTTCCTAAATTTTTCTTTTGTTATTACTTTTTATATGAGTTCCAATAATATCTGAAACATCTAATATAGTTATAAAAGCACTTTCATCCATTTCTTCCACCAAGTTTTTTAATTCATATATTTCAATTCTAGTTAAAACACAATATAAAACTTCTTTTTCTCCGCTTATTAATCCTTTTCCTTTAATTGTTGTTGTTGTTCTTCCTAATTTTGCATAAATTTCTTTAGATAGTGAAGTTCCTTTAGCTGTTATTATTAAGGCAGCTTTAGCTTGCTCTAACCCTTCTGATACAAAATCTATTACTTTGAATGTTATTAGATAGGTCAATAGTGAATACATTGCTCTATCAAAGCCAAATATAAAACCTGCTGTTGTATAAATTATTAAATTGAACATCAAAACTATTTGACCAACGCTTAAATTTGTTCTTTTACTTATTACAATTGCTACACTTTCAGTACCATCAACGCATCCTCCAAAATGAATAACTATACCAACTCCTGAACCTAATAAAGCTCCACCGAAAACTGTTGCTAATAGAATTTCTTCTGTAAACGGTTTAAAGTTACCAAAAAATGATAGAAAAAAAGAAAAACAAATCATAGAATATAAAGTTCTTAAAAGAAAACTTTTTCCTAGATTTTTAAAACCTATAAATATGAAAGGAATATTTAAAACTAATACCAAAAATGCTAAAGGTATTTTTGATAATTTAGAAATTATTATAGATATACCAGTAATACCCCCATCTAAAATAGTATTCGGAATTAAAAAACACTCTAATGCTAATGAAGCTATTATTGTTCCAATTGTTAGCATTAATATCGAGATTATATTTTTTGTAGTCTTATTTTTTATTCTACTCATTATTATCAACTTCCTTTTTATAATTGTTTTAAAATGTTAAAATACTAGTTGTTTCGTTCTCTTTTTTTCAAAGATTATTATAAATAAATTTTCATATTATACTTCCCTCTCTATTCTTTATTTTTAATAGTTTTATATTCTTTTATTTAATTATAGCATAAAATAAAAAAAATTATAGAAATTTTCTATAATTTTTTTAGCAAAAATTTTAATAATATTTTAGTTAGATAATAATAAAATCAAAATACAACTAGTTAGTAGTTGTATTTTGATTTACTTTATTTTTCTTCTTTTTATATTTTATTAAAAATATTATTGAAACTATAATTAGTAAACTTCCTATAATTGAAAATATAATTGTTCCTTTACTTCCAGTAAATGGAAGGACTAAAAGAATACTATTTCTCATTGTAATATTATAATATCCTGTTTTTCCTGATACTTGTGTTCCTCCAGTTCCTACTTTTACTGTTTGAGAATCACTTATTAATGCATAACCAGCTGGGGCTTTTGTTTGAGTTACTGTATAAGTTCCAGATTTTAAGCCTTTTAATTCACCAATTCCATCACTTCCAATTGTTATTGTTCCCTTAGATACTCCTGAGCTATCTGTAATTTTAAATACCGCTCCATTTGTTCCTGTTATTTGTAAGGCATATGTATAAAATATTGCATCTCTACTCTCTGCTGTATTTATTGCTACTGTTTCAGAAGATGTATAAGGATCACTAAACTCTAATTTCGCATTTCTTTTGTTAGCTCCCATTACACTATTAATTGAGTTTAGAGACTCAGCATGATATTTAAATTCTATTGTTTTAGGAATAAGACTTATACTTGTAAACTTTACTTTAACTTGTCCTGTACTACTATTTCTAACAGCTGTTCCAACAGTTTGATTATTATATTTAATTGTTCCTCCAGTTGATGACATATCAGATATTGAAAATCCAGAAGTAACAAAAGTAAGCCAACCACTTTCATTTCGAACTTTATCAATTGTTACCGTTATCATTGGAGGGACTAAACTATTGGCTGGATATGTTGGGATTGCAAATAAAATTTTACCTTCTGGACTACCTCCATAGCCCACGTCTGCTGACAAATTAAATGGTCCTTGATAGTTAGCAGCTATTTGATGTGATAAAGATGTAGTAGTTGTTTTAGCTAAAATTTCAGCATCTTTCAATTCCCAAGTAGAGCCATTCTTTTCTAGTCTTACACTATCTACCATAACTCCAAAGACTGATACTCCATAATCAGCTCCTATGCTATCATCTGGCAAAGCTAAATGTGTCCCCGCTTCAACATAATCTGACATTTTATATGGTCGACCAGATGTCGAAAGAGAATACATTGAAAGATATCCATCAGTACTAATTGTGTGCTCTCTTACATAACCTGCATATGCACTCATTAGTCTTGCAAAATCATTTGATGTTAAATTTCCTCCACTTACTACATAATTATTTCCATCTAATTGATCTCGTATAGCGGTTCCTTTATTTAAAGACATAAATATTTCAATAGTCATTGCTCTAAAAGTACTTGGACAATCACTACTATTTAAGAATGTTTGGAAATTAGTTGTAAAGCCATACTTAATTTCATCTCTAACAGAATTATAATATATATTTACTATTTTATATAGTCTAAAATTTGTTGTATCATGACTATTTGTATTAGTATAAATTTTAAAATTTCCATGATTTGTTACTTTTTTATATGAAGAATCACCTGAATAAGTTTCATTATTTGTTGTAATATTTATTGCTTCTACATTTAGTGGACAATTAATTAATAAAAACAAGAAAAAAACTAAACAACTAACTATTTTTAATTTTCTCTCCATTTTTCTTATCACTCCTTATCTTATCTATTTCAATAATACCCCCCCCCAAGTATTTGTCAAGCGATAATTAAGAGGAACAAAAAAAGAATTCATTATTTTCGAATCCTTTTTTTACTAGTAATTATAAATGAAACACCTTTCTTTTCGTTTTTTATTTTTATATCGTAATCCATTAAATTGAGAGTTTTTTTAACGATAGAAAGTCCAAGTCCAAATTCACCTTTGATTCCTTTTCGGAACGGAGTAAAAATTCCTTCAAGTAAATCAGTGTCAATTTGATTTCCATCATTATAGAGAATTATTCTATTCTGTTTTACTGTTATTTTAACAGTCGCGTGAGCATATCTCATAAAATTACTTAATATATTATCAAGAATTGTTTCCCAATTTTCAAATGATCCATAAAATTTAGATTTTGGGTCAATAGAAATTTCAAATTTTATATTTTTTTGTAAAAATTTAAATTTTTCTACTTCTTGAGTTATTAATTTATGCATATCTATTAATTCTGAAGATATATTATTTTGATTTTTGAGATAATCAAGCTTATTTAAATAAAGAAGTGAGTGTACTTTTTGTTCTAATTTGTTCGTTTGCTCTTTGATGGTTTTGAAAGCATTTTTTTCATCTTCGACGCCATCTTCTACTGCTTCAATATATGATTTTATAACGGTAAGAGGTGTTTTAAAATCATGAGAAATATTTTGATACATTTGCTTACGATATTCTTCTTGACTTATTAAAGAAATACGCATATCATCAATAGCTAGAGCAAGCGATCTTATTTCATCATCTGTAGTAAAGTCTACTTTATGATTGTAATCTGGATTATCAATATTATCAATTTTATTTTTTAGTTTTTCGATTTTTCTTACAACGATTGAGGACCAAATGACTAACATCAATCCTATTAGTAAAAATGTTCCAAGTACAAGTGGAAAAATGGCAGTTAGTATAGAGGTTTTAGTTCTATTTATATAACTATCATCTGAAATAGCAATTTTTGTAACTCTTTTTGATTTTAAAGTATAGTAGTAGTATGTCTTATGATTATAAATAAATTTACCATAAGATTTGGTCATTTTATTAAGTATTTTTCCAAGGTTGTTATATTTTATAACATCTTTAATATTTTCACTAGTTGTTATTAAATTGTCTGTAATGTAAATATAAGCTATTTCAGTATCAAGAAGTTTATTATCATTATTTATATCATATATTTTTAAAGGTTCATTTAGATAATTATAAATATTAGCTTCAGCTGGAGGAATTAACAATTTTGGGAGAATAGCGCCTAAGGAAATGAACAATAAGATAAAAGCTATTCCGACTACAAAAAGTAATTGTTTACTTAAATTATTTTTTCCAAAATTCATAAAACTCTGTATCCATAACCATAGACAGCTTCAATTTTTATTTTTGATAATTTTTTTCTTATCCTTCTTATTAAATCATCAACGACTCTATCATTGCCAAAATAATCCTGTCCCCAAACTGTATTTAATATTTCTTCTCTAGAAAAACATTTACCTTTATTTTTTAAAAATAATATTAGTAAATCAAATTCTAAAGTTGTTAATTTTAGTTCTTTTTTATTTAATTCAACTGTTCTTTTCTCAAGGTTAATTATATAGTTTTCATAGTTTATTATATTATTTGATGAGTCTAAATCTTTATAGACTCTTTTGATAATATTATTTACTCTTAATACTAATTCTTTACTGGAATAAGGTTTTGTCATGTAATCATCACTACCTAGTTCAAGACCAAAAATTTTATCTAGTTCTTGGTCTCTAGCTGATGTAAATATTACGGGAACATTTTCATCATATTCTCTAATAGCATTGATTACATCGTAGCCATTTTTATCATCTCCTAACATGATATCTAAAATCCACAAATCTACTCTATTTCCAATATAATTTATTGCTTCTTGACCTTTTGTAAAACAAATAGTTTCATAGCCTGCTCTTTCTAAATAAAGTTTTACAATATTTAAGAGAGCTTCTTCATCTTCAACTAAACACACTTTATACATTATTACCACCTATTAATAGTATAACACTATATTTACTTTATTCCTATTATGACATACCTCCTTTTGTATGTTTATTAATATGTTATATTTTTTATTTTAATTTTTATTTTAAATTTATGAGCATTCCTCCTTTCGATAATTTAATCTTAAACTATAAATGTGTTAGAATTATAAAAAAATTGTGGGAAATTGTGGGAAAATAAAAAAATATAAACTTAAAGCTTATATTATTTATACATATTATGTAGATCAGTTGATTCTTGATTTACTTTTTTAGATTCTTCTACTTCCTGTTCTTTAATAAAATCACTTTTTCCAGAAAGTATTTTTTTAGGCTCGTCTTTAGGAAGTTTTTCTCTTTCTTTAGCTAATTGCTTATTTCTTTTTTCAAAAGCTCTACGATAATCTTCTCCATTAAAATTATTAAATGAATTGGTAAATAAAAATCTATATAAGAAAATAATTATTAAAATTATCGTTAAAACAGTAAATAATTGAATTACTAATTGAGTGTGATTATCATCTAAAAGAGATTTTTTTGATAATTTTATGTCCTCTACTTTTTTTCCAACAAATTCTAAAGAGCCTGTACTGCGGCAATGAATATTATCATTTAATATAGCAATGTATTTAATATCTTGTACTGTTTTTTGATCTGCAAGAAATCTTTCATTTACTTCTATAACATATTCTTTTTCTTCATCTTTTTTTAATATAGTCCCTGCTACAATACTTGTTTTATCACTTGTCGAACAATAATTTATTGTGCCAATATTTAGTTTGTTCTGATCAAATAAACCGATGCTTATTGAAACAGGAAGATCTTTATTAGAGATGTTTTTTATTCCTTTAAAGATTATAAAATTATTTTTTAAAGCTTCTGCTTCTAATTTATTATCATTATAATAGAAATCTTTATAACTAAAATTATCAGTTACTATTGTTGTAGAAGTGTCTAGAGGAATTAATTCTTTTATTTGATAATTTGCAGCATTAACTTCTATAGTAAATAATGTAATTAATATTAATAATAATGAGATAATTTTTTTCATACTACCTATTCCTTTCAATATATCTTTCAATTTCTAACCAACTTGAGGCGGAATTTTCTTTTAAATCAAATTTGTTGTCTTCATCAAATAATAAGCATTTGATACCTGCGGCATTTATTTTTTTATAATTATAAGGATCATCATCAATCATTAAATCTATTTTATTTTCGCGACATATATCAATTTTTGTTTGCTCATGAGAAAGTACTATTATTTTATCAACTTTTATTTTGTGTTTATTTAACCAATTTTCAATAATTTCTGAAACATTATTAACATTTGATGCATAATCATTTCTTCTTGATGTAATTATATATAGCTTATTGCCTCTATTTTTTATTCTTCTTAAGACACTACTCACATCTTTTTTTGGTTTAACTTTTTGGTATATTTTATCTAAGTAAAGATTAAAAAATTCTAATTTTATCATTTCATCATCAATTATTTCAAAGGGAGATAAATTTTCTTTAATTGAATATTTTTCTAAATATTTTTGAATAACTTCTGTAGTTGCACAAATTGTATCATCTAAATCTATTCCAATATTCAATTTAAGGCCTCTAATTTTTCTATCGAATCTTTTATTGTCTTTACTTCAATTATTTTGATTTTTAATTTATTTTTTTTCTTATAGTTTAAGGCATCTTGATAATTTTCTCCAGATGGGGCTAAGAAAATATCAGCATGGTCTTTTTCGGCACCAAGAATTTTATGTTCTATTCCCCCGATTTGACCGATTGTTCCATCAATTTCAATTGTTCCTGTTCCAGCAATTTTAAGGCCTTTTGTCAAATCTTTTTTAGTTAATTGATTATATATTTCAAGAGTTGTAATTAAACCACCTGAGGGACCTGATTCACTTTTCTTAAAATTAATTTTAACTTTTGGATTTACGGAATATTCTTTAACATATTGTAGTGCAACACCTAAAATTAATTTATTATTTTCTTCATGGAGTTTGGCAGATAAAGTTTGTTCTTTATTATTTCTTAAAACTTTAATATTTAAAATATCATTAACTTTTTTAGTTTGCATATATTTTTTGTATTCTTCAACAGTTTCATAGTGAAAATTATCAATACTCAAAATTTCATCTTGAACTTTTAGTGTTGTCTCATATTCTTTAAAAGTTGAAATTACATATAATTTAGAACTTTTCTCTTTTATTTCTTTATTTGCTAAGGTATAGGCCCAATATGTTGCTGTTGCATTGGCTGTTTTTAGATCGATATCGCCTCGAAAACTAATATCTTCTAAACTCTCACTTTCATCATATTTATAAAGATTGGCATCTTCTCTTTCCCAAGTTGGTATTAGATAGCTTAGTCCATAAGTTAGGATCGTGC
The DNA here is from genome assembly GCA_947652375.1 of uncultured Mollicutes bacterium. Lineage (GTDB taxonomy): Bacteria > Bacillota_I > Bacilli_A > RF39 > UBA660 > UBA3789. The sequence continues at coordinate 14,614 of CANTCS010000004.1, read as the reverse complement.
CATTTAATTGAGTAACATAGCTAATATTAAACGAACCTTTACTTTTATAGTTGTCATTTACTTCTATTCTACTTGCAACATCACTAGTTCCACCTCCTACTGTTATGTAATAATTTAAAGGAAAAGAAAATACAATATAACTTAATATTAGAAAAATAATAAATTTATATTCTTCTTTGATTAAATTCTTAATATAATTAAATAACTTCTTAAACATTTTATCACCTTATAATAATTATAACAAAGAAAAGGAGAATTATGAAAAAAACTTATAAAAGTATATTAATACTTGTCACATTAATTACATTATTAATTTTATATTTATTTAATTCAAATACAATTGTTAATGCAATAATCGATTATTCAATTTTATTTTTAACTAAATTATTTCCAGTTAGTTTATTATTTTTTATTTTTTCAAGTTTGTTAATTGAATATGGATTAATTCAATTGATTCAAAAGTATTTAAAGGTTAATACTAGTAGTTTATATGTTTTATTAATCAGTGCCATTAGTGGTTTTCCTAGTGGAGCTAAATATACAAAAGAATTACTTCTTAAAGGGTTAATTTCTTTGGATGAGGCTAATAAAATTATTATGTTTAGTCATTTTCCTAATCCTTTATTTATTCTTGGATCTGTTTATATGGTCTTGAATGATAAAAGTTTATGTTTTAAGATGCTTTTAGCAATTATATTTAGTAATTTGATAATTTATTTATTTTCTCATAAGAGTAAAAACAAAATTATAAATGATTATAAAATTCCAAGTAATTTTTCAAGTGTATTAAGTAAGGCTGTTAGTAATAGTTTTAATACACTATTATTAATATATGGAACATCACTATTTTTTTATTTAGTTGCAACTATTATTACTAAATACATGGTTTTGGGTACTAATGGATTTATTTTATTAAATGGTTTTTTTGATTTAACTAAAGGTGTTTTCTCAACTACTTTAACTAATAATATTACTTTACGTGCTTTTTATATTTTGTTATTTATTGCTTTTGGAGGACTTTCTATTCATATGCAGGTTAAAAGTATTATTGCGGATACAGAGATAAAATATAGATATTTTTTGTTTGGAAGAATTTTAGGAACAATGCTAGCTTTTGGAATTTTTTTACTATTATTATAAATCAAACCCTGTACTATCTCCTCCTCCAGGTGAATAATTAATTGGGGCAACTATATCTATTCCATACCTTGTACCTAATTCTGGATGATAAAATCCAATATATATTGATAAGACATTATCTTGATCTTTATTGATTATGATATTATTAATGCTTAAATCCATGGCTTTAGTCTTTGTACCATTTGATTGTTCTATATCTTCTTCCCCTATATTAGGGAGTGGATATTCAATTAAATCATTTGGAGGTCCATATTTAATCATAAAACTATCATCAACATTAGGAGAGCCTCCCTCATGGACTCCTTTAGAATATGTAAGTTGTTGTTCAATAATTAATTTCCTTGATGTATTATCTTTTAATTGACAATCTACGGTATAGGTAACTTTTGCATCATTTGTTTCTCGTTTATAGTTAGCGCTTAATAATCCTTTTTTGATAAAATCATCTTGTATTTCTTTGGTAAGAAGATTTTTATATGTATAAATTCTTGCTTTGTAGCTTTCTAATGAGCGTTTTTGATTAAACGCTGAGATTGTTGAATACATTGTAACTGTAATAATAACTACTAATACAAAACAAACTATTACTTCTATGGTTGTTATTCCTCGATTATTTAATTTTTTCATTATTTATTCACCTCAATTGTTGCATAGGAGTAAAAATTATTATTATCTTTTCTATGTTGGAAACTAGCGATTACTCTATATTTTGGTTTATTAGTAGTGTTTTTGTAATTTGGAAGAGAAAATATATAATCCTCCATCCCACTATTAAAAACACTTTTTTCAGAACGAACTTCCCATTTTTCTTTTCTTTTTTCTTCTGATAAATTACCATCAGTATTATCTGAAGCATAATTGTTTTCTATATATTTATTTTTGCAATAATTATCAGAATAATTACAATCTTCTTTATATCTTTTAAATTTTTTTGATACTAAATCCTTAAATTCATCAATTTTATAAGGAGTTATAAAAATATTACAATTACTACCTTGACTATTACAACCTTCTACTTGAAGAGAACTTAATAAGTTTTTGCAAGTTTCTTGTTTTTGAGCTTCAATTATATCATGACAATCAAAGCGCATAAAATGATTTTTGGAAAGATTCATTTTTTTTGCATTATTTGGCTGATAATCACTATCTTCGATAAATCTTTTTAACCAAAATATTGAATAAATACTATCAACATCGTTATAATTTTCTCTTTTTTCATATTCGCCCATTAATGGATAAAAGTTACTATAAATCATTCCAAATATTACCATTAAAAAAACTGTTACAACTAAAGTCTCGGCAAGGACAAAGCCTTTACTATTAATTTTTTTCATTTTCATTCTTCCCTTTTTCTTGCTATTGTAATGTATTTATTATATAATAAAATAAAATAAAATACCATAAAAAGTAGACAAAGGGGTTGAAATGATGGTCCAGTTTGATGTAAAACGTGTTCAACAAGGAACCGAAAGTTTCATGGTGTCTTTTGATTTTACTAAGACTCCTGTTACTCAAGTAGTAGACTATATAATTGTAGCAGCATCAAAACACAATTCTTCCGATATTCATTTTGACCCAAGAGAAGATGGTATGATGGTAAGATTTAGAATAGATGGTGATTTACAAGATTATACTTTTGTTCCAAAAGCTTATGAAAAAAATTTAGTTACAAGAATAAAATTACTTTCGAATATGAATATTACGGAATCACGTCTTCCCCAAGATGGAGCAATTAAAGGAGATTATGGTGGTACTTATTTAGATATGCGTGTTTCTGCATTGCCTTTAAATGAGGGAGAAAAAATTGTTATTCGTATTTTAGATTATACTAGAAGTTTACAAGGTATTGATTCTTTAGGATTTCATCCAAAAAATTTAGAGAAAATAAAAAGAATGATGGGAATCCCTAATGGGATTATTTTAACTACTGGAGCGACTGGTTCTGGTAAATCTACTACTACTTATTCTATTTTACAAGGATTAAATAAACCCGAGACAAATATTATTACAGTTGAGGACCCTATAGAAATGAATATTGAGGGTATAAATCAAGTTCAAGTTAACACAGAAATTGGAATGACTTTTGCTGCTGCTTTAAGATCTATTCTAAGACAAGATCCAAATATTATTTTAATTGGAGAAATTCGTGACTCAGAAACTGCTCAAATTGCCGTTCGTGCATCTATAACAGGACACTTAGTATTATCTACTATCCATACTAACAATGCCTTAGCAACAGTTGAACGTCTCTTAGATATGGATGTTGAAAGATATTTATTATCAACGGCTTTATCAGGAATAATATCGCAAAGATTAGCTAAAATGTTGTGTCCTACTTGTCGCTATCAAAGAAAAACAACACAATACGAAAGAAAAGTTTTTAAAAAATATATGAATAAGGATGTTTTAAATATTTGGGATGCTAATCCTAAAGGATGTGAACGTTGTCGACATGGTTATCGTGGACGTATTGCAATTCATGAAGTTTTGGAATTAGACGATAATATAAGAAGTGCCTTAAGTAATGAGAATGTAGAGAAAAAAGATTTAGCAAAAATGGTTTATTCTGGTAATACTATTACAATGCTACAAGATGCATTAATAAAGTGTTTAGAGGGAAAAACTTCTTTTGAGGAGGTTTACAAAAACATTGAAATTGAGAATGAAGATGATGATAATTATGAAAATGAAGTTCAAACAACTGTAAAAGAAACTATTCCAAAAGATGAAGTTGATGAAGAAAGTGATGATTTACTAGATGATTCAATTAAAACAACTAATGATGGTTCAATAGTTAATACACCACCAATATTTACAGCAGCTGATTTTGATGATTCAAAAAAGAAACAAGATAGTGCTATAACTAATAGCAATAATAGTCAAGTGCTTGATTTAAATAAGCAGAATAAAAATTTAATAATGGAAAAGGTAGATAAATTACCTTCTACAAATATTATTCCTAATTTACAACAAGGAATTACTTTAGAAACAAATCCATTGAAAAATACACTTGTTAATATTCCGTCATTTGCTAATATGCAAAACTCAACAATTCCAAGTATCACTAGCTCTCCAATTCCAAACACTTCAATAGTACAAGAGACTGTTCCTCCAAATATACCTATCACAAAAAGATTAGAAACAGAACAACCTCAAACTAATTTAGAAAAAACAACTAATGATTTACCTCGTTTATAGAATATTTATTTGAGAATATTTAAGTTAATTTATGTCCTAATCTGGTTTGAAACTGTAAATAGATAAATAAGAAATCTTCCAAGATAAATGGAAGTTTTTTTTATTATAATTTATTAACATAAAAAAATTGATCGTGATAAGGTATTGTTTAGATAGATTTATAGATTTTTTAAATTCTTGATATCTATTTATTTTTTTTAGTGAAATATAAAAAATACAACTAGTTAGTAGTTGCATTTTGATTTACTTTATTTTTCTTCTTTTTATATCTTATTAAAAATATTATTGAAGCTATAATTAGTAAACTTCCTATAATTGAAAATATAATTGTTCCTTTACTTCCTGTAAATGGTAACATCGCTAAAATGGAATTTCTCATTGTAATATTATAATAACCTGTTTTCCCTGAGACTTGTGTTCCTCCAGTTCCTACTTTTACTGTTTGAGATCCACTTAACAATGCATAACCAACTGGGGCTTTTGTTTGAGTTACTGTATAGGTTCCGCTTGCTAATCCTTTTAGTTCACCGATACCATTACTTCCAATTGTTACTGTTCCCTTAGAGATTCCTGAACTATCTGTAACTTTAAATTCCGCCCCGTTTATTCCTGTTATTTGTAAGGCATATGTATATAATGTTACAATTTTACTACCCGATGTTTTATAGCCTACATCAAATGAAGTATAAGGATCGTCAAATGTTATTGATGCATTTCTAGTATTAGCTCCCATTACACTATTAGTTGAAGTTAATGGCTCAGCATAATATACAAATTCTACTTCATTTGGGAGTAATTCACCATCAAAATCGATTTCAAGCTCCTTGGTAGTGGCATTGACTTTGGCCATGCCAACTTTTGTGCCATTATATTGAATCTCTCCTCCACTCTGCATTGTAATATACCCTGTCAATCCTGAGGTAATAAATCTTATAATTCCACTTTGAGTTTCACGAACTTTATCTATTTTGATAGTTATTGTAGAAAATTTTCCATTAGCAGGAGACGTTGGAACTTTAAATGAAATTTTACCCTCAAGTTCAGTTTCATAGGTAACATCTTGTGAATAACTATATCCACCTGATGATGATTTAGCTATAGAATGAGTTAAATATGAATAACTCGATTTTGATAAAATTTTAGCGTCTTTTAATTCCCAAGTAGAACCATTTTTTTCTAATCTTACACTATCAACCATGACTGCAAATACAGAAGGAGAACTATCATTGCCTTGTCTTCCATAAGGTAAAGCTAAATATGTTCCTACTTCTACATTATTTGTATAAGCATAAGAATATATATAAGTATAATAATTTGTAATGGTTGTATTAGAAGAAATAGACTCTTCTCTTACATAAGTTGCATAACTACTCATTAATTCAGCATAATCATTTGTTGTTAGATTCCCTCCACTTACAACTTCCCCTGTACCTTTAATAGTATCTCGAATCGCTCCACCATTATATAAAGTCATATATGTTTCGACAGTTAAGTTCCTAAATTTATTAGGACAATAACTACTGTTTAAATATGATTGGAACTCAGTTGTAAATTGGTACTTTAAAGCATCTTGACTAGAATTATAATAAACATTAACTATTTTGTATAAAGCAAAATAAGTTCTATCATTGCTACTTTGATTAGTATAAATTTTAAATGACCCTTTATTAGTTACCTGTTTATATGATGAATCTGTTGATAAACTTGTAGTATTAGTTGTAATATCAACAGCTTTTACATTTATATTGCCAGTTAAGAAAATAGTAATAAACATAAATAATAAGCCAAATAACTTTATTTTTTTATCCATTTTTCTTCTCACTCCTTATCTTATCTATTTCAATAATACCCCCCCCCCCCAACTATTTGTCAAGTAAAAAAATTAAATTTTTATTCTTCGATTATGTATAGGGAGGGGGATAAAAAAAATACAACTAGTTGGTAGTTGCATTTCTATTTTCTTTATTTTTTTTCTTATATCTTATTATTAATTCAATTGAACTTATTATAAGTAAAGTTCCAATAATTGTAAAGATTAGTGTTCCCATACTTCCTGTAAAAGGTAATATCGCTAAAATGGAATTTCTCATTGTAATGTTATAGTACCCATCTTTCCCTGAAACTGGTGTTCCTCCAGTTCCTACTTTTACTGTTTGAGAACCACTTATTAATGCATAACCAGCTGGGGCTTTTGTTTGAGTTACTGTATAAGTTCCAGATTTTAAGCCTTTTAATTCACCAATTCCATCACTTCCAATTGTTATTGTTCCCTTAGATACTCCTGAGCTATCTGTAATTTTAAATTCCGCTCCATTTGTTCCTGTTATTTGTAAGGCATAGATAATTATATTAGAAGAATCACTTCCTGAAAAATCACTTTCATGAACTTCAAACAACTTATAATCATGAGTAGGTATATCTACACTTCGCTAATCTGTTTAGTTCCTCTTTACTAAGTGGACTTCCAATATATAAGCCAGTTCCATCTTCTTTATAGTTAAAGCAATCTGGATGGGCAATTAATTCAATGTTTCTTTTCTTCTAAAAAAAATATTTTAACCTCCAGTATGTTCATCATGATCATGGGACATTACTAGCTTATTTATCTTGTTTAAGTCAATGTTCATTTTACTTGCATTTTCTTCTAATATAACAGAAGAATATCCTGTATCAAATAATATTTTTTCAACACCATCTTCGATATAATAAGAGACTCCGGGTTCTCCCAAATAATATTCATCAATAAAGGTATTATTATCTTCTAGCACTTTTAATTTCATTTCCAATTCTCCTAATATTTTATTAAGTGTTTTAGTTCATCAGAGCAATAAATATTTATATATTCTGATTGTTCATCTTCACTTAAATTATGACTATTATTTTTAAACATATCCTTTAATTTTTTATAATCGCCATTAATACTTTCATGACTAGCAACAATCATATCCATTTTAGATACATTTGTAAGATCTAAGTTTATTCCATTTATTTTGGCAAGTGATTCTATAAATACTCTTTGACTTCTGCCATTGCCCTCACGAAAAGGGTGCAAAGCATTAATATCTGCAAATAATTCCACTAATTTATCTAATGTTGTTTCATTATCATAATCTACAAAGTATTTTTCTTTTTTTACTTTATTAAATACATCAGTACCAAATGATTCTATATGTTCTGATAAGCAAAATAAATCTTGTTTAGCAATATTACAATTTCTTATATCTCCTGCCCATCTATAAACATCTTGAAACAAATATTTATGAATAACTTTTAAATACTTAAAATCAAAATTCCCTTTTAATGGATTTTCATTTAGTTCATAAGTTCTTAAAGATACAAGTTCTCTTTCGGCATTAAATAAATCTTCATCATTTGTTATATTAAGTTTATTTATTAAAACATCAGTATCTTTATAACAGTAATCAGCAGTTTTTTCAAAAGTATATTTGTATTTATTATCCATAGATTCTCCTATATTTTTCTAATACTTTATTTCGTTCTATTTCAGTTGTTGACTTCCCAGTTATACAATTATAAAGTTTTTGTTTTATTTCTTTAGTTAATGGCATTCCCTCTTGAGCCATAGCACCATCAACTTTTTTTATTTTTTCTTGTATTTTTTTTTCAGTTTGCTTTTTATTATTCATTAAATTCACTCACTTTCTCAAGTTTATATATATATTATACCACAGATTCACTAATATATCATTAGTTTTAACATAATAAGAATACTTATCTGAAAAAGTATCCCAGTGTAATTTTTATCAAATTATATAGATTATCATTTGGTACAGTTCAATAATATTGTATTAATTTTTGTGCTAAATCGTGTTTGAATTATATATATTTTAAGTCAACAGGATATGGGTATGCACCATGAAACATTGAATAACTTATAAAATATTTTTTCTTCGATTATGTATAGGGAGGGGGATATAAAAATACAACTAGTTGGTAGTTGCATTTTGATTTATTAATTTTTTTCACTTTTATATTACAATAATACATCTTATATGTAGTATAAGTATAAAATAGAATATTCTTAAATACCGATTTTAATCACCACAGTGCTAAATAAAAACTTTATTTGTCATAAATGCACCACCAATAATTAGCAAAAGAACATTTTTATCTTTGTGAGGTTATAATCTTTTAATCTCTAAATTTTAATCTTTATTTAAATGAACATTTTTTAAACTTACTTTGACTTTTTTTTATGCATTTTAAGTATAAGTTTCATTCTATCTCAGCTACTTGTCATGTATTTTTTTACTTCGTTAGCTGTTAAATGAAAGTTATTTTGATAATAAAAAAGACTTAATGTTAAGTCAATCTATATCGTCAATAATTTTAAATATTTCTTCATTAATATCTTCAATACTTCTAAGTTCTCCATCTTTTATACATTCTATTTTATTCCAATTATATAACTCTGAAAGTTCTAAGTAAGCTTCTTCTGCATGTTTTAAATGATCAACGGACTTTTCATGTTCAATATCTGTTCTGTTTTTTCTAAGTTCTAAAGTATATTCATATGGAACATGAAGAAAAATTGTTTTATCAGGTTTAGGTAATTTTAATAACCAAAATTCTAATTTATCTATCCATTGGTACATATTAAAACGTTCTTCTTTTTCATGAATTTTACTTCCTTGATGTGCAAGATTCGATGTAGTATATCTATCTAAAATCACATAATAATCTTCATCTAAATATTTCTCTATTTCTGGTAAATTATACTTTCTATCAGCAGCATAATAAAGAGAAACTACATACGGATCAACATTAACTGCTCCTTCTTTAAAAAAACTTTCACTAATTTCAGGTTTCCCTAAATATGCTTCACCTACTATTTTACCTGTAGGAGATTTATAATTAGGAAAATCAAATCGAATACATTTCTTACCTTTTTCCTGAAGTTTTTTTACAAGTAATTTAGTTTGTGTCTCTTTTCCAGAGCAATCAGTCCCCTCAACTACAATAATTTTTCCTGCCACATTTATCCCTCCTATAAAACTTATCCTTCCTTTATATTACCAAATACATCATAATAAAACAAGCAAAAATAAAAAAAGTGTCAAATTAAACACTTATATTGTTTTTATCATCAAATGGAACTAAAATACACTTTCTACTTGCTAAAAAGTCACACATATGTACAAAATTTTGATATTTTGTTTTTGGTTTTTCTAAAACATCATTTCCACTATAATCTTTTGTCCAAGGACCCATATGTGTTTTTATAACATCTCCTAAAAATTCAATTTCTTCTACCTCTAATCCTAAAACTTCCTCATTATCCATTAAAAAATCTGCCATTAAAAGCGGATGATCAAATCTTGTATACTTTTCTTTTTCTAAACCACTTTTTAATCCATCATGAATTAATAAAGCCATCAACATTAAATCCTTTTCTAATTCTGTATATTTATCACCAATAGCTGGATCACTAAGTAATTCATACCCAATACGAATAGCAGCCTTAGAATGTCTTAAAAGTCCACCATCTCCTAAAGCATAATCAGGATGATATTTTCCAGTTGATGATGCTGGTACTACAAAAAAATAATCTGGCAATAATTTAATAACTTCTAAACAAGCATTTTTTACTTTATCTATCTTCAAATAACCAAGTTCACATTCTATTAATTTTTCTCTATCCATCTACTTCACCTTCTATAATTCTAATAATTATCTCATTACTAATATACCATTTTTCTTCAGGAATGAAAAGATAATTATCTTTCTCTATTAAAAAACCATCTTTTAATAAACTATAATAATTATAAATACTATTTAATTCTCTACCAAATTTTTCACGAAATTTTTCTAAATTAATTCCTTCATTTTTTCTTAGATTTAACATAATTTCATATTCTATTTTATCTTCCTCAGACAAAAAATCTTTATTCAGAAAAAAATTACCCTCTAAATATTTATTAATTGATTTTGTATTATTAATTCGACAATTATTTAAATAGCTACTAGCACCTAAACCAAAACCATAATATTCTTGATTATTCCAATAACATAAATTATGTTTTGACTGAAAACCATTCTTAGAAAAATTACTAATTTCATAATGAAAATAATTATTCAGTTTAAGTTTTTCACAAATTAAATTATACATTTTAAAATCCAAATCTTCATCAATATTTTTTACTGATTTTATACTTAATTTTGTATGAGGTTCAATAATTAAAGAATAAGTTGAAATATGCTCGACATTAAGAAATAAAATATAATCTAGATCTATATTTAAGTCATTTTCTGTCTCTGTAGGAAGAGCATACATTAAATCAATATTAATATTATTAAAACCTAATTCTCTAGCTTTCTTGATAACTTCCTCTACTTGTTGTTTAATAACTGTTCTTTCTAAAAACTGAAGATTTTTATTACTAATTGATTCAAGTCCAAAACTAAGACGGTTTATACCATATTTTTTGTAAAGTAATAATTTCTCTTTAGTAGTACTTTCAAAATTACCTTCGATAGTATACTCTAATTCTTTACTTCTGTTTAGTCTAGTTAAAATCTTAAAAAGTGTTTCTAATTCTTCTACTGACAAAGCACTAGGAGTTCCTCCACCGATATAAATAGTTTTTAATTCTTCACCTTGATAAATTAAACTTATTTCCTTCGCAAGTTCTTCTAAATAATTAGACACTATTTTCTTGTTATAAAGTAATTTGCAGAAATCACAATAAGAACAAATATTATTGCAAAAAGGGATATGGATATAAGCTGACCTCACTTTATCTTTTTTTAGCACTTTTTTCTCCTAACGATAAAACTTCTTCATCGCTTAAATTATAATACTTATGTGCAAGAGATTTTGAAATTCCTAACTTTAAAGCAATTTGACCATAACTTAAATCAGCATCTCTTAATTGCTTTACTTGATTAATTGTCAATACTAAATCTCTTTTATTTTCACAATATTTATGATGTATATTTTTAACAAGAATAATATCTTCATCAGCATATGCTATACTATTATGAACATATTTATTATTAACTATAAGAGATTGTTTTTCTAATTCTAAAGCAATCTCTAAACGACTAAGTAATTCTTCTGTAACAGTTTGTTCTTCCTTAATTAAATTATCATCTTTAACTTTTTTAAAAGCTTGTGGTAATAATCTTATTAAATCTTCTTTTCTATCTGTTACTACATTTAAAGCTCTTTTTACTATTGCTACAGGAATATCTGTTTTACTACTAATATTTTTAGTACTAATCCCTTTTTGAACATATATTTTACATATAAGAAAATCTCTTAAAAGACGCATCATTAATTTATCTTCACTAATCATAAACTCACCACTTTAATATTATTCTTTCGTTGATAAAATTGATAAGAATGCCTCTTGTGGTACTTCAACACTACCGATCTGTTTCATTCTTTTCTTTCCTTCTTTTTGTTTTTCTAACAATTTCTTTTTACGTGTAACATCTCCACCATAACATTTTGCAAGAACATTTTTTCTCATTGCTTTAATATCAGTTCTAGCAATTATATGTTGTCCAATAGCAGCTTGAATTGGTACTTCAAACATTTGACGAGGTATAATTTCTTTTAATTTTTCAACTACAACTTTTCCTCTATTATAAGCAAAATCTTTATGAACAATTACACTTAAAGCATCAACTATTTCCCCATTTAATAAAATATCCATCTTAACTAAATTACTTTCCTTATAACCAATAACTTCATAATCAAAAGATGCATACCCTTTTGTAAAAGATTTTAATTTATCAAAAAAATCATAAACTATTTCTGATAGAGGTATTTCATAAAAAACTGTAACTCTTTTATCATCTAAATAATCCATATTAATAAATGTTCCACGTTTATCCTGACAAAGTTCCATTATTGAACCAATATATTCACTTGGTGTAAAAATACTAGCTTTTACAAAAGGTTCTTTTGTTTTTGAAATCAATTCTCTTTTTGGCATCTTTGTTGGACTATCAACCATAACCAAACTTTTATCAGTAAGTTCTACTTCATAAACAACTGATGGAGAAGTAGCAATTAAGTCAATACCAAACTCTCTTTCAATTCGCTCTTCAATAATCTCCATATGAAGTAAACCTAAAAATCCACATCTAAATCCAAACCCAAGAGCTTTAGAAGTTTCTGGTTCAAAAGATAATGCAGCATCATTAAGTTTTAATTTATTTAAAGCTTCTCTTAAATCCTCGAATTTATTCGATTCAATTGGATAAAGTCCACAATATACAGTAGGTTTCATTGGTTTATATCCATATAATCTTTCTTTAGTAGGATTATTATCTAACGTAATTGTATCTCCAACATGAACATCTTCTATACTTTTAATAGAAGCATACAAATAACCTACTTCTCCAGCTTTTAAACTCTTAACACTTGCTTCTTTTGGATTATTAATAGAAATCCCAACAACATCATAAACTGCTCCTGTTTCCATCATTTTAATAAGATCTCCGACCTTAACTTCACCATCAACAACCCTAATACTTGTTATTACACCACGATATGAATCAAATAAACTATCAAAAATTAAAGCTTTTAAAGGAGCTTTTTTATCTCCCTTAGGACTTGGAATTACTTCAATTACTTTATCCAATAATTCATCTACTCCAACACCTGTTTTTGCACTAGTTAAAACTATTTCATCTCTAGAAAAACCAATTACCTCAAGTTCAGATATTACTTTTTCAGGATCTGCACTAGGTAAATCTATTTTATTAATTACAGGTATTACTGTTAGATTATTATCAAGAGCAAGATAAAGATTTGCTAAAGTTTGAGCTTCAACTCCTTGCGCTGCATCCACTACTAAAATAGCCCCTTCACAAGCAGCCAAACTTCTACTCACTTCATAAGAAAAATCAACATGACCAGGAGTATCAATTAAATTTAGTTGATACTCTTCACTATCTTTTTTATATGCTAATTGTACAGCATTCAATTTAATAGTAATTCCTCTTTCTCGTTCTAAATCCATGGAGTCTAACATTTGTGTTTTTAATTCTCTTTTATCAATTGCTCCAGTTAATTCTAAAATACGATCTGCTAAAGTACTCTTACCATGATCTATATGAGCAATAATACAAAAGTTTCTATTATTTTCCTGTTTCATGTTTTTACCTCCATTTCTAGAGTGATTATATCATAAATAAATATTACATTCTACTTTCTTTTAAAAAAACCTCTAGATTACTAGAGATTTATATATTAATTTTTTTTAATTATTTATAATATTTCTTATTATTTTCTTCTTTACTATAATTATTCATTTCTTCTTAAAATTTATCTACAAAAATTTGAAGTAATTTATCAAAGTTTAAGAAGCTTAACTTTCGATATTTATAAATTTCACTTTCGTCTTTATAAGAATTTAGATAAATTTCCATATATAATGATAATTCCTCTGCTTCAATCTTTTCTTTTAATAAATTTCTTGAATTATCTTCTCTTGTAAAACTTTAAGCATATCCATATTTATAATATTTTAGTAAAGCAGATTTAAGTTGTGCTTTACCATACTTAAATGCAGTAAAATAACAAGCTTTTTCTAATGGATAAATTAAAGAATTAATTTCTTTATCATTTTTATATAAATATGAAAACCAATCTATAATATTTTCTTTAATAGAAGAATCTTTTTTTGAAAGTCTTTTTACTACTTCTTTAAATCTTTCTAATCCTATTTTTGTAATATTAGTTCGAGATTTTTTTGAAAATCTTGTTTCCCATTTATAACCTTCTGAATCTAAAAAAGTATTTGTTAAAGTATCTAAAACAAAATCAAACCCATGCTTTTGAGTTGTTATTTTAATAGCAAATAAAACACTGTCAAACTCAAACTCTGTAACATCTTCTTCTTTTGAAGAATTTTGATGAAAATCACTACCATTAACATCTTTTTCTTTTTGTAAAGCTTTATTGTATAACGCTTTAGTTTCTTTATTAGAAAATGATTTTTCACAATTTCCAAATTCTTCTAAAAGTTCTAAATAATAATTTTGCATAAACTCTGGTAAATATGCTTCCCAATCTGGATGAAGAATTATCTTTAATTTTTTAATAATATTCTTTATTTCTTCAAGTGTAGAATTTCTATTAATTTGAAATAGATCATAATAATCAATAATTTTAACATTTGAATATTTGTTTATATAATTATTCATTATAATAAAAATTTTATTTATTTTTTCATTCATATTTAATCCCCCTCGTATAATGTAGTTAGGATATTTCTTAACTACATTTTCTATTTAGATT
>CANTCS010000003.1 GCA_947652375.1 uncultured Mollicutes bacterium | reverse complement strand
TCTACTGACATTTTCTCAAAATGATTTTACTGACATTTTCAAGAAATTTTGACACCCATAATCTTATATTTTAGTGAAAAAGAGTAAAACCTTACTTAAAAAAAATTATCTTTTAAAGATAATCTCTCTTATTCAAATAATCTAAAATTAAATTAGTACTTGTAGTAAAATATGGAAAAATTAAATCATATTTTTTAGTACATAGATATGTTTTTTTACACTCATAATCACACCATATTAATAAATCTATCTTATACTCTTTAAGAGCTTTTTTATATTTTATGTAGTAGTTTTCTTTCTCTTGACTATAGCTTTTTATAAGACTTCTTACTATAACTAAATCTTTTATTTTATAAGTTTTTTTATCTTGATTTAAATTGAATTCTATTTCTTTTGTAAAATCAGTTGTTTTAAAATATTTTTTTTGAAATTCTTTAACATTTAAATTTATTCCTAATGTTGAAAATATTTTTTTATCCTCTTTTGTAAATCTACTGCTAGTTAAATATTCTGTATCAGAAAGAACTGTTAGTGCTATTAAAAGTTGTTCATAGTCATTAAATTTATAATAACCTTTAAACAAATCATATAATAATAATCCAGTAGATGCATATTCTATTTCAATTAAATCCTCTATATCATTAGTAATTTTATGGTGATCAAAAGCTCCTATTACTTGAGATTTATTCATTTTTAAAAGATTATTATGATCGACTAAGATAAAAGATTTATGATTATAATCTGATATAATTTCATATTTCTCTTTAAAAAAATCATTAATTAATTCTTTATCAATAAAATTATTATCTCTAACGGAAAAAACTGCATTTATTCCAAAACTTCTTAAAATATTAGTAAGTATTAAACTAGAAAATACAGAATCTACATCTGGATTTTCATGACCTATAACATAAATCTTTTTATCTTTACAATTTTTTATTATACTTAAAATTACTTCTTCTTTAATCTTTTCTCTAACTACTTCTAGGATTTTACCTGAATTATTTTGACCATCAAAATTTGGACCTACTCCCCAAAACGATTCTTTTGTTGTCATTTCTTTTATAGGCTCATTTCTAGTTTCGATAAGACGTGCTCTAATGTCTTTGTTTTGACGAAATTTTTCTAAAACTGCTTGATACATTACTTCTAATTTAATATCTTTAAAATTTTCTCTTCGTTGATAATTTCTATTTCTTCCAATGTCAGATGCTTCTTTTGGAGAAGATGCATTAATTATTTTTTCTTTAATTTTTTTATCATCAAACTTTTCTGATTGATAATAATGTTCTGCCGTTTTATAAAATATTCCATTTTTTAAAAAGCCATGATTAGAATAATTAGCTAAATAACCTAAGCTTCCAAGCTCTTTATAAAATTCTATTGCCATTATTCAACTTCTCCAGGATAAAGATATTTACTTTTTTCGTTGATTTTTTCATTAATATCATCAAAAATAAGTTTTTTTCTAAAAGACACTTGCCCTTCTAAAGAAGCAGTATTAAATAAATCTAATTTTTCAATCGCAATAGTATTTTTAAAATCACATCCTAAAAGCCAACCATAATTTTCTTGTTTCATAGTTGAACAATGTCTTCCATAATTTCTTTCATGAATAGGAGTTAGAGGTTCATTTATAAAACTTGTTAAACCTTTAAAAAGATTTATTGCTCTTCCTAAATTGCAAATCATTCCAGTATCTATTGTAAAATTCTTATCAAAAAATACTTCTGCAGGATATTTAGCAATTTTTAAAGCATCTATATATACTTCTAGTATTGGAACTATATGTTCTTTTATATATGTACTTTTTTCAAGCTTACCAATTTTTTCATAATAAAGAATATTTTCTTTTAATAAGCTCATTACTTCTTCTATGTCAGAATAATCGAGATTTTGTAAATTATCTTTTAAAGTTAAATTTCTTCTTTCTTTAAATTTATATAAAGCATTTAAAAAAAATCTTTCTGTAATTATATATCCTGCTTTACGAAAATTGGTTTTTGGATAAATATTAATACCATAATTTCCTTTTTCTGTAAGTTTCGGATTTATTGAGTAGTATATTCCATCTTTATTCTTAAATAAATATAATTCTACTTCTTTTTCTTTTTTTATCTTATTTGAATTTATGAATGTTTTTATTTCTTCTTCAGAATGAACTTTAAAATTTAAATTAAATTCTAAATATTTGATACCATTATTATTAAATTCTAATGAGTGGTTATATGGATTTATAATAAAAGTCTCTGGTAATTTTTCATTTTCTTTTTTAGATATATATAAATAGTTTGATACTGCAATTATGTGATGATTTTTATATTCAAAATCAAAAACATCTGCATTTACAACTAAAGGGTTATATCTTAATTCTACACACATTTTTCGAAAACCTGCTCCAAATTTAAAATAATATGGCTTATAAATATTTAAAAAATTACCTAAATCTTTAGCATAATCTGACAAAGAAACTTCTATTTTTTTATCTTCCCAAACTCTTCCATATTGACTAATAGATAATCTAACTCCTGCTAGAGCATAGATTTCTTTTGTACATATATTTTGGTGAACTTTATTTAAAACTTTGTTAAATCTTGAAAATCCTACTGTAGAAATTCTAGTCCTCACTCCTAATTCTTTGTAACATAAATCAATAAAATCTTCTAAATAAGGATATGCTGCAATGTCATTATTTAAATAAGGAAATACTACTCCAACTCTGTGTTCTTTTCTATCCCATGCTAGTAATAAATCATCTTTCGTATAATTAAGAGCAGTGTATTTTAAAGCACTAACAATATTTCTTAAAGTATTTCTCTTCCAATATTCACTCTTACAAACTGAGAATTTACTACAAAAACTACAATTATTAAAACAACCAATTTGTGGTTGAAAATGACGCATCTTTGATACAAAAGACTCAGGTAAATTCATAAATTCTTGATATAATTTTTTTCTTATTTCATAATCTTTAAATGATATTTCTTTTTCATCACTTAATAAAAAATTCATATTTATTCCCCTACTTTATTATTTGTTAATAATTCTAAAAATTTTTTCGTAGCTGTAGTTAAAAAATCATCTATATATACACAGCATACATCTACTGCTGGTAAATTATTATCAAAGGTTATGACATTAAAATTATCTTTATCATTTTGTGTATCAATAACATTTCTTATAAAATATCCTACTCCGACACCTCTTCTAACCATATCCAACATCATCTCAGTTGTCCAAGATTCTAAGATAGGTTTTAGAATTGTATTTTGAGACTCCATATATTCATCAAGTTTTAGTCTTATAGATGAAGTTGCACTTGGTAAAATTAATGGATAATTTTTTAAATCTTCTACTTTTTTAATATTAATATCTTTTAAAATATTCTTATTATAAGCAAAACAATTGTATAATTTTGAAAGAGTGATTTTTGTTACATTTTTTTGACTATTAATAGGAAGAGTATCTACAATAATATCAAGATTTCTAGTTTCTAACATTTCTACCATATCGGCTGTTGATTTAGAAATAATTTCGAATTTTATTCCAGGATAAATTTTTCGAAAATCGGCAATAAATTCGGACAAGTAAAAAATTCCTATGTGTGATGGTGTACCTATTCTTATACAGCCAATATTTAAATTATTTAAGTTTTTTATGTGTTCCTCAGCATCATTTAAAATATTAAAAGCAGTTGAAATGTAATTATATAACTCTTTTGCTTCTAAGGTTGGCTCAATTCCTTTAGAATTTCTATAAAATAAACTATAGCCTAACTGATTTTCTAATTCTTTTAAACTATAACTTATTGCAGGTTGTGATACATAAAGTCGATTAGCCGTTTTAGAAATACTTTTATCTTCATAAAGATAAAGGAAAATTTTATATAGATTGTAGTCAATATTCATAAGGTTCCTCCATGCGGCTTATTATAGAATATTTTTATAAAAAAGTCAATTGATATAAAAAATATTTAGAACATAAAACATTTATCTTTAATAGTAGTTAACCCCATATAAAAAAACTCTAAATTTAGAGTTTAATTTTAGTCTATCTTGTTCATCCATAAACCATGTTTATTACAATACGCATATATTTTCATACCTGGTATATATTGAGCTTCAAAAACAACTTTATCAAATGCTTTAAAATATTTAGTCATCTCTAAATCCTCATATTCTACCATAATCCATTCAATTAAATGTTCTTCTTCCATAACATGATTAACAACTATTTCAACCATATCTTCTTTAATTTCATATTGTGGAACGTGTTTTTCTACTGCCGCATCCACGCTATTAGCAACTATTTCTTTATCACTAACATCCTCATTTTCTTTCATTACTTTATAAATATTATGACTACCTCTACATTCGATTAATTTCATTCTATTCCTCCATTCAATTAATTAATAATTTTATCAAACCATTCTTTTTCTCTAAAACCATTTAAAACATAACTATCAGTTACTACTTAAGGTCTTTTAACAAGCATTCCATCACTTGCTAGTAATTTTAAAATTTCCTCATATTCCATTGTATTAAGCTTATCCTTTAATCCCAACTCTCTATATAATATCCCACTTGTATTAAAAAATTTTTTTATATCTTTTTTACTTATTTTTAAATATTCTTCTAATTCCTTAACAGTCGGTGGTTCTTCTTTAATATTTCGTGAAATAAAATCAATTTTATTCTCTTCCAAAAATTTTAAAGCCTTTTTACATGTCGAACATTTTGGATAAATATATATTAACATAAAATACCTCCCTATTTATGATATAATTATTTTAAATATTAGTAAAGGAGTAAATTAATATGATAAAAATTGAAAATGTCAAAAAAGAATTTTTTAAACTTGATAAAAACCATCAAAAAAATAAATTCTTTGCAGTAAATGATATTTCTCTAAAAGCCCAAGATGGAGAAATAGTAGGTATTCTAGGCCCTAATGGCGCTGGAAAAACAACTTTACTTCGCATGATTAGTGGTATTATGAAACCTACTAGTGGAACAATAACATATGATAAAAAAAACTTTAACAAAAATGAAATAGAGATAAAGAAAGAAATTGCTTATCTTTCAGGAAATACCAAAATCTATAAAAGTATTTCTGCTTATGAATTATTAAAAATGTGTTTAGACTTTTATGACTATAAAAAAGATCACGAAAAAAGAATTAAAGATATTAGTAAAATATTAGAATTAGATAGTTTCTTATATAACAAAATTGAAAATCTTTCAACTGGACAAACTCAAAGAGTAAATATTGCAAGATGCTTAATACATGACCCTAAATATTATATTCTTGATGAAGCTACAAGTGGTCTAGATATCATTTCTAGTCAAATAATCTTAGACTTTATAAAAAATGAAAAAAAACGTGGAAAAACTATACTATATTCAACACACTATATGGAAGAAGCACAAGAAATATGTGATCAAGTATATATGATAAATAAAGGTAAAATCATCGCTAGCGGCAGTCCAAATGACATAAAAAAGAAGACTAACACAACTAATTTAAGAGATAGTTTTTTCAAACTTATTGGAGGTAAAAAAAATGAAAACTAAAATTTTTTCGATACTAAAAAAAGAATTAAGAGAAGTTTTTAGAGATAAAAAATCTCTCTCAATGATGCTTATAATTCCCTTAATGATTCCCCTTTTAATAATTGGTATGTCTTATTTATTTGATTATCAAATAAATAAAAGTATCGATAATAATTATCATGTTGGATTTAATTATAAATTAAATGAAATCGAAGAAAAACTTACAAAAAAGCTAAACTTTAATTATAAAATTGCAGATGAAAAAGAACTAAAAAAATTACTAGAAACTGAAAAATTAGATTTTTACATTACAAAAAACAACAACAAATATATTATTAATTATGATAAAAATAAAGAAACAAGTCCTATAAATTTATCTGTTGCAGAACAATATTTAAATAGTTATAAGAATTATTTACAAGCAAATTTTTTAAACAAAAAGAATATTAATAGTAACGAAGTATTAAATATTTTGACAATAGATTATAAAAATATCTCAAAAGAAAATAATAATTTTTATGTTAACTACATTACAACATATGCTTTTTTATTTATAATTATGGCCATCACTATATCCGCAACATATCCCTCAACAGATACAACTGCGGGCGAAAAAGAACGAGGAACCTTAGAAACATTACTAACATTTCCACTTAAAAATAGTGATATAATTTTAGGAAAATATTTAAGCGTTTTCATCTCTTCAATTATTACAGGTTTATTAAGTTTTCTTTTTACAATATTTTCCCTAATTTATGTAAATAATTCTTTCAAACTATATGCAAATATCAATGTTTTACCTAATATTTCAACATCCTTAATCACAATTTTTATAATAATTTGTTATTCTGCTTTAATAAGTGGACTGGCAATTGCTATTGCCTCACATTCAAAAACTTTTAAAGAAGCTCAAAGTGCTCTAACACCATTAACCTTTATAAGCTTTTTTCCAGGAATGATTGCTTTTATGATAAATATAAAAACAACATCTCTAATTTCTATTATTCCATTTTTAAACTTTACTCAAATATTTAATGATGTAAATTCCAAAAATATAAATTATTTAAACATTAGTTTAATGTTTATATCAACAATAATTTATATTGGAATTATCCTATCCATAATAATTAAACAATATCAAAATGAAAAGATATTATTTAGCTCTTAATAAAAAACAAATTATTTAAAATTTCTAAAAAATAAAAAAGGTTTAAAACCTTTTTTATTTTTAAGAAGATTTCGTTTCATTTCCTGCTTTATCCTTAACCGAATATTTTTGTATTTTAGCCCCAGCATTTTTTGAATCCACTGTACATAAATAATCAGTTACTGGACCTTTACCACTAATAGGACCTTTAGCATATCTAGTGTTAACTCCCTTACCCCATGTTACAGATCTACTAGCAAGTCCACTACACACATCCGTATAAGTACACGTATAGTAAAAAGGTATTGGATTAGGGTAAGCATCAAGACAAGTTCTCATATTTTTTTCATAAGAACTTCCCTCATACTTGCAAACCACTATAGGAGCAACTTTATCCACATATACATTAATATCACAGGGTTGCTTATTTCCTGCTTTATCTTCTATTTCAATTTCACTTTCTTCTGAACAGCCACTATCAAAAGTTTTTGTATAAGTATTTTTTTTACAGCCACTCCCTTTATCTTTACATTTTAAAGTAATTTTTCTATTAGATTTTGTCCAAGTTGTTGCTTTTGGTGATTGAGAACCACATTCTGGTGCTTCCTTATCAATTTTAACATTTACAGATGGACAATTTACCGTATTTCCTGCTATATCAGAAAAAGTAACAGCAAATGTATTCGTACCTTTATCATAATATTTACTAGTTGAGGTTGTTGTACAGCCACTTACAGTATCCTTACACGTTGCTGTCACTTTAACATCTTGATTAGTCCATTTACCACTTATATAACCATCTGGTGTAGTATTTATGGTACACTTCGGAGGAGTAGTATCAATAGAAATCAAATTATTACCATTACCAGGAACAAAGCCTGAACAATTTCCTGCATTATCACACGCCTTAAATTGAATACTTTGATTTTTAACATTACTATTGAAATTATAAAATGAACCATTTCCTTCTGGATTACTGCCTATTTTATATCGATAACCATTAAGTTGAGAAATTGCATCCGTAGAGCCTGTAGCCTCAACAAATAAAAATTTATTAGACCAAGATTCATTATTCAAAGTTCCAGGAGAGTATGATTCTGTTAACCCAGCTGAACTAGTAATATTCACTATTGATTTCTTTTTCCAAAATCTAACAATTGGAGTAGTTGGAGCTACCCTATCAATTGCAGCTGTTATACTAATTGTAACTTCATTCTTAGCCTTATCCATTAAGCTATATTTAGCATTTCTATAACCATCTTCTGTAAAAGTAAATTCTCTAATATTGTCAAAATTATTTGGATAATTATTAAAATCTAAAACTTTAACATCAGTAGAACTTTTTAATAATCCTGTTTTATTAGTTGTTAATTTCCCAATAGTATTATCTTCATCGACAATAACCTTATAATATATTCCATTAGGATAGTTAGCTTTATTTAACCAATTATCATTACCATAACCATTTTTATATTTTTTTAGCTCCTCATTTTTTTTATCTGCATCTGCATGAGCCTCACCAACTTCTTCATTTGTTCCTTTTTTAAAGGCTTTTATAATTAAACTAGGAGGCGTCCAATCTAAATTAACCCTAACTTTACATTTAGCACTATTTCCTGCATTATCTTTTATTGTAATATAATCCCATTCAGTCTCTTTTGTAAAAGTTTTTGTAAAAGTATCTTTAATACAACCACTTCCACCCTCATCAAAACACTTAACAGAAATAGTTCTTCTTTTAATACTACCATCCCAATCATTCTCATCTATAGCTTCACCAATAACTTCACCACATTTTGGAGCTTCTTTGTCTTTATATTTAGCTCTTTTTTGTAATTTTTTATAATTACCAGCTCTATCATAAACTTCAGCAATTACTTCTATATCTGTTGCGCCTTTAATATCAATATACTTAGAAATATTTTTATTTACTTCAATTACCTCTTTTCCATAAGCATTAATGGAACCCGAATTATATATTTCTAAATAATCTTTATCATCAGTATATTTTACACGAATAATATAATTATAACCATGTAAACCAACTTTTTCTTTCGCTTGATCTAAACCACTTTCAAACTTAATCTTAACTTTTGCAGAAGTTACTTTATTTTTAGCTATATCAAGTTCCTGATCATTACCATCAGTAAAACTTATCGCAATTTTTGAATTATATTTCTCATCATCCTCATCAGGAACTTCATCACCACAATACAAATAAGTTACAAAATTATATTTATCTTTATCATATTTAAAAATTTTAACATAAGAATTTTTCATACATGATTCTTTATCAGCACTTTTAATATCTTCTTTTAAAAAATTTGCATTCTTTAAATCAGCTATCTTAATCGTTTTAATTTCACCAATACTTTTTGGCAAAACTTTTTTATTATTTTCCGCATAACTTTTAGCAGCCATTTCTAAAGTATTTCTACTACTTTCTCTATTTTCATCTTTAGTCTTCTTTATTAATCTAGATAAAGAAGGAACTGTAACTACTATAAGAATTCCCAAAATAACTATTACCGCAAGTAATTCTATTAATGTAAATCCACCATTCTTTTTATTTTTCAAAACATCCACCAACCTTTAAAAAATATAGATTCAAATCCTAATTTATAAATAAAAGCCATTAGTAAACTAATAGCTTTCATTTATCTCTTTTTTGCTAATTCATTTTCATTATCTTGATAATCAAAACCATTTAAATATTGTTCCATCATTTCAACAACATCATTTCTATAATCATTCTTTTTTAAATATTTTTTATTTAATGAATGAGAAACATTAAGGGCCAAGCCTGCTGCAGAAGCAGCACACACAACTGTTGATAAAATATCACTTGGTAAACTTGATAAAGCCTCTATATGATTCTTACTTAATCCTTGTAAACCATTACTTATTTTTATCGTATCTGTCATTGCTTGATTCATTTTACTTAAAGCATCAGGATGCTCTAAAATATAATCTAAAGACTCTTGAATACCTCTTAAATCAAAATTAGGATGATTCTCTGCATAAGTTTTCATTATTCCACTACATTCATTACAAACTTTAATTAAAGAACTTTGAGCATTATTCGCAATATCAGTAATACTTTGAAGAGCTTCAAACTGATCGATTGTTCCGTTTCCATATTTAGATGTTATATCATTTATGCTGTTAGTAACATTTTGATGAAATTGATTATAAAAATTATGTCCTAAATCATCTGCTTGATGATACGCATTATTAAAACTCCAATTATTCATATCTAAAGCAGATCTTTCTATTGTTGTCGCAGATGTCAAAACATCTTGATGAGACTGAGCTTTTAACCCCTCTTGAATTATATCTTTATTATTACTAATTTCTGATGAAGCTTGATCAATATAATCATAAGAATTATTAACCTTCTCTACTTCACTTTGTTGTTTTGCTAAAACTTCATTAGCCTCTATTTGATGAACTCTATAAGAATTAACCATACTAACCATAGAAGAAGATAACGCTACTGTTGTAAAAATATCTCTAATGAACGGATCATCACGATAATCAAACTGTTCAGCTAAAGGAGAATAATATTTACTACCAACACTTCTTTTACCAGTAAGTCCAGTCTTTATTTTAGTATTATCAAAATAACAACTCTCCAAACCCATAAAATTTTCCAAAAGTGCTTCATTATCACCATTCTCTAAAGCTCTAGTAATTCCACTACCATACTCACTTAACTCATGTTGTAATTCATTATCAAATTTATTATTTTTTGCAAATCGCATTCCAACATAAGAAAGTTTTGTTGCAACAGCTTTGAAATCCTCTTCTAAACCGTGAACTCCTCCAGATAACAAATTATTAGCATCTTTTCTACAAATTAATATATTTTTAATTCTTTCTGCAGCTTGATCAATTAAACTTTTTTTTTCTAATTCTAAAGCATTAAATTCTTTTTCGGTTAAATCATCATATTGTTTTTCTCTATCAATAGTTTTTATTGATCCTAATAAAGTAAATAAATTAGAATAATCATCTTTTATTGCATCATTTAATTTTTCAACTTTTTCTAAACCATGCTGTCTTAATTTTTTTAAAATCATTCCATTAATCTGATTATTCATATCTGTCTTTAATTGAGTTCCCTTATATTCGTCAAATAAAACTTCAATCTCTTCCTCAGTTAACTCTTCATTTAATCTTCGCTCTAATTCTAACATTACTTTCTTTCCACGTTTAGAAAGAAATAATTTAGCACATAATTTACGAAGAAATTTAAAAGTTGCTTTCGCAAGAGAAGGAATTATATGAACAATATTATATAAATAATTACCAGATTTTAATTCCTTAACAAACTCTTTAGAAACCTTTATATTACTAGCAGTAAATCTTTTATAATCTTTAGCACCAATATCTAAATTTTCTGTTAGTTTATTAAGAACAGTTTCAACATGAGGTCTAACTTTCTTATTTATACTTATATTCTCAAATTTAATTATATATTTTGGATTTTCACTTTTCTTAGCTATATTAGTAATTAATTGAACTGCATCATTACTTAATTTATAACAACGTTCATCATCTATTTCAATTTCCTCATTATTAGGAGTTAATTCAAATAGATTTAAAATTTCTGTTGAAACATAAATCTGATTATTATCATTTAAATCTCTGTAGAAAGTCATTATAACTTCTTCATTTTTATCATCATTATGTAAGGAATCTTCTTCCCTTTTGATATCTACATATTGATAATCTAAAACATAAGGTGAATATTCATTATTAAAATTATCGGCAATAAATCTAAAATCTTCTAAATCAAGTTTATAGCATGTCTTATCATTAATAATAACTTGGTTTGAAGCTACCGCATTAAATCTTATAAATACATACTTTTTAGCATAAAACTCACCAGTAACTCGATCAACATAAATAGTAATCTTTTCTAGATTATCTTGATCATCTTCAAAAATATCTTCTGCATCCTCTTCTGTTTTATCTTCTTCTACTATTTCAACTCTAGTATAAGAATAAGAGTTACTACTAGCATTATTCATAATAAATTGAGCATCATCATACTCTATTCGATATAGAATTTCATCATTAATAGAAATTTCATCATCACTTTTTTCTATATTAAATAACTTAAGAATTCTCTCATTAACATAGAAATTCGAGTTTATTGAATCTTCATATAAAATAACATTATTATCATAAACCTCTACCATATCATCTGGAGCTTTTAAAGGTTCATACTCGCCTGTAGCTCCAACATTAACAACTTTTTCTGGTAAACTTGCTACATTTTTTTCTATTCTTTCTATTTCAGCAAGTTGAGTATTATAAGTTTTAGGTTCTTCGACTATAGTAACTTCTGAACTTGGATCATATAAAACACTAACATTTTCTAGTGCATTTCCATTTGAAACATCTAAATCAAATAATTCCTCAACTATTTCTAAAATTGGTAAATTATCTTTCTTATATCTTAAAGCTATTTCTTCAATAATTTCTTTTTTTACTTTTCTTAGAATTTTTTTATCTTTTCTAGATCTTTCTTCTGAATCTTTTTCAAGAATATTGCCAATTTCAAGTTGATCTAACATCTTCTTAAAGAAACCATTATCTTCTACAATATTTACTATATCTAAATATTCATCTAAAGATAATCCCATCTCTTTTGCTGTTAATAATTCCTTTTCTTTTTTCTTCTTTAATTTTAAAAGTCTCTTTAATTTCTTGTTTTTTTCTTTAATTCTTCTTTCTAATAAAATTTTATTTAAATAATCTTCTCGTTGCTCATTATAATATTTTTCATATAAACTTACGATCTCATCATCACTCAATAATAAATCTTTATCAAGTATTTGACTAATTTTATCCTCTCGTTCTATTAATTTGTTAAAACTAGATGAAAGTGTGTGTTCTAATTCTACAATTTCCTGATGTAATTTTTCAATATCAAAATCTATCTCTTTCAATTGATTCGAAGACAATTCACTATTTAAAGTATTTAAAAGTAAAGAACTAGGGATTGTCATATTATTCTTTTTTATACTTACTTTATGTAAAGTATATTTTTGTGTATGAGTTTCATCAAAAATAATGATATAATTAGCACTACTTCGGATATCTATCCCACTATTTCTTTGTACAGCTGCTTCTATTGATTCCCCAAAATCAATACTACCAGTTCCTACTACAGATGTCTCAATTATTTCATCCTTTTGTAATCTCGCTTGCTCTACTATTGCCTCTATTTCATTTGTTTTTGAAATAACATATGTAATAAAATCATCATTATATCCAGAAATACCAATAACTAAATTAGTTAAATTATCTATCTCAATTCCATCAAGCCTTGCTTTTTCTAACATTAAATTTGATCGTTCATTTTCTGAACTTACTTCTTGTAATTCCTCAATTTTTATTTTTCCCAGATAGATATCTTCATTAAAGCTATAAACTGGCACAATCTTACCTTTAGAAATTTCTTTATAAATAATTTCTGGTTTACTACTATTAATATTTACTCCCTTACTTACCACAAAATTTATTTTTGTTTCCCTATCTTCATCAAGTATCTCATCATATTGAATATCATATTTAGTACCAACAATTTGTATACCATCTGCCATCATTAATTCAAATACTTTTCTTTTTTGTTCTTCTTCAGTCATTCCATTTTCTAAAGTAAATGAACCACTAAAAACTTCTTCTTTCTCTATTTTGTAAGGAACTTTAACTACAGTTTCTTCTAGTACAGTAACATCTAATAGATAACCATCTTCTTGTTCTTCAACAATTTTACACTTTATACTTAAATTTTCACTATTTTCAAAAAAATTACCACTCTCTTCTAATTTTTCAAAAATAATATTTCTAGCATCTTCTAGATCTTTAAACTTCTGATCTATTCTTATTATTTGCTTTGCTAAAATCTTCTCATCATAATCCGTATCAAAAAAATCAAATTCTTCCATAATTAAACTCCTTACTTACTTTTTTGTTCTGTACTCTCATCTATTTCTTCTAAAACTTCAGCTATCATTGCAAGTTCTCTTTCATCTGTTACATTCACAAGTTCTTGTTTCTTATCAAAAGGACTATAACTAGATACATAAATATTTTTTCGACCATTTTTTCCCATACTATGATCAGTATAACCGACATAAGATCTCATTGTATCTTCACAATCAAAAGTAAATAACACATCACATTCAACTTCTTCATTATTTTTTTCTAAAATTACTTTTTCTCCATTATATATCGCTGTATCATCCATCTTAAATCCTCCTAATTCTTCAATTATCCCTTTATAGTTTAACATTTTAATAAAAAAAAGTCAATTATATTGACCCTCATAATTTAAATTATCTAACTTGTTACTGTAATATTTATTTTATCATCTTTTTTAGCATTTTTCCCTGTTATTTTAATAAAATAATAATCTTCTTGCTTCTTTTTAGCCTTTAAATTTAAATCAGTAATAGTAGTAGCTTTTTGATCAATCATTAAATTATCTTTACTTGAATCTTTTCTTACAAAAACCTTTAATTTAGAATTATTTGTTATAGTAATATTATAAGGCATTTCTTCACTATTAATATTATCTCCACGATAATTAGTAATTTTTAAAATATAATCATCTTTATTTACTAACTCAATTGCATTTAGACTCAAATTTCTATCTTTTTCCTTAATTACTAATGGAATTAATATATTAGCAACAATTTTCCCCTCGTTTTCTTTCTTTTTTCTATAAATCAAAAAACTCAAAAATAAAACTAATATTATTAAAAGAATAAATACAATTAGTAATATATTATAACTATTTAAAAATTTTTTATGCTTTTTTTTCATCTTTGGCATTAATAAATTTCCCCCTCATACTTCTCCATCATTTCACTACATTCTATCTTCGATATATAATTAGATTTAAGAATTTGATTTTTATGAGCAAGGAATTCATAAATAATATTATCTTTAAAACCAATTTTATCAGCATCTTTTCTAGTCGCCCCAAAATACATTACTTTTATATTAGCCCAAATTATAGCAGACAAACACATTGGACAAGGCTCACAACTACTATAGATTACATACTGAGATAGATCAGTTGTTTTTAATTTTTGACAAGCTTTTCTAATCGCATTAACTTCCGCATGCATAGTTGGATCATGGCTAACTAAAACTTCATTGTGTCCCCTACTAATAATATTTCCCTGAGAATCCGCAATTACTGCACCAAATGGACCTCCATGTTTTTCCATAACTCCAATTTTAGCTTCATTAATAGCCTCATCCAATAATTTATCTATCATAATTTAAATCTCCCATTAACTAAAAATAATACAATAACTAATAAATCTTTTAAAAAATTATTTTAAGAAATTAATCCATTCTATACATAAAAGACTATTTAAAGATAATTTATTATATAGTCAAAATATATAATACATTTATTTAGATGTCAAGCAATCTATTAAATCTAAAAAGAAAAAAAGAAAAGAATTATCTTCTCTTTGAAATATGAGTATCAACATCTTTCAATTGGTCATTAACAACCATATCAACATTTTCATCAGCAACACCCAAAATTACTATTGAATTTTCTTCATTTAATCGAACAATTTTATTACTATTTAGTAATCTAACTACTGGTCTCGAAGCATAAGTATACCCAGTAAAAGGTTTTACAACAACCGCCCTTTCACCATTAGAAAGAACAACTTTAGTTCCTACTGGATAAATTGGAATATTTTCTAAAAATAGATCAGTTAGTTGTTTATTAACTACTCCATTAATAGAAGCTTGTCCCAATATTGCTACTATATTTTCTAAGCCATCCCCATTATTAATACAATGCGATAAATAGTTATCATAAAGATTAACAAGACGAATAATTTTTGCTCCTACAACACATCTATGAGTTTTTTTATCATCAAAAGCTTTTGGTTTTAAAGGACCAGTATTATTTTCATTTTCATCAGAAAATAAAATCATATATCGCATATCATAATTAATATCATAAAGCTTAGTTGCTACACAAAAAGAATAAAACTCTTTATATTTATTATCAAATCTATCCGTAGGAATATCATTAATGTTATAAAGCATATTAACTAATTTTGTAGTTTTAGTTAAAGCTTTAACCATTTTCAAAATTTCTTCACTTTGATTAAATTGCCCACTATCATGTAACAAACTTGCAATAGTAATATCACGATAATCTATTAATCTTAATTTCAATTCACTTAATTCTCTTACATCTCTTTTAATTCTTTCATTATATAGATAAGCCAAAATTATAGAAAAAGTTGCTACTCTAATTGAGTGGTCTAAGCAAGCATCTATTTCATCTGTTTTATCTTTACAAGCTTCTAAATTAAATTTCAAATTAGAAAAACTACCATTAAAATCAACATTTTTTAAAATTGCCGATACCATTGAAGATGCATTTTCTTCAATTTTTGTAGCATCATATTCTAATAACGCTGTTTTTGTAGATCTAATTAATTGCTCACTAATTGTATTACTATTACTATCAACCTCTGTTTTTTCATTAGAAACGATATCAATAGTTTCTATTCTAAAACGCTTTTCTAATTTATCAATTAAAGGCAAAGATAAAGTTTCTCCCTTTTCTACTAATATTACATTCCCTCTTACAACAGGTTTATCAAGAACCATTCCTGGCATTGCTTCAGTAATATTTATTTTCAAAAAAAATCAGCCTCCTTTTAATTTAAAAGAAAATAAAAGAATAAAATTATAAACTAGCAACATACTCCATTTAAAACTTTTATTCTATTAAAAATATATATCATATAATTTTCTCTGTCAAGCGCTTTTTATCCCATACATTGTATCTTTTAAATAATTCTCACAAAAAGATATAACTTTTACTCTTGTAATAACAAATCACTTTTCCTATTAAGTCATCACCAATATTATATTTCACTACATTTTCATAAAATTCACTTAGAATTTAATCCCAAAAAACAAGTAAAAATAAAGGAAAATATTAATATCAATTTACAAATTCTGTAATTAAACCTAATTTATAATTAAAAGTTCTCACCCCAGTTTTTATTGATGGACTATATTTAACTGAAATTTTTAAATCTATCTCCTCTAAAGGAGCAAGTTCCTTTTTTACCAAATTATTAGAAGTTATTACAACAGGATCAATAATGTATTTATATTCAACATTTTGATAATCGGGACTTCCTAATAAATCAACTATCCTAGCCTTAACTGTCCCCTCATTTTTAATCTTAATTATATAACTTAATTCATCATTAGCATTATATAAAGTAAAATTCATATCTAACTCTTTACCATTAGCAGCAATATCCACTAATCCCTTTGGTTCAATATTTCCACCTCTAGTTGAAGAATCTTTAATTACCTCTTTAAAAATAACTTTATAACTATTAATCTCTTTATTTTTATTATCAAGTCTTACCGATAAAACCATAAAACCAATCGCCATAAATATTATAGTCCCACAAAGAATCGCTATAATACTATTTCTTATATTAATCATTTTCACCATTTAACATACACCTTCTTTTACTAAATCAATTGAACCATTATAACAGTACCCAAAACTTTGATTATTATAAATAAGTTCAATATAAGCATAAACCTTACCACTATCAACTAAATACCAACTCTTATCAGTAGGATAATAATTACCATTACTATCACTAGGTATCATCGTAATTAATAATTCTGTATTATCCTTGTCAAGATTTTGAATATTACTATCTTTAATGTACTTTTCAAGTTTTTTATAAACATTATTTGTAAAAGTAATTGCATTATCATAATTTAATTTCTCATTCTTAAAATGCTTTTCTTTACTTTTATATTCTTTTATTATCTCTTTAGAATAATAATCTAAATTTATTAAAGCACTAAATTCCTCATAATCCAAATCTAATTCTTGAACTTTATCTTCAAGATTTTTAACTGTCTCAATAACTTTACAATTTATTTCATATTTCTTAAGTATTATTGATAAAACATTTAAAAATTCCACATAATTATCATTTTCATATCTTATTATTTCTAAATTTGAAAAACTATCTAAAAAATTATTTTCAATTAACAATTTAATTATTATTTCTAAAGATTCCGCTATTTTTTTATTCTCAATATTTTTATTATACAAACATAAAGATTTTTCATCAAAAAATAAAATATGTTCTAACTGATTATCTTCAGTTAATAAAATTGCAAAATTAACATTATTATTTATTTTAAATTCAATTGTATTAGAAATTATTTTTGTATTAACAAAACCATCACTTGAACCTTTATTCTTTTTATATTCAGGTATTACTTCTTTTACTAAATAATAAAGAGATGCAAATATAATAACTATTATTTCTAAAATAATTAATAATTTCCTCTTCATATAAACACCTACTCAACATTATATTTAGGAGCTAATTTAAGAATTATTTCCATTCCCTCTGTTATTGGAGTTGACTGAGAAACTGATTGTTCTGTAACATATCCAACTCCCTCTAACTTAACTTTTAAACCTAATTTTTTTAATAAATCATTAGCCACTTTTGAAGATAATCCCACCACATCAGGAACTGTAATATTTGCATCATTAGTTATTAAAAAGACTATATCATTTGTTGTAATAACATTATTTTTATTAGGTGATTGTTTTATAACTTTTTCGCCATTTCCAATAATAATATATTTTATTTGTCTACTATCTAAGAATAATTTTACTGCATCTATTTTCTTATTTACTAAACTTGGTAATTTATAATCTTTTATTTCTATAGAAGACTCTGCACTATCACTATTTCCATAATATTTAGAAATATTTGTAACTATCTCTTTAATAGCATTACTAATAGGTTTTTGACTACCAGCTGTAGGCCTTTTTACAGAAGCATAAATTATAATTTGAGGATCACTCTTTGGATATATTCCTGAAAAGGAAGAAATAATATCTTCTTTCCCATCTAAGTAACCTCCTCCTTTTGTATTAGCAATTTGAGCTGTTCCAGTTTTTCCTATCAATTCTTCTCCATTAATTTTATACCCACTTCCTGTATTTCCATCTCCATTTACACAATCATCCATTAATTGAATCATTTTATTTACCGTATTAGTTGATGCCACTCTTTCAATTTCTTCTCTTTTATTTTCTAAATCAACTTCTCCCGTTTCCGAATTTACAATTTTAGAAACAATAAATGGTTCTAATAACATTCCATCATTTGTCAGAGGTGTCATAGCTTTCACATTTTGAATTGGCGTAGTTGTAATACCTTGTCCAAATCCCGCATTATAAACTTCCGTCTCATATTTAAACTCTAAATTTCCCCGAGATTCATTTGGAAGTTCAATGCCAGTCTTTTTACCAAATCCCAATTTTTTAAAATATTGTCTAAGCATCACACTCGACATATGTTTATTAATAATATTAATAACTCCAACATTACTACTCATAGCATAACCTTTATCATAGGAGATAATTCCCCAACCACCACGATTCCAATCACCTATTTCTGTACCATCATTTGTAACATAAACACCTGATTTATAAGTTTCATTTCCATTATAAACTCCATTTTCCATAGCTGCCATATATGTAAAAGTTTTCATAGTAGAGCCAGGTTCATAAGGAGAAGCTACTAACATATCTAAATAATTAGAAATATCTCTTTTATTCGGATCAAAAGATGGCGAAGTTGCTGTTCCTAAAACAGCCCCACTCTTAGCATCCAGAATTGTTATATGAAAAAATTCCCAATCAAAATCTTTATCTGCATTATTAAGAGCTTGTTCTATAAAAAACTGAATATTAGAATCAATAGTAAGATAAATATCTTTTCCTTGAATAGCATCTTTTTTCATCACAGGAGTATTAGAAATTTTATATCCTTTTAAATCTTTTTGATACGAAGTATAACCATTTTCTCCTTTTAAAATTGTATCATATTGTTTCTCAATTCCCATCTCCCCTTTAATAGTAGAGCTTTCATCATTTTCATTTTTAGCATAACCAACGGTATAAGATGAGAAATCTCCCTTTGGATAATATCTTTTAAAACTTTCTATAAAATCAAGTCCTGATAAATTTAAATTCTCTATTTTCTTTTTTGTAAGCTCATTAAGTCCCTTACCCTTACTACCAAATTCTGTCTGATAAATATTTTCTTTATTTAAATATTTTAAAACCTCTTCTTTTTCCATCCCCAGTATAGGAGCAAGTTTTTCTGCTGTTTCATCTTTATTTACAACATGTTGTGGTTTTTTTTTATCAGTAGTTCTTTTAGGATCAAGATATGCAATTAACTTATAAGATGAAACATTTTGTGCAAGTACTTCACCATTACTTGAATATATTGAACCTCTTTTCGCTGAAACAACATCAGTTCTAGTCGTTCTTTGACTTGCTAAGTTTTTTATATTTATTCCATCAATTTTTTTAGATAATCCTAAATCTATTACTCTAAAAATCATTAAACAAAATAAAAGAAGAGAAACTAATATAATTACTCTTGGATATTTAATATTATTTCCTCGTCTTTTACTTTTCAAAATATCACATCCTTAGTTATCTTCTACAATAGTTTTTATATTACTATTATTATAACTTAAACCTTGTTGTTCTGCAACTTCTTGTATTTTTGTTAAAGATGCAAGTTCATCTATTGTCATCGCAAGCGATTCATTAGTTTTCTTCTGCTTATCAATCTCTTTTTTTTGTTTTTCAACCTCAAAATTAATTTCTGCTAAAGTAGCTTTCGAAAAAACTGTTAATACTGGTGATACTACTAATAAGAAAAGAGCTAAAGAATATAATAATTTTTCAAACTTTGACATCTTCAATCTTTTTTTTACCTTTCTCATCTAAAATCATCTCCTATTTAACTTTTTCTATCACTCTAAGCTTTGAACTTCTAGCTCGAGGATTATATTCAACTTCCTCATCACTTGGTATAATTGCTTTATTAACAACCAATTTATAATCCGGTAAATATTCTAATGGTATATTAGGCATCCCTTTAACTTTATCATCAATCATACACTTTTTTTTAAAATAGTTTTTAACTATTCTATCTTCTAACGAATGAAATGTTATAACCGCAACTCTTCCACCTATTTTAATTAACTCTAAAGCTTGCTCAAGCGCTGGTTCTATTACATCTAATTCGTGATTTACTTCTATTCTAATAGCTTGAAAAATTTGTCGAGCTGGATGTTTATCTTTGCGAAACTTAAGTGGAACAGCAGTTTTAATAATTTCTACTAATTCTAAAGTAGTCTCTATCGGTTTACTATTTCTATAATCAACAATTTTTTTAGCTATATTATTAGCAAATTTATCTTCTCCATATTTTTTAAAAATAAAAGCTAAATCTTCTTTCTTATATTCATTAACAACTTCATAAGCAGATAATTTTTGTTCCCTATCCATTCTCATATCAAGTTTTGCATCTTTATGAAATGAGAAACCTCGTTCTACATCATCAAGTTGTGGTGAAGATACTCCTAAATCAAATAAAATTCCATCTACTTCTTTAACACCCAGTTTTTCAAGTTCCTTTTTCATATGTACAAAATTACTTTTTATGATAGTGAAGTTAGTACCAATCTCACTTAAGCGACTGGTACTATGCCGAATAGCTTCACTATCTTGGTCAAAGGCGAACAAATACCCCTTATTTATTCTATCTAAGATGTTACTACTGTGTCCTCCATAGCCAAGTGTTGCATCAACAATAATACTATTATCGTCTAAATTTAGGGAGGAAATAGACTCTTTTAGTAATACACTTATATGTTTTTCCATTATAAATCCACACTTTCATTAAATAAATTTTCAGCTATGTCTGACATATTTTCAATACTAGAATTAAAGAAACTTTCCCAATTTTCTTGTGACCAAATCTCAAGTCTATCACCAGTTCCAATTATAACACAATCTTTTTCTATATGTGCATAATCAATTAATGGAATAGCCACATTGACACGACCCTGTTTATCTAATTCTACATTCGTAGCACCTGACATAAAGAAACGACTAAAATTTCTCGCATCTTTTTTAGTGAAAGGCAATGAAGCTAATTTATCAGTAATTCTATTAAAATTCTCAAGCGGATAAACAAAAAGGCAAGACTCTATTCCCCTAGTAATAATAAAATTATCCCCTAATTCTTCACGAAATTTAGCAGGAATAATAATCCTTCCCTTATTGTCTATTGTATGATGATATTCTCCAATAAACATTTTTCATCCCCCACTTTTCACCACTATCAACCACTACTTATTATTATATTACAAAAATAGTTTTAAAAAGTAAATATCTAAAAAACAAAATTTTAGTCGTTTTACACCAATTGACAAAAAAACAAGTCATCCCCTTGACTTGCTTTTAAACCTCAGACACCTTTTTATCATTATTTGGTTTAGAATAATTATTAGTTGTAAAATTTTTAGCCATTAATTGTAATTCATTAATTAACTTATTATATTGATTAAGTGATTCAGTTGAATTAAAATATAATTTATTATTTTCATATTGTATTAAAGAATCGTTTTTTTCTAAGAAGACTAAAATTTCTGAAGCCTTATCCAAAAACTGATTTAACTGTTTTAATATTGAATCCATTTGATTTCTTAAATCAGCCAAAGCTTTTTTATCTTTCTCAGTATACATCAACTTTAAATAAAAATCATAATAATAATCATAATCTTCAAGTTTATCTTTATCGATTAAACTTTTTATTGTTTTTTCATCACATAACTTATTAATAGCTTCCAAATATTTATTCAAATTTTCTTTTGTATTTTTTAATTTATTTTGACTATTAGTATAACTTGGTCGATCATTTGCTAAATTATTAGGAGCTAGAAGAGTCATAAAGTCATCATCTGTTAAATATTTATTCATTCCTTTAATATTATCACTTAATTCTTTATAATATTTTTTAATCGCCTCTTCTACATAAGCATAATCTCCCGAAGTTTTAACAGTAACCGTAAAATCATCTGTCTCTAAATTTCTATTAGAATAATTTATTATCTCTTGCTTTAATATTTCCTCTTGTTTTAAATCTTCAATCACCCAATAACCACAAAGACCTAAAAAAGCCACTACAATTACAACAAATCCAATTAAAACCCATTTTAACCACTTTTTATTTTTCATTTTCTCACCCTCATTATAAATATAACATATTTTTCTAAATTAAACTTAAAAATATATTTTAGATTAAACTTTTCCTTGTAAAAGTCTCAATATCTTTATCAATATAAACTTCTATAGTACCTTTATTAACAATTTTAATAAAACCAAGACCATTTATCACTAAATCTTCATCATATTTCATTTCATATGTAATTTTACTTTTATCTTTTAAATCATTATTATTAAATAAATTTAATAATCTTTTTACTTTTAAATCATTAGAAATATATAATGTAAAACTATTTTTTTCTCCATCAATATAATCAATTCTCATTATATCTTCAATTATAATAGACTGATTTTTTCTTAACTGATAAGTTCTCGGTTTTATTTCTTTTTTAGCAGATATTTTTTTAACCATTTTTTCATCAACATAATTTAAAATTGAACCAACATCTACTAATCCCGGAGTATCAATAAGAGTTAAATAATCATTTATTTCTATTGTTAAAGTATTAAGAGTTGTTGATGGCAAGGGACTCATTGTAAGTTCTTGAGTCTTATCAGAATAATTTTTAATAAGCTTATTAATTAAACTACTTTTACCAGCATTTGTATGTCCCACTACATAGACATTTTTACTTGTTTGAAAATATTTAATTCTTTTTAATAAATAATCAATATTATAATTTTTATTAACACTAACAACAATTACTTCTTCAAAATGAATATCTTTTGATGCTAAATAATTAATTAACTTAGTTTCTTTTACTGATTTAGGTAAAACATCTTTTTTATTTAAAACTAAAATCATTTTGTTTGAAATAACTGTTCTAATTGTTTCAATATTTTTTTCTAAATTTAATAAATCAGTAATATATAATACTAAATCTTTAGTTTCTCCAACACTTTTTAAAATCTTTAAATATTCATCATTAGATTTAGTAACAATTTGATATTCACCATAATTTTTCATTCTAAAACATCTTTGACAAATATCATTTTCTAAATTAGTAGTATATCCCTCTTGTAAAACATTTTCATCTTGTAATAAAATACCACAACCATTACAACGTTTTTCCTTATTATCCATAATATTTCCCCCTTTCGAATAAACCTCTTTTTTCATACCTTGCTACTATTTTAGCTTCAATTTTTCTATTTAATCCTGTAATTTTCAAATCTTTTTCTCCTAAAGGGTCAACTAATATAGTATAAATTTTAAATCTATTACCTGATAAAACATCTGTAACAATTTGATCACCTATCATACACATTTCTTTTTTCTTTAAGTGATAATCTTTTTTTATCTTACGCAGTCCTCTAGTTAAAGGTTTTAAACTAAAAGATACCCCTCCTACTCCTAAATCTTTCAAATATGGATTAATTCTTTCTCTTGTATTATTAGAATTAATTAAAACTAAAAAATCTTTTTGCAAACCTTTAATTAATTTTTTAGTGTTTCTTGGACATCTCTTATGTTCAAGAAGTCCTAAAGTATTATCAAGATCAAAAATTAAACAAGTTATTCCAATTTCTTTTAATTTTTCATAATCTATATCAAATATATTTTTCTTATACATCTTAGGTTTAAAAATCCCCATTAAATCACCTGTAACAATTATAATATAATTTTTCTAATAAGTCTATTTAAAAGATTAATTAAAAAATAGATATTTTAATCTATTTCTTAAGCATTTCAAATATTTAATTAGTCCAAGAAAAAATATTAATAATTAGTTTAAGTTATTATTTTTAATAAACTCTCTTAATAATTTTGTTAAAGCCCTTTTTTCTATTCTTGATACATAGCTCCTACTTATCCCCATCTTTTTAGAAATACTTTTTTGTGTTTCTTCATCATGCTCATCCAAACCATATCTATTAATTATTATTTCCTTTTCTCTAGGAGATAATACATTCATATATTTATTAAGTAATTTAATATTATCCTTTAATTCTATTTCCTCACAAAAATCTATATTATCAGTTTTTAAAACGTCTTGAATAGCTATTTCATTTCCCTCTTTATCATATCCTATCGATTCATTAATTGAAATATCTTTACTATATTTATTTGATTTTCTAAAAAACATAAGAATTTCATTCTCTATACATCTAGCACAATATGTTGTTATCTTAGCATTTTTCTCAGGTACAAAGGTATCAATCCCCTTTATTAATCCAATAGTTCCAATACTTATTAAATCATCAGTATCAGAATATTTACTATCAAACTTTTTAACAATATGAGCAACTAACCTTAGATTATGTTCAATAAGTTTATTACGACTTTCTAAATCTCCCTCCATTTTTCTTTTTATACACTCTTCTTCCTCTTCTGTAGTTAAAGGTTCTAAAAAGACATCATTCGAATAACTACCTGTAAAACAGAATAAATTTTTAATAATTTCAAATAAAAACATATAATCCTCCTAAGAAATTATATGTCGATTTTTATCAAAATATCTAAAAATGTTTAACTCTCATTAATTCCATTAGACTCTAAATTCTCTAACAAATGCTCGATTTTCCTGTCGATTTTTACTAAAAAATTCTCTAGCAGAAATATTTTTTAATTCCTGTTTGTATATTTTTTCTCTTTCTTCTAATTCTTTTAATTTCAATATTAACAGCTCAATTTCTTTTTTATTATTTTCCATATTAAAGTAAGAATTATTAATTAACTCATTAATATTATTTAAATTTAAATTATTTTTTTCACTAACACAAGCTGTTAAAAAATTATTTCTAAGCATTATAAAATATTTGTTAATTGAAAGAATCCTATTAAATAACACTACGTATATTTCTTGAAACTTTTTTAATTTCTCGATATTTTTTCTTAGCTTTTTTTGTTGAAATTGATTAATTGAAATTAATTGTTCAAAATAATCGCATCTTTTAGATATCCCTTGATTTTCCATAAAATCCCCCTAATTTTATTTATTAAGCTCTTTTAATTTTATTTAAAATTGGTAAAAATAAGGCTTTGATAAAACTTTTGTTTAATAAAATTGCATAAGTACATACAACAATTAGCCCTATTATATAACAAAAAATGTTTTTTTGGAAGTAAATTATTAATTCAAATCCAAAAATAAGTATAGTTTTAATTATTAAACCTTTTTCTATTTTAATATTAATATATTTTTTTAAATCAATATGACGATATACCATCATAACAAAATAAGCAATTGCTGTCGATAAACTAGCTGCATATAAACCAATTTTTTTTATAAATATTACATTAATAAGAATATTAATAACAGCACCTATTATTGCAGTAGTTGCTACTTGCTTAGATAATTTTTTAGCTAAGTAAACCTGACTATACAAGCAAATAGCTACATTAAATACTGTTCCTAGTACTAAAAATGGAATATAATTATAAGCTTCTCTATATTTATTATCGATAAGTAAAGGAAAAACAAACGGCATACAAGCAAGCATTCCTACTCCAAGAGCTGTAAAAAGCTTAATAACTGTATTAGTAATTTCTGAAAAAAATTCATCACGATCTTCTGCTTCTATATGAAGTGCAGCTGACTCCGCCCAACTCAAATTAAAAATACCTGTCAAACTAGAAATAATTGTTGGAAATTTATTACTGATAGCATAAAGCCCATTATAAGAAGCTCCAAGAACCCAAGAAATTATACTTCTATCACTGACATTAACTATCCACCAACTAACTCCATTAGGTATTAGTGGAACAGAATATTTAAACATATCTTTTAATAATTTAAAATCAATTATTTTAAAGCTAATAAATTTATAAAGCTTAAGCTTCAAAAATAAATATAAAGAACAAATTCCGTTAGCCAAAGCCATTGAAATAATCATTCCTGAAGCACCCATTCTTATAAAACAAATTAGAAAAATATTAGAAACAACCGTTGTAATTCCTGTTAAAATGCAACTAACCGAATAATCTAAAGTCTTTCCAAATCCTCTAGCAACTTGTAAAAAATTCCCTGATAAAACACAAACTATAACATCAATCCAAATTAATAATTTAAAAGGAATTTCTACAAAACAACCAACAATTCCGTAAATTATAGAAAAAATTGTTAAACTTAAAAATAATACAAAAAAATTATTACTAATAAGAGTATTTGCCGCTTTTTTATTATTACGGACATCTACTAAATATCTAAAAATACTCATTTCTAGTTCTAAAGTAATAATTGGAACCAATAAAGTTACATATGTTTGAATTAAATCAACAACCCCATACTCATAAGTATTTAAATAGGCTGTATATAAAGGTAATAAAAAGAAAGATATTAATTGCGTACAAACTTTACCAAAAAAAATTATTATAGTATTCTTAGCTAACTGTTTTTTCTTATTCATATATTTTTCCTCCTAAGTTTATCTATTTTAGAATATATAAGACAACCAACCACTGCTCCAAAGGTATCAATTAAAACATCGCTAAATTCACAACTACGTCCATCAATAAATAACTGATGAAATTCATCACTACAAGCATATAAAAATGCTAAAAAGATAGCTAATAATACACTTTTATAATTAATCATTGTAAATTCTTTAATAAAATTAATTAAAAGGACCCCCAAAAGAAAATATATTAAGAAATGAGCACTTTTTCTAACCATGAAAGTAATTATGCTTAT
Organism: uncultured Mollicutes bacterium; assembly: GCA_947652375.1. Lineage (GTDB taxonomy): Bacteria > Bacillota_I > Bacilli_A > RF39 > UBA660 > UBA3789. The sequence goes on along the minus strand of CANTCS010000003.1, from coordinate 48,834 downwards.
ATAAGCCTTTCTTTTTTTATCATTCAATTTATCACTTAAAAAATTATCACTTATTTTTGATACTATCAAACTACTCTTTTTACTGGATTGAGAAGAATTTTCGGAAGAAAACATAAATATTGTTCCCATACATAAAAGTATCATGCTAAATTTTAATATTTTTTTAAACATTTTACCACCATATATAAATATAACATACTAATTAAATTTAAGCATTAGCTTTTTAAAACAATATTTTAAAAAGCCACAAAAATTAAATTACAAAAAAAAGTCACTAATTTGTAACTTCTTCTTTCAATTTTCTAGAAGCCACTGCATTATAAGCTTCCTCTATATCATTAAAATATATTGTTTCATTTTTTAATTTTTGATAAGTTTCATTTCCCTTTCCAAGAATTAAAACCATATCTCCTGGTGTTGCCATATTAATCGCCTTATTAATTGCTTCTCGCCTATCTATTACAATTTCATAATTGTTATGTGTCTCCTTAAGCTCTTTAATTATATCTTCACAAATCATTTTCGGATCCTCACTTCTTGGATCTTCATAAGTAAAAATAGCATAGCTAGCATTTTCAACTACCACATTTCCAACCTTTGGTCTTTTCAAATAATCCCTCTCTCCTGCCTGACCTATAACTACTATACTTCGTTTTATATCAAGCGTATGTACAAAATTAAGTAATTTTGTTATTCCATTAGGCGTATGAGCATAATCAACCATTACAGAATAAGGTGTATTTGTTTTTAAAAGCTCTAATCTTCCACTAATTTTTATATTCTTTATCTTCTCTAAAATACTCTCTATACTAAATCCATTAGCAACAACACACAAAATTGCACAAGCCAAATTATAAACATTGAAATCCCCCATTAAAGGACTATCTATTTTTATTTCTTCATCTTTATATTTTAAAGTAATATCAGTATGATTTGGAAAAACCTTATATTCTAAAATCTTTAAATCAGCATCATCCCTTTTCCCATAAGTCAAAACTTTTCCATTACAAACAGCTTTAACTTGTTCATAATAAGGATCATCACAATTTAAAATACAAAAGCCATCCTTTTTAGTTTGCTTAAATAACATTAATTTGGACTCTAAATAATTCTCAAAACTACCATGAATATTTAAATGTTCTGAAGTTATATTAGTATAAGCACTTATATCAAATTGAAAACTAGGCATTCTCCCTCTATAAAAAGCTTCACTACTTGCTTCCAAAGAAACATATTTACATCCATATTTTACAAACTCATCAAGATAAGAATACAAAAAATGTACATCTGGCGTTGTATTAGGATTATCTCCACTAAATTTAGCACAACTTCTTCCATTGGTTCCAATATACCCACATAAATCACTACCAATTAATGTTTGGACAATTGTTGCAACACTTGTTTTTCCATCCGTTCCAGTAACCCCAATCATTTTCAGTTTTTTATCAGGATAATCATAAAATTTCTGACATAAATAAGGTAATTCTTTATTAGTATTAGGAACTTTAATAATTGGAACTGATTTTTTAGAAATATCTTTACTTACAATTATAGCACTAGCTCCATGAGCAATCGCATCATCAATAAAATCATGCCTATCTGCAGTAACTCCCATAGTACATACAAATAAATCTCCCTTTTCTACTTCTTTTGAATTTATTTTAACAGATTTTATTAAAGTATCTACTCCAATTTCAGGGTAAATTTCATTCAATTTTTTCATTGTATCACCACCATTATTATACAGTATTTTTTTTATAAATCAAAGCTTTTCCTTGATATAAATTAAATTTTAAGATAAAATTATTTAAGGTGATAAAATGAGAACTATGATTTTCGGAGCTGGAACAGATCTTGGTGTTAATATTGATGGAGCACACCTAGGTCCAGCTCAATTAATGAATGATTTAAAAGCTTTCTATAAAGGAGAAAGCATGATGTTTCAAAAAGATGAAAATATTATTAAAAGTAGAAATCTTTCTGACCGTCGAAAAAATGAATATGAAATAGAGAAATTTAACTCTAATCTTTATAAAAATATAGTCGACAAAATAAAAGAAGAGTATTTTCCTATTTTAATAGGTGGCGACCACTCAGTTGCAATAGCATCTGCCTTAGCTTCTGCTAAAGTAAATATTGACGTCGGAATGATTTGGATAGATGCCCATACTGATTATAATACTTTTGAAACTACTGTTACTGGTAATATTCATGGTCTTCCTTTAGCAGCAATCAATGGTTACAAGACAAGTGAATTAAGATATTACCATAATGGTAAAATAATCCAACCATCTAAAACTGTTATTATTGGCGCAAGAAGTATTGACGAAGCCGAAAAAGACAATGTTAGATATGCAGGCGTAACAGTTTTTTCAACAGAAGATATTAAAGAAAAAGGGATTGAAAAAGTCATGGATGAAGCATTTAAAATTGCGGGATATAAAACCAGAGGAATTCATATAAGTTACGACTTAGATGTAATTGATCCAGACATAGCTCCTGGTGTTTCAATTCCCGAATTTGACGGACTTACTGAAGAAGAAGCAATGAAAATAAATGAATATATTATTAATCATATGAATGATGTACTTTCTTATGACTTAGTAGAGTTTAACCCGTTACGAGACATAAATCGAAAAACAGAGCAAATTGCTTTAAATCTTTTAGCTCAAGTTATTAGAGCAGCAGAAAACAAAAAGAAATGGGAACAAAAGACTTTATATTGAAAACAACATTAAGTTGTTTTTTTTATATCTTTAAATAAAAAAAGAGATAAATTTTTTTAAAAATTTCTATCTCTTAAAAATGAAGGCATTTCGATATCCACATTACTTGTACCATCAATATCACTATCATCGTCAACTAAAATTTCTGGTTGATAAGTAAAATCTTCTCTAATTGGAATTCTTCTTGTCGTTGGAGAAGGCGTATTATGAATTGGCTCTGGAATAGCTTTCTTTGCTTTATCAAATCCAGTTGCAATTACTGTAACAATAACTTCATCATTTAGATTTTCATTAATAACTGAACCGAAAATTGTATTAATATCTGTATTAGCAGCACTTCTAACCACCTCTGCAGCTTGCTCAGCTTCAAATAAAGTTAAATTAACACCACCTGTAATATTAATTATTGCATCAGTTGCTCCCTCAATTGAAGTTTCAAGAAGTGGCGAAGACACAGCTTGCTTTGCAGCCTCCAATGCACGTTCCTCACCCATACCAATACCAATACCAATAATTGCACGACCACTTTTCTCCATAACTGCTTTTACATCCGCAAAATCTAAGTTAACAAGACCAACAACAGCTATTAAATCCGATATAGATTGAACTCCTCGACGTAGAACATTATCTACTTCTTTAAATGCTTCAAGCATTGGAGTCGATTTATCAATTATTTCTCTCAATCTATCATTTGGAATAACAATTAATGTATCCACATGTTTTCTTAAATCTTCAAGACCAACATTTGCATTTTCCATTCTTCTCTTTCCCTCAAAAGAAAATGGCTTTGTAACAATTGCAACTGTAAGTGCTCCTAGTGCTTGAGCTATTTCTGCAACAACTGCTGCAGCTCCAGTTCCAGTTCCACCACCCATTCCAGCAGTAATAAACACCATATCAGCTCCACTTAAAGCTTCTTCAATCTCTTTCTTAGATTCAACCGCAGACTCTTTACCAACTTCAGGCTTTCCACCTGCTCCAAGTCCATCTGTTAAATTAGCTCCTATTTGAATCTTAACATCAGCTTTTGATGAATTTAAAACTTGTAAGTCAGTATTAGCAGCAATAAATTCTACCCCTTTAACTCCAGACTCAACCATTCTATTAATAGCATTACCTCCGCCACCACCTAAACCGATGACCTTGATTTTTGCTAATTGATCCATTTCTAATCCACCTATCATACCTTTTCCTCCTTAATTATCAAAGAAGTGTCCAAACACTCTACTTAACATATTTTCATTACTAGTAATTGTAGAATCTACAGATAAAAGAGTATTAATATCATCACTATTAATCATATTATACTGCTTTCCTCTAAGCTTTAATTTACTATCAAAATATTTAGCAATTCCAAAGCAACTACTATATTTATTGTGTCTTATTCCTATAGTCGATAGATTACATACTTTAGCAACAAAACCTAACTCTTGTTCCACTAAATATTGAAATCCAGCCATTTCGCTTAAGCCACCTGTTATAATTATATAACGTATTTCTCTTTTTGTTAAGTTTTTTATCTCATTTTTCGCAAGTTTTAATATTTCTCTCATTCTTGCCTCAACAACTTTAGATAAATTAACTTGATTAATTTCTTTTTTTTCACCATTTTTTGTCTTTATTTCATATAAATCATTAGTATCTGCATAACTAGCCATACAAACCGCAAATTCTTCCTTCATTTTACGAGATTCTTTAGGCTTAGTTTTAAAAGCATAAGAAATATCTTTATCAACATTATTACTTCCTATTGGTAATAACTTATTTTTGATTTGAATCCCTTTATTAAAAATACTAATATTTGTACTTTCTTCTCCAATATTAATAATTGCTCCTACTAATTCATCATACTTTTTATTTCTAATAGAAAAATAATCACCAACTGAATTATAAGCAATATCTACCGTTTCAATTCCACTTAATTTTAAAACCTCTAATATTCTATATAAAGGCTCCTTAGCTGTTGTACTAATAACCACTCTAGCCTCTAAAATACTTCCTTTCATCCCCTTAGGATCATTAACACAATTATTATCATCTATAGTAAAACTAATCGGCATAGCAGTTACTAACTCTTCATTAGTAAAATCTTGCCCTTTAATCGCATCAAGTAAAACATTACTTACATCAACTCCAGTAATATCATTATAATCAATAATACTAGTAGAGCCAACTACAATATTCATTTGACAATTTAAAGATGGAATACAAGCAATCGCTTTTGTAATCTTAATACCTAACATCTCATTAATTTGACGCAAAGCATTTTTAACACTACTAATAGCTAACTTAGTATCGATTATAAACCCATTTTTTATTCCCATAGAAGGACTGCTAACAGAAGCTAAAACATAAAATTTACTTTTAACTTTTTCACAAACAACAATCTTTATACTATCAGTACCTAGATCTATTCCAGTATAAATATTATTCATATATGCAACTCCTATCTTTAAATTAAATTATACTAGTAAATTAATCTTTTGTAAAATAATTTTAAAAAAACAATATATTTAATTAGCTAATTTATAAACTCTAAAACAGTCAAACTCATCAATTAATTTACCATTATCAATTACATATTTCATAATTTCTTTATTAATTTGTTGTCTTTGATATCTATCTTTCTTTTTAAATTCACCATAATCTAAAATAAATTTTGTCCCTTTAGGCATCTCTCTAATTTTATTAATCATTCTTTTAGTTCCATTATAACCATGATTACCTTTATTTAATAAATCAAAATAATTAATATCCATTTCATTAGTAATCTTATAAAAATAAGCCTCACTACTAAGCAATACAATATTATTATTTTTATTCTTATTTATATATTTATTTAATCTATCCCTAATAGCAAATTCCCCATTTTTATTATATAAAAGCCTTACTTCAAAATTATTATAATGATTAGGATAACTTATACTAAATCCAACAGTATTATAAAAAAATATAAATATATAACATAAAGAAAAAAGTAAACTACAATAACATAATTGTTTTTTATAAATAGTAAGTTTTTCTAAAAATAATGCCAAAAATAAAAATAAAAAATATTCAAAATGATTAACATCAAATAAAGGAACATTGATTATAGAAAAACATAATACATACCAATTATTAATATTTCTCTTATCTTTTACTATTTTATATATAATAATAAAATCCATTAAAAGAGTTAAAAAGAAAAATATATTAAAAACTCTAGTATTGGCTTTATGAAAATCAAGCATTCCTAAGAAACATAAAGAGAAAAACTCTTCTAAATTCCCACAAAATAATAAATATAAAAAGAACATACTACAAATAATACAACAACCTGTTATTCTTTTACCAATTTTCTTACAATTTTTATAAAAATAAAATAAACTTGGTAAACACAAAAAACAGCCTACAGTTTGTTTTGTTAAAATAGAAATACCCAAAATAATTCCAATAAGATAATCATTTCCATCATTTTTTTCTAAATAAATAAGTAATAGAACCAAAAATATTAATAACATATTATAAGTAGGAAATACTACCGCAGGTAAAGGAAAAAATAAAAATAGAAATAATATCCATGTTTTATAGTTAAACATTTTAAATAACAGATTAAACATCAACGTAATTAAAAAACTATTAATTATATAAAATACTAATATATTATTTGAAAATATTTTAAGAAATATCGCATTGAACATCGGATAAAATGGTGTAATAATCATATTAAAATCTAAATAAGGTATTTCTCCTTTACTTATTGCATAACTAAAACCATAATTCCATAATACATCTCCATCAATAGAACTAAAAAAGAAACTCATAGCAAAAAATGCAAAAATAAAAATGAAAAGTAAATTTCTATATTTATAAATAATTTCAAAAAATCTTTTAAAAAATTGCATGATACCACCTCTTAAAAAGAAAATTAGTAATAGAAAAATTCTATTTTAACAACTATTATTTTTTGTAATAAACATCAAAACCATATTTCGAATCTATTTTAGTATTATTATCCATTACATATTTGGCTAAACTCTTAGAAAATTGCGAAAACTCATCTTTAGAATTATAATCTATTTTAGAAACAATAAATATTTGATTATGCATTTTATCAATTTTCTTTTTCATCTTATCAATTCCATTAAATCCATAATTACCATCATATAAAACATCAAAATATGAAATTTTTTTGTCATTTACAATCGAATGTCTCATAGAAAAGTAACCTATAACAACAGGGTCATCATAAGTATTAACAAATTTATCAACAATAATATTTGCATCATAAAAATCTTTCCGATACAAATTATACTTAAAATGCTTTAAATCTTTAGTAATACATAGATCTAATTTTAAAGTAGAAAAAGAAAAATCTAAAAACATTAAAGTTATTGACATAGCTATTCCAACAGTAATTAATACTTTACTATATTTTTTTATATATGGTAAAAGCATTATTAAAAAACAAGTAAACCAAAAAGAAAAATGCGTTATATCAAATAATGGAATAGCAAATAATACTCCTGATATTAAATAATAATTATTAATATCTTTTTTATTTTTTATAAGTAAAAATAAAGCTAAAAGAAAAGTTATTATTGTAAAAATAAGCCACCCTAAATTTATATGACCTCCACCAACACCATTTTTAGTCAAAAAATCAAACAAACCAAATAGACATAAGTCAAAAAATTGAAATACAGTTTTATTAAAAATTAAATAAAAGAAAAACACAAAACAAGGAATTAAAAATCCTCTAAATCTTTTTAAAATTTTTTCTCTATTTTTAAAATAAAATAACAATGAAGGAATTATCATGAAACATCCTACTGTTTGTTTCGCTAAAATAGAAAGACCAATTACAAATCCTATTAAATAATCTTTATCGGCATATTCTTTTTCTAAATATATTAAAAGAATTATCATAAATAAACTCAAATAATTATAAGTAGCAACAATATTTTTATAATGGAAAAAAGCTACTACAATTAATAAAAGGAAACTTTTTTTACCAAATAATTTATAAAGTATTATTACACTAAAAGTTATAAGAATAGCTTGAGAAACATTTATCATAATAAAGTCATCAAATATAAATAAAAATAGAGCTTGATAAAAAGCATACAAAGGAGTCGAAATAGTATTAAAATCTAGATAAGGAATTTCTCCCATTTTTATAGCTTTTGCAAAACCATAACTATTAATAGGATCTCCATAACCATTAACAAACCCTAAAACATGAATGAATAAAAAAGAAACCAAAAATATCCCCAAAAATATTAATAAATTTCTAACAACTTTTTTCAAATAAATCACTCCTTATAATAAATATCATAAACTCCTAGTTTATCTACTTTTTGATAATTCTTCAACACATATTCAATAACTTCTTTATTAAACTGTTGTCTTAAATTTTTTCTTTTATAAGCTTCCATATTAACTAAAAGATATTTGTCTTTCTCTTTATTAAGCATACTAATTAATTTATTAGACCCATTATAACCATGATTACCATAATTAAGTAAATCAAAGTAATTTATTTCTCTATCCAAAATTATTTTAATAAGATATGTATTTTCTGATAATAAAATTGTATTAGGTCTCTTTTTCATATAAGAAATTATCATTGCAAATTCTTTACTATTTTTTTCTGTACAAATAAACCATTTAAAATTATTATAATTTTCTATATTAGGCATTTTAAAATTATAAAAGAATAAAAACCACACTACCCCAACAACACTTGATAAAATATAAACATTTATTCCCCATTTATATTTTTCACTAATTTTAATTTTTCCAACAAAAAATAATAAAAAAACAAAAGTAAAATAAACTACATGAAGATAATCGAATAATGGAACAGCAATCGATGAAAATAAAAATATATAAACCAATTCTCTTAAAGTATTTTCATCTTTACGATATTTTATCATTAAGAAACAAAGTCCTATTATTTCAATCATAAATAAGTAAAAAGAAAAATCACTTAAATATTTTCTAAATCCCCCATTCTTTTTAGTAAAATCAAACATTCCTAAAAAACATAAATCAAAAAAAGCAGTAAAAGATTTAGTTAAAATTAAATATATAAAAAAGATTAAACATGGTATAAATAACCCTATAATTCTTTTAATAAATTTCTTATAATCTTTTATTAAATAAACAAAAGTTGATAAACATAATAGAATTCCTACAGTTTGTTTAGTCAAAATAGCTACACCTAATAAAATTCCGATCAAATAATCACTTTTTTTATTTTTCTCTAAATATAATAAAATCACAAATTCTAAAATCAATAAGAAATTATACCCTTGAAATAAAATAGAAACTAAAGGTAATGGAACTATAATCATCAAAACAAACAATATAAACCAAGCTTTTTCATCATATAATTTAAATAAATAAAAGAATAACACACATAAAAGAAATGATTGAAATAAATTAAACTCTAAATAAGAACCTCCAATTAATAGAGGTATCGCATAAATAAAAGCTCCCATTGGTGGAATAATCATATTAAAATCTCTATAAGGAACTTCTCCTCTACTAATAGCATAACTAAAACCATAATTATAAATTTGATCTTGAGAAAAAACCGCATAAAAGAATTGTATACAAAAAAAGAATAATATAAATAAAAACAAGTATTTAATATTTTTCTTTATAAATTCTTTTATCATAAACTACTCCTTAATTTGAAAATGATTTCCATTATCTAAGTATAAAATACCTTTATGATTTTCAAGCTGACTTAAAACTTCGTTATAATGATTTATCATCTTAAACTTTGTTAAAGTTAAATATACCATATTTCCATCATCCATATATAAAAGAAATCTATCTTTATCATACTCATTAGGTTGATATTCTATATCTGAAATCTTAGATAATGTATCTTTCTTTAGTTTTTTCATTTCCTTTATAAACTTCTCATATTTTTTATCAGGAACATGATTAATTAATCGTGGAACCCTAAAATTTTTACTTATTTCATCCTCTTTAGTCTCCTTATCTTTAGAAAAAATATATTTATTTTCATTTAAATCTAAAAATAAAGGTTTATTTTCAACAATAGTAATTTCTAATAAAAAATCCCATTTCTTTTTTATAGAAACCTTTTCAACATAAGGAGATTGTAAAATTCTTGCTGAAATTTTTTTATTTCTTTCTAATAAAAATTTAGGATAATTTTTTAATTTACCTATCTCTAATATATAGTCATCATTTAAATAACTAGTATTTTTTATAATGATATTTTTAATAGGCATCTGAAATAATATATAAACAGAAAAAGATAGTCCAATTAAAATTAAGAGACTAATTAGAAAATTAAAAATTTTTAGTTTCTTCTTTCTTACTATCTTTTTTGCCATAATTACTCCCAATTAACAAATTCTTGCTCACATTTTAGTTCAATTTGGTATTTTTCATATACTTTTTTTTGACATAATTCTATTAAATATTTTATATCTTCACTTTCAGCATTTTTATAATTAACAATGAAATTAGCATGTTTATCACTAATCATTGCTCCACCTTTTTTTAATCCTTTAAGACCTAGTTCTTCAATTAATTCTCCTGCATAACTATTTTCTGGATTTCTAAAAACACTTCCTGCAGATGGAAATTCTAAAGGTTGCGACTCTAATCTTCTTTTTTTTCTTTCTGAAATTACCTCTTCTATTGCATCTTTCTTTCCCTTTTGAAGTTTTAAAATAACTTCAAGACAAATATATCCAGGATGTGTTTGCAAATAAGAAGTTCTGTAATGAAAATTCATCTCTTTGTTTTCCAAAAGAATTACTTTATATTCTGGAGTCAACACTTTTACAGATTCAACAATATAACCCATATCTGATTTATATGCTCCAGCATTCATAAATACTGCTCCTCCAATACTACCAGGTATACCTGAAGCAAATTCAAGACCAGCAAGTCCTCTTTTCGCTGCTAAAATACTAAGTTTAATTAATGAAACTCCTGCTCCTACACGTACTTTATTCTTTGAAAAAAATTCTAAGTCATCAAAGCAATCAAGTTTAATTAAAACACCATCATATAATGAATTACTAAATAATAAATTAGACCCTTTTCCAAGAATTTTATATTTAATTTTAAAATTTTTTAAATATTTAATTAGTGAAATAAGCTTACTAACATTTTTGGGATAGACAACATATCTTGCAATACCACCAACACGGTAAGTAGTATATTTTTTTAAAGAAACATTTTCTTCTACTTTACCAATATTATTTTCTTTTATCATTTCAACTAATTTATTCATCTTATCACCCAGATAACTTTCTTATTTCTTCATAAATTCTAGTTGCCGAATCATCGATCCCCAATTTTTTACTATTCTTAGACATTATATCATAAGCTTCTTTATCATCAAATAATTTATCGATTTCTTTTATAATTTTTTCTTTAGAAAATTCCTCTTCCTTAACAATTAAACAAGCTCCTACATCCATCAATTCTTTTGCATTTTTATATTGATGATTATTTGTAACATAAGGAGATGGCACTAATATAGCTGGAAGTCCAATAGCGGTAATTTCTGCAATAGTAGATGCTCCAGCACGAGAAATAATCAAATCAGAATCTTTAAGTAAATTTATCAAATCATCCATAAAAGGAATTATCTTTATATTACTAGAAATATCTAAATTTTTATATTGATTATAATAACCTTTTCCTGTAATAACTAATACTTGATAATTTTTAGTATTAAATTCTGGAATTAAATCTTTAATTTTCTTAGTCATTGTAGTACTTCCAAGTGAACCCATTACAATAACTACTAATTTTTTATTTTTATCAAATCCCAACTTACTTTTTGAAGTCTTTCTGACTTTAACAATTTCCTCACTACGAGGATTTCCTGTATATATAACCTTATCCTTTGGAAAATAATTTACACTATTTGGTAAAGAAACACATATTCTATCTGCAAATCTCCCAATAAATTTATTAGAAACGCCAGGAATAGAATTTTGTTCGTGTATTAATACTGGAATTTTTAATTTATGTGCAGCATACAAAACAGGTGCAGTTATATATCCTCCAGCTCCTATAACTATATCTGGTTTAAATTTTTCGATCTCTTGACTTGCTTTTTTTATAGCTAATCTAAATTTCTTTAAAACATTAATGTTAGAAAAAATATTTTTTCTATTCAAGCCTTGCATCTCAATACCTACAAACTTTATTCCTAAATTAGGTACAATATCTTTCTCCATTCGATCTTTAGTACCAATATATAAAAATTTACTAGAATTATCTTTTTCTTTAATTTTATTAATAATCGCAATTGCTGGATAAATATGTCCACCAGTTCCTCCAGCCACAACAACAACTCTCATTCATATCACTCCATAACTAAATTATAACACATTTTAAAAACTAATTTAATACATCTAAACTAAATATATTCTAAAAAAGATAAAAATAGAAGAATATCACTTTAATAAAATAAAAATAATATTTATCTAAAATTACTTTTGAATGTACATTATTCATTATAATTGAAAATATCTCTCCAAATTCTTAAATAATGAATAAAAGTATTTAAAAAATAACACATTTAGATTTTCTTGTTTTTAAAATTAAAATAGTAGTAAAATCTCTATCTATACTTAAACTTATTTCTCATCACTCCATATTTAATAATTTTTTTATTTTATCAAATATATTTCAAAAAAATTTATAATTTTCAAATTTAATAATTATTCGCCTAAAAAATAATTGTCATAAATTTCCTAGTATGTTAAAATACAAAAAAAGGGAAGAGGGATAATATGAATTCAATTGGAATAATTGCAGAGTATAATCCTTTTCATAATGGTCATCTATATCATTTAAAAAAAATCAAAACTCAATATCCAAATCATGTAATAGTTTTAGTAATGAACGGTAACTTTACAGAAAGAGGAGATATAACTATTATTGATAAGTGGAAAAGAACTGAAATAGCCTTAAAATTAGGAATAGATTTAGTAATAGAATTACCTTATTCTTTTGCCACTCAATCAGCTGATTATTTTAGTTATGGAGCTATAACAATTCTTGAAAAATTAAAAGTTGATAAAGTTATTTTTGGAAGTGAATCTAATAATATAAATGATTTAAAATTAATAGCAGAAACACAAATAAATAATGAAGAATTTGATAAACTAGTAAAAATATATTCTAAAATGGGTAATAACTATCCAACAGCAATAGCAAATTCTATCTATGATTTAACTGGTAAAAAAATAGATACTCCTAATGATTTATTAGGCATAAGTTATTTGAAAACAATAATTAAAAATAATTATCAAATTCAATCTGAAACAATTAAAAGAATAAACAATTATCATGAAACAAACCTAAATATAACCTACTCAAGTGCAACTTCAATAAGAGAAACTTTAAAAAAGAAGAAATCTGTTCTAAATCACATACCTAAAGAAGTTATTCCTTATTTAAATGATTTACATTTTATAGATGATTATTTCTCTATTTTAAAATATAAACTTTTAACGGAAAATGATTTAACTATTTATCAAACTGTTGATGAGGGAATAGATAAAGTAATAAAAAAAGAAATAACTAAAGCCACAAATTATGAAGAATTAATAAAACTTATAAAAAGTAAAAGATATACTTACAATAGAATAAGTAGAATGTTATTACATATTTTATGTAATTTTACAAAAGAAAGAGCTAAACTTTTTAATGAAATTAAATATCTTAGGATCTTAGGTTTTAATGAATTAGGAAGAAATTACTTAAAAACTATCAAAAAAGAACTGGATATTCCTTTAATAAGTAAAATTACAAAAGAAAAAGATGAAATGTTAAATTTTGAAATTACTACAACTAAAATTTATGATATAGTAAATAATAAGAATTTAGTAAAAAAAGAATTCGAAAAAATAATATATGTAAAAGGTGATAAAAATGATTAAAGAGAAAAAAACTGGACAGTTAATTGTTATCTCCTCACCTAGTGGTGGAGGTAAAGGAAGTGTTATTGCTGGACTTTTAAAAAATGATAGCAAAGGAAGATGGTTATCAGTATCTTCAACATCTCGTGCCATTAGAGCAAATGATATTCCTGGTGAAACTTATAATTTTATAACTAAAGAAGAATTTGAACAAAAAATAAAAGAAGGCTACTTTCTAGAATATACTAATTATGTAGGAAACTACTATGGAACTCCTAAAGAATTTATTAAAGAAAAATTGAATGCTGGAATTGATGTAATTTTAGAAATTGAAATTGAGGGAGCTAGTAATATTAAAAAATTAATTCCTGAAGCTTTATTTATTTTTATTATGCCTCCTTCAATAAAAATATTAATTGAAAGATTAAAGAAAAGAAATACTGATAGTACTGAAAAAATAATCGAAAGATTTCATACAGCTTATACCGAAATCAACGAAGTAACTAAATATAATTATGTAGTTGTAAATGATGATTTAAATGAAGCGATAAATAAAGTAGAAGCGATTATTAAAGCAGAAAAATGTCGTGTTGATCGAATTGAGGAAGTTTTCCTTGATACTAAAGAAGAAGAGATTCATGAATTACTGATGAAGGACGAAGAATTTGACAATAGAGGTCTTGGTGATAAAATTGTATAAACAATTCATAAATCTTATATCCTTATTAATATATAAATATTAATAATCTTTTCATAAATTTAAAATGAAAAGATTTTTTTATGTATATATTTTAGAAAATAAAAATATCCGTAAATATTTGTACTTTGTTTAGGTAACAAAATAGTGATATCATATTACTTCATATAAAAAAGTAAATACATTTTTGTATCTACTCTCATTTTGTATTAGTTACTTAATTTCTTCAATTTTCATTAAATTTGTAGGATGAGCATCACCTGTATTTGGAAAACTTCCTGTAGTTACAACAATGTCACCTTTTTCTAAATCCATAAATTCTTTAGCTTTATTAATACTTTCTGTTAAAATTTCATCAGTTGAATTGAATATTGGCATAGTAACTGGATATACACCCCAATTTAGGGCTAATCTTCTACCAGTCTTCTCATCTGGACATAATCCTAAAATTAAAGCATTTGGTTTCAAGTTACTAATTAATCTAGCAGTTGTTCCACTTATTGTTGATGCACAAATTAATTTGGCACTTAAACGATTAGAACTCTCTACAACACTTTCTGCTATTGCAGAGGCAGTACTATCAGTTGACTCTCTACCAGTAATGTAATCAAATTTAACATATTTTTCAGCAACCTCACATATATCAGCCATTGCTTGAACTGTTTCAATTGGATGTTTTCCTACAGTTGTTTCACCACTTAACATAACTGCATCTGTACCATCTAAAACAGCATTAGCAATATCTGAAGTTTCTGCTCTTTTTGGACGGCTATTTTCCATCATTGTTTCTAACATTTCAGTAGCTGTAATAACAACTTTACCCATATCACGACAAATATTTATCATTAATTTTTGAGCATGAGGAACTTCTTCACTTGGAATTTCTGTTCCCAAATCTCCTCGACCAATCATTACACCATCTGAGACTGTTAAGATATCTCTTAAATTATCAATACCTAATTGACTTTCAATTTTACAAATAATTTGTAAATCTTCACGATTATGTTCTTTTAAAATTTCTTTTATTTCTAATACATCTTCTTTGCAAGATACAAAAGAAATTGCTAAATATTCTCCACCATGTTCACAAGCATATTTAATATCTTCGCGATCTAAATCACTTACATATGGAATATCTAATTTGATTCCTGGAGCACTTAAACTTTTTTTGTTTCCTAAAGTTCCACCAAGAACAACTTTACAAGTAACACCATCTTCTTCTTTACTAATAACTTCTAGTTTCATTTTAGCATTTTCAAGTAATATGCAATTTCCAACATTTAAACTATCAATCGCTTCAGGATGATTAACAGTTATTCTCTCTTGATTACCCAATAAATTCTCTTTTACAAGACGTATTGTGTTACCTGGAATTAATTCAATAGAATCATTTTCTAACATTCCACTACGAAACTCTGGACCTTTAGTATCCCAAAGAATTGCTATATTTTGTCCTGTACGTTCTCTAACTTCACGAACTGAATCGGTTGCCATTTTTCTTTCTTCTAATGTTGCATGAGTAAAGTTAATTCTTGCAACATTCATTCCTGCTAAAACCATTTTTTCCATTACATCTGGCTTATTAGAAGCAGGACCTATACTACATACTATTTTTGTTTTTTTCATTAAAATACCTCCCTATAAACACTTTAGTAATTTTATCATAAAATTATAAAATTGACAATAGTAATACACTATTTCAAAATAGTTTTTTGATATTCCTTATAAATTTCTGAATTTTCACCATCCATATCGTTAATAACATATTTGTATAATCTTTTTGCATCATCACAAATTTTTTTACAATCCGAACTCAAAACTTTCTCATTATTAAGAATAATAGGATAGCAATCTCTACATGCAACTCTTAAAAATCCTAATCTTTCAACAAGATAATCTATTCCAAAATCTTCATAGTAAATTTCTTCATACTGATTAATATATTTCCAATAATCTTCTGTTATAATTCGAGATTTTGACAATAAGTGATTTAGGACAGTTGCACCTGTAACAACATGAGATCCATAATCACTCCCAACAGAAGATTTGCTCATCATTCCAATACAGTTAGGGTCAATTACACAATCATCAGTATATTCAGGTTTTTGTAATTTTATATCTAATTCTTCATCAGATATTTTTGTTAAATCACTATAATCTAAATACTCTATTAAAAATTTGAAATTATTAATAGTATCACTATAAGTACTTCCAATAATACTTGAAAAATAATAAGCGTCATCATTAAATATTAAACAATGCTCTTTATTAAACAAACAATTAAAAAATATATATTTTTTAACTTCCATAACATAATCAAAATATGGTGTAAAATAAGTATACTTTGTACTAAATTCTTCAAATGATGCTTTATTTTCTTCTTTTAAACATGTTTTTTGGCAAAATTCTTCTACTTCCCAATAATTCATTTCAAATCTTTCGTTATTTGGGGTTAAAAATGCTACTTTTTGCATATTAATTTCTCCTCTTTATTCAAAATTTATTGCATATTATAACATTTTTAAATTAAAATTACAATGTTTTATTCTTATAAAGTCAATTAAAACAAAAGAATCTTTATATATTATTTTTATATTTTTTATTATTTGATTATTATCTAAGTAAAAATATACTACTTTTCTAAAGAAATAACTGTTTATTATTCTATAATATATAAATATAAAAAAATCTAAAATAAATTTTAGAATCTTTTTATTTTTGACAAAATTCACAAAAATGAGTTCCTCTTCCTCCTATTTTTGTCTTTATTAATATATTATTACATTTAGGACACAATTCTCCCGCCTTACCATGAACTAACAATTCATTTTGAAAAAGACCATGGACTCCTTCACTTGAAGTAAAACTTTTAATTGTTGTTCCACCTAATTTAATAGCTTTTGCCAAAACTATTCGACAATTATCTATAATTTTTTGGCATTCTTCAATTGAAACATCACAAGCTTTTCGATTTGGATTAATTGCACTCATAAATAAAATTTCATCATCATAAATATTTCCAATACCAGTAATTATACTTTGATCCAACAGAATTGTTTTAATTGGTAATCTTTTTTTATTAATTTTTTCATAAAGATATTCTTTTGTAAGACTTTTATCATCATATTCTAATCCTAAATCTGATAATGGTTTTGTAGAATATGTTTTATCTTTATCTATTAAATACATTTTGCCAAACTTTCTTGTATCATGAAATCGGAAACTTGTATCATCATTTAAAATTAATTCTACATGTTCATGTTTACCCAAAGGTTCTCCTTTTTTTCTAAACATAAACTTCCCTTCCATTCTTAAATGTACTAATAAAGAATAATCATCTAACGACATCACAATAAACTTTCCTCTTGTAGTAATATCATTAATTGTTTGTGTAATAATTTTTTCTTTAAATTCATCAGTTGTAGGACTGGCTATAATATTATCCCAATAAACATTACATTTTGTAATTTTTTTCCCTAATAAAATAGTTCTTAAATTTTTAACTACTGTAATAACTTCTGGTTTTTCTGGCATTTTTCCTCACCTCTTCTATTTTGCTTCATACCAATTACTTCCAACTTCTATATCTACTTTTAATGGAACATTTAATTTAAATGTATTTTCCATTATTTCTTTTACTATACTTTTAACAATATCTAATTCATCTTTTAAAACATTGAAAACTAACTCATCATGAACTTGTATGAGCATTTTACTTTTTAAATTACGTTTTTTAAATTCTTCGAAAATTTCAACCATAGCTTTTTTTAAGATGTCAGCTGCTGTTCCCTGAATTGGAGTATTTAGTGCAATTCTTTCTCCACTACTTCTAATCATATAATTTTTATTTTTCAATTCTTCAATAACTCTTTTTCTATTCATTAAAGTTACAACATATCCATTTTTATAAGCCTCAGCTTTTTTATTATCCATATATTCTCTTATCCCTGGATATGTTTCTAAATAATTATCAATAAAATCTTTAGCCGTTACAATATCAACTCCTAAATCTTCTGATAAACCAAAACTACTAATTCCATAAAGAATTCCAAAATTAACTGCTTTGGCATTTCTTCGCATATCTTTAGTAACATATTCTATTGGAATTTTATAAATATCTGCAGCTGTTTGAGTATGTATATCTTTTTCTTCTATAAAAGCTTGCATTAAATTCGATGCATTACTCATATGAGCAAAAATCCTAAGTTCTACTTGTGAATAATCACTTGAAAGAATTACAGAATTTTCATCTGGAACAAAAGCTTTCCTAATTAAGCGAGAATATTCTGCTCTAGCAGGAATATTTTGTAAATTAGGACTTATACTTGAAAGTCGACCTGTTCTTGTTAATGTTTGAGTAAATATGGTATGAATTCGACCATCTTCTCTAATTTCCGATTTTAAACCTACAGCATAATTTGTATATAACTTTGATAAAGTTCGATATTCTAATATTTTATTTACTATTGGATGCTCATCTACAATTTTATCTAAAATATCTTTACTAGTTGAGAATTTGTTATCTTTTACTCTTTTTGGATATTTTATTAATAAATGTTCAAATAATACTTTTGATAATTGTGCAGGACTCATAATATTAAATTCCATATTAGCATCTTGATAAATTTCTTGTTCTAATCTATCCATCTGTTCTTTTAAATCATTTTCTACTTGCTCTAAATATTCTTTATTGACTTTAACTCCTGTATTTTCCATATCAGCTAAAACACTTGCTAAAGGCATTTCAATTTTATTAAATAAATCAATTTCTCCATTTTCTTCTAATTCTTTTATTATTTCATCTTTTGTATCATAAATAAATTTTGCTTTTCTACAGCATATTTCTTTTAGCTCTTCTTCTTCAATCTCTTTAGGTTTTTTATCAGTACCATACAATTCTTCATGAGTTTTAAAAGTAATATCAAAACTTCTTGCAATAAAACTTATATCATCTTTAACTACATAATCTAATAAATATGTTGCAATCATAGTATCATAGTCTACATTTTTAATAGTTAATCCATATTTATTTAAAACAACTATACTTTTTTTCAAATCATAAGTAGATTTTTTTAAATTAGAATGAAATATAAAACTATAATTTTTTATTTCATCTTTGGATATAAAATAACCATTTTCTCCATCATAGATACCGATACCTAAAACATCACCTTTACTATAAATAGATCCTCTAGTTTCTAAATAAAAAGAAAATTCTTTATTCTGAAAATCACTCATATTTTTAATAATGATATTGTCATCTTTCTTTTGAGATACAATTGTATCATTATTTATATTAAAATCTATTTTTTTTAATAAAGAATAAAACTCTAATTCTTCTAATATCTTTTTAAACTCATTTGGTTTAAAGCCATTATATATACAATCATCTAAAGAGAAATCTATTGGTACTTCTTTATAAATTGTCGCTAAATCATAACTCATATATGCATTATTTTTATCATTTTCAAGCTTTTCTTTAGTTTTTACTGGAATATTTTGAAGATTCTCGTAAACACCATCTAAACTGTTATATTTAGCTAAAAGATTTATAGCTGTTTTCTCTCCAATTCCCTTAACTCCTGGTATATGATCACTAGCATCCCCCATTAATGCTTTTAAATCAATCATTTTTATAGGATCAACTTGATAAGTATTTCTAAACTCTTCCTTATCCATCATTATATGACCACTTTGTTTTAACAACTTAACAGTTACTTCATCACTAATTAATTGTAATAAATCTTTATCACTACTTATAATTGTTGCAACAAACTCATCTTCCTCATCAACTACTTTAGCAAGTGTTCCAATAATATCATCTGCTTCATAATTATCTATTTCATAATGTTTTATTCCCATCGCATTAAGTACTTCTTTTGCTTTTGGAAATTGTTCTCGTAATTCATTAGGCATTTCAGAACGGCCAGCTTTGTAACTATCATATTTATCATGTCTAAAAGTTTTTCCTTTATCAAAAGCCACCACAATATAATTAGGATCTTCCTCTTTTATAATTTTATTCATCATATTTACAAATCCGTACAACGCATTAGTTGGAAATCCTTTAGAATTTCTCATAATGACCCCTTGGTATGCAGTAGCATAATAACTTCTAAATAAAAGATTATTACCATCTACTAAAATTATCTTCTTCATTCAATCACCTGCATATATTATAACATAAATAATGTCTCATTTAGATATTTTTATAGAATTATAATTATTATTTTCCTCTAATCTTTCGATTCTTTCACTAACAACAAATAAATATAAAGTAAAAATAATATACACTCCTAAAATAATTACAAATTCTTTCAACACTTTTTTCATAAAAATTCTCCTTTCAAAATTATATTTTAATTATATATCGAATATTAGTTCGTGTCAATTCTTTTATTAAACGTTTGTTTGACAATTTACAAAAAAAATGATAAACTATCATTATAAGGAGGAAATGTAATGGAAAAATTAACTGGAAGACAAAATTTTATTCTTAAAGTTTTAAAAAAGTTAATTGCAAAAAACGGTTATCCACCTACTGTTAGAGAAATTGGTGAGGAAGCTAATTTATCATCTCCTGCAACAATCCATTTTCATTTAAAAAAATTGGAAGAAAAAGGATATATTAAAAAGAACGACAATAAAAATAGAACAATCGAAATACTTGTGCCTAATGAATTTTTAGAAAAGAATGAAAATATAATTGATGTTCCTTTACTTGGTAAAGTCACAGCAGGTACTCCAATAGAAGCTATCGAAACACCTGATGAATATTTTAGTTTACCAGCAAATTTAATCACAGCAAAAAACGAAGTATTTACCTTAAAAGTTAGTGGTGAATCAATGATTAATGTCGGCATTTATGATGGAGATATTTTAATTGTAGAGAAAAAAAACACCGCAAAAAATGGGGAAACTGTAGTAGCAATGAATACAGAGGGAGAAGCAACAGTAAAAACCTTTTATAAAGAAAATGGCTATTTTAGACTTCAACCCGAAAACGATACTATGGAACCTATAATACTAAAAGAAGTAACCATTTTAGGAAAAGTAATTGGTTTATATAGAGCTCTTTAAAAAAATATTGGAAAATCCAATATTTTTATTTTTTTACATATTCTAAATGTTCAAAATCTAGATCAAATTCCTCTAGTGTTAACTCATTTATCGATAAATTATTTTCTATATATTTTCTTAATTTAACATTTGTATTAGAAAAATCACCAGAATTTGCAACAGTCTCAACTTTTATTTTTGAAAAAACTTTATTTTTATAACATGCTGAAGAAACATAAAGAGGCTTACTAGAATCTATTGATGTAAATACTCTCTTTAATGATAAACATTGTTCTGTAGACATTAACTTTGGAATTGTCATTATTTGTATTTCAGGATTATTTATATCAGATGTCCATAATACCACTTTTCCATTCGCTGCAAGATAACAAGAAATTTCATAACCACCTTTATTTTCTAATGAAAAATCTAAAAATAAGTTTGGAATAATCTTCTCTAATCATCTAAATGCTGAACTATGATTTTTTTCTATTTTTCTCGGCAAAGTTACAACTTCCCCATTTTCTAAAATTAAATAAAGTGAATTTTTATCAAATAATGTTTCTTTTGATAAATCTTTTATTTTTGATAAAAGCTTTTCACATTCATCAAAATTTATTTTTCTAAAATTCATTTTTTTCATTTTATTTTTATAAACAATCCCTATATATTTTTTGAAATCTTCTATATTTTTAAACATTTCCAGACATTTTTTACATTGCACTTCTCGAATATTTTCTGGTAACAAAATGGATGCTTCTCTTCTATTTAAAAATTTATTATTAACATCAGTATGTACAAAAACAACATTTCCTAAAGAAGATAAATATTTTGATATTTCAAAACCTGTAATAGTCATTTTATTATTTTTAATGTATTCTTTTAAATTAAATTTATCACACTTCATTTCTTCAATTAAACGTAAAAATGCAAAAACATGTTTAGAATCATGAGTAGACGATTTTAAATTATATTCTTCTCCATTTTTTGTAATAATTGATAAAACAATATTTGAATAATCTTTCATATTTCCCCCTAAAATTTAATTAACCTATTAATTATGAAACTAGCTATTAAAAGTCCTCCTACACTTGGAACAAATGCTGTAGACCCAGGTATTCTCTCTCCTGTTTTTATAGGTAGTTCCTTACTAGTTAAAACATTTATCTTTTCCTTTATTCCCTCATCTTTTATAAATTTTCTAATAATTCTAGCTAAAGGATCATTAATTGTTTTTCTAATATCTATAATTTCTAATTTTGTAGGATCTAATTTATTACCAGTTCCCATACTAGAAATAAAATCTTTCTTTTTTCTCAAACATTTTTTTATAATCTCTTTTTTAGTAGAGACAGTATCACAAGCATCTACTAAAAAATCAAAATCTTCCATAAAAATTAAATCAATATTTTTAGAATCTATAAAAGTATCAATTTTTATAATCTGACATTCTTTATTTATATCTTTAATTCTTTCTTCTAAAACATCTATTTTCTTTTTACCCACAGTAGAATCTAAAGCAATTATTTGTCTATTAATATTAGTCTCTTCAATAATATCAAAATCAACCAAAATAAGTTTCCCAATATTACTTCTAGCTAATGCTTCCGCTACATATCCTCCTACTCCACCACAACCTAAAATCAAAACACTTTTACTATTTATAAGCTTCAAATTTTCATTGCCTATAATTTTTTCAAATCTATTAAATTTATGCAACCTTACTACACTCCGTCTCATCCATCTTTTTAACTAATTGCTTTTGTTTTTGCGATTTAGATTGAATTAAAGTCAAAGGTTTATCATATAAAATTTTATTAATATAAGAAATTTTAGTATAAATCTCTGCATTAGATTTTGCTATATCATAATATCTTTTTAAATTTTTATAATCTCTAGTTTTAAGATTTGATAGAGCAGTTAAAGTATCATATAAACTTTCCTCTGGTATCGTAGTATCTGTTATAACAGTACATTCAAAATTCTTTACAAAATCAATTGTATCTTTTAAATCTGCAATACCAGCTTCCTCAAATAAAATCGGCCATTTTGCTAAATCTTTTTCATCTTTAACGATTCTTTGTAAAATAGCGATTTTATCATCCGTTAAATTATCTCCAATTCCTAAATCTTCAAATGAAATATATCTACCCCTATGATTTTCACCAGGAATTTCATTAAGTAAATCTAAAATAACTTTACTATATAATTTATCTAAATTAGAATTAACCTTTTTAGGAGGCTGTGCTACTCTATAAACATCATAAAACTTAGTATTTCTTTCTTCTTTAGTTGTTACCAAAAAATCTCTTGGATAAAGCAGTGATTTACTTCTAATAAAATCAATAGGAGCATTAATATCCCTAGAATTTTTAAAACTAGACTCTGAAAATTTCTCTCTATTTACAATAATATCACTTTTACTAGTATCTTCATAATTTACTCTAGATTTAACTTTTGATTTATTTCTAAGTTCAATTTTTGTATTAAGAACTCTTCTTCTATTAACAATAGGTAATATTAACATAAGGCTCACCTCATATTAGCATATTCTACCATACACACAAAAAAAACACAACAAAAAAATCAGATAAAACGTCAAAGGCAAACGATAAAACCTGTCCTTAGTCCAGGTGGGTGTTCTTACACTATCTTTAGGATCCTTAATAATAATTAAGTATTCAACACCAATAGTTGATCAAAACTCCCGTATCGTTAATTTAGTCGGTTTTAAAAGTACCCGTTCGTATTTATCTGATAATATTATTATAACAAGAAAGATATTTAGTTACAAGCCTTTTAACTTTTTTAACACTTTTTTACAATTATCATACCATAATATAGGTGATTAAATGTATTTTAAGTCAAATAATATTTCCATCTATTATGAAAAACATGGAGATGGAAATAATAATATTTTAATTCTCCCTGGATGGGGAAATACCAGAAATACATTCTATAATATTATCAATAATTTAAAAGAGCAAGATTATACAATATATATAGTTGACTATCCTGGATTTGGAAATAGTAAAATATTAGAAAAAGAATTAAATATCTATGATTATGCTTTTATAATAAATTCATTTTTAAAAAAGCTTAATATAAAAAAACCTATTATTATAGCTCATTCATTTGGAGGAAGAATAACTTCAATACTTGAAGGATTTTATAAACTAAAATTTAAAAAAATAATATTAATAGATGTAGCAGGAATCAAACGAAGAAAAAAATTAAAAATTTTTCTTAAAGAAAAAATTTATAAAATATTAAAAAAATTAACCTACTTATTGCCAAAAATAAAACAAGAAAAATTTCGTCAAAAACTATTATTACTTTTTGCATCTGCTGACTATAAAAACATTCCTCTATCCATGAAAAAAACTTTTCAAAATATTATAAAAGAAGACTTACGAAAATATTATAAAAATATAGAAACTGAAACATTAATAATATGGGGAGAAAATGATCCAGATACACCATTAAAAGATGGTTTGCTTATAAAAAAACTTATTAAAAACTCTGAAATAATTGTCTATAAAAATAGTAACCATTTTTCATATTTAAACTACCCAGATCTAACAAATAAAATTATTAATAGTTTTCTAAATGAATAAAAGGCTTAATTTAGCCTTTTATTTGTTCTAATTCAAACTCTCCATGAAAATGAAGTTCATCATTTATTTTATTTTCTTTACTAAACCAAACTCTAACTAGAATCTCATTACTACTATTAGATTTTATTTTACCTCTAAATATTACTTTGTTATTATCCAAAAAATTTGTAGTTTTATTGTCAATACTATACTTAATAATATTATTAGAATTAATACAACCACATTTTTTTATAGCATCATAATCTTCTCTAAATAAAACTTGGAACTCTATATCATTTCTATTATAATTATCAATTTGTAAAAGATAATTTTTCGATTTCAAAAAATCTTTATCATCAAAAAAATCTTCTTTAGTTAATAAAACTGTTGAGGAAGAAAACCCTAAACTTTTAATTGAATTATTATTAGCATTTAAAACTAAATCATCTTGATTTATAAATAATAATTTATAACCGATAAAACAAAAAGTTAGCATAAAAAAGACCACAAGAAAAATAGTATACTTTAATTCTTGTCTTTTTATTTTATTTATCGTATATTTTTTTTCTATAGCACTATTTCGATTTATATCTTTCAATTTCAACTTTTTAAGTTTTGCCATTAGTATCCACCTTTACTATATAATAGTATATCAAAATAATTATTTTAATTAAAGAACTAAAAGAAAAAAGTTACAAAAAAGTAACTTTATGGATTTAATCTATTTGGTCCTCTAAATAAGAATTGAGTTTCTTTTACACTTGGAATATTTAATAATAACATTGTTAATCTATCAATTCCAATTGCAAAGCCACCATGTGGAGGACAACCATATTTAAAGAATTCTAAATAAAATTTAACATCTTCTTCTAGACCTTTTTCTTTGGCATTCTTAACTATTTCTTCATATCTATGTTCTCTTTCTGCTCCTGTTGTTATTTCTGTTCCTCTCCATAAAAGATCATATCCCATTAAATGACCTTCTTCATCTCTCATATGGTAAAAAGCTCTTTTTTCTGCTGGAAAATCTGTTACAAATAAGAAATCATGTCCAAATTTCTCTTGTGATAGTTTATAACAAAGTCTTTCTGCTTCAGTAGTTAAATCATTTTTTTCTTCTTCGGCTACTTTATAGTTATATCTATTCTCTAATTCTTCATAAATATCTGCAAGTTTCATACTTGGAAATGGAAGTTTTGGGACCTTTAATTCTATATTAAATAATTCTTTTATTTTATCTTTATGGATTTCATTAGTTTTTTCTATCGCATACGCTAACATTTCTGCTTCTAAATTCATGACATCTTCGTAACTATCAATATATGAGAATTCTACATCAAAAGATGTAAACTCAGTTGCATGTCGACTAGTATTTGAATTTTCTGCTCTAAAGCAAGGAGCGACTTCAAATATTTTATTAAGTCCTGATGCCATAGCCATTTGCTTATAAAATTGAGGACTTTGTGCTAAATAAGCTACTCTATCAAAATATTTAACTTCAAAAACATCAGCTCCCGATTCACTTGCTGCTCCAATAAATTTTGGTGTATGAATTTCTGTAAAATTATTATTATATAAATATTCTCTCATATATTTTACAAGTGTTGATTGCACTTGAAATAAAAAATTATTTTTATCATTTCTTAAATCAATAAAACGATAATCTAATCTTGTATCTAAATTAACTCCATCTAAATCTTTAAAATTAAAAGGTAGTTCTTCATCACTTTTACTTGTAACCTCAATATTAGTTGGAATGATTTCCATACCATTTAATTTTACTTTAGGAGAGTCTAATATTTTACCAGTTACTTTAATAGTACTTTCAAGTGGAAGTTTTTCAAATAATTCTACCATTTCTTTATTATTTTCTTCACTTTTTTCAATAGTAATTTGAACTTTACCAGTATTATCTCTAAGAATTATAAATTGTACCCATTGTAAGTTCCTGATATTATCAACAAATCCACTAATTGTAATTTCTTGATTAAAATAGTTTTTTAATTCATTAATGCTTATACTTTTCATATTCTAAAATCCTTTCTTTTACTCATCATGACAATGACATTTACCACCACATTCTCCACTGCATTCGTGTTTTTCATCATGACAATGGTTTGTATCACAACCACATTCATTATCATCAGCCTCTAAAGCAGAAATTTGTTCATCTAAATAATAAATTAAAACATCTAAACTTATAATCTCTTCTGTTTTAGTTTCATTATTTTTAATTTTTATTTCATTATTGTTTAAATCTTCACTATTTAAAACACAAGTAAATTTAGCATTTAATCTATCTGCTTGTTTAAATTGTCCTTTTAGAGCTCTACCAGTATATTCTGTATCAACAATAAATCCAGCAAGTCTTAGCTCTTGAGAAAGATAGGCAGCATATTTTTTCTCATCTTCATTTACATACATTAAGAATAAATCTATATCTTCTACGATAGGCATTTTTACTTTTTCAAGTTCAAGTGCTTTTACAAGTCTACCTAAACCACAAGCAAAGCCAACGCATGGAGTATCTGGACCATCTAATTGATTTACAAGACCATTATAACGTCCTCCACCACCTAAAACATTATTAGAACCAAAACCTTCAACTTTAGCTTCTATTTCAAAAACTGTATGATTATAATAGTCAAGCCCTCTAACAATAGTTGGATTTATTTCGTAATCAATTTGCATTATATCTAAATATTCTTGAACTTTATTAAATCTAATACGACTTTCTTCATTCAAATAATCAATTGTTTTTGGAGCGTTTTTTAAAATAGTATTTTCTTTATCTACTTTGCAGTCTAAAATTCGTAATGGATTTTTTTCTAATCTTTCTCTACAGTCTTCACAAAAATTACTTATATGGGGTTTGAAGTATTCTATTAATGCATTTCGATAATTAGTACGTGATTCATTATCTCCTAAAGAGTTAATATTAACTTTTATTTCTTTTAAACCTAATATTTTATAAATATTTACAGCTAAGGAGATAACTTCTGCATCTGATAGTGGATCATCACTTCCTAAAACTTCCATACCAAATTGAGTTAATTCTCTATCTCTTCCACTTTGAGGTCGTTCATATCTATACATTGTCCCATTATAATATACTTTAACTGGTTGATTTGAGTCACCAAACATTTTGTTTTCTATATAACTTCTAACAACTCCTGCTGTTCCCTCAGGTCTTAAAGAAATATTTCTACCACCTTTGTCTTGAAAGTCATAACTTTCTTTAATCACAACATCAGTAGTTTCGCCAATTCCTCTGTGGAATAATTCTGTTGCTTCAATAATTGGAGTACGAATATAATTATAATTATATTTTTCCATCATTGTATCAATAATTGTATCTACATATTTCCATATTTTTGCTTCTCTTCCAAAAATATCATTACATCCTTTTTGTTTTTGTATCATAAATTCCTCCTATTTTATTGTTTATTTTAAAATAAAAAAGATGACCCTCTAAGGACGAATTACTCCGTGGTGCCACCTTATTTTTTTACTCTTAATAACCTCTATCGTAGTTACACGCTTCTATTTTTTAGGATGTCTTCATTTTATATAAATTAAGTATTTACACCAAACATACTTTCTCTAAAAATATTAAATAAAACTACTCTTTCCTAAGAAGATAAACTTATTATACCTTACAAATTTAAATTAAACAATCTAAATTTATTTTTCTAACATAATTGTTGTTGGACCAATATTAGATATATTTACTATCATATCTGCTCCAAATATTCCTGTTTCGACTTTTATATGTTTTGAAAGTTCTTCATTAAATAATTGATATAACTTAACTGCTTCATCATTTTTTAATGCTTTTATATAACTAGGTCTATTTCCTTTTGCTGCATCACCATATAAGGTAAACTGGGAAATAGATAAGATACTTCCTCCAAAGTCCATAATGTTTTTATTCATAACATCGGCTTCATCTGGAAATATTCGAAGATTAATAATTTTTTTTACCATGTTTTGGATTTTTTCAATATTATCACCTTCAGTGAAACCAACTAGAAGAACTAATCCATCATTTATACTACCTACAATTCTGTTATCAACACTAACACTGGCATTCCCACTTCTTTGTACTAAGACTCTCATCTCATAGTCCTTTCAACTTTTTCAACATATTCATAGTTATTAATAGATAAAATGAGTTTATTTAACTGTTCTAATCCTGTAACATAACACTCAACTTCATATATTATTTTTTCAGCCTTTCCCATTGTTTTAATTCCATCAACATTAACATTTATTGAAGAAATTAATTTAATTAAATCTAGCATATGATTATTTGAATCATTAGTATGTATTAAAAGAGATGTCATATACCGCTTATTAATATTAGTATTCCATTTAACATCAAGAGTTCTATCCTCTAGCATTTCCAAATTATGACAATGTAGACGATGGACTTTAATACCATTCCCTTTCGAAATATAGCCAACTATCGGATCTCCAAAAACAGGATTACAACAATTAGCAAGATTAACTTTAACTTTATCAATGCCACTTACAATGATATCTGCATCAATATCTTTATCGGCAATTTTGACTATTTTAGGAGTTACATCATCATCTTGTTTATTAATTATATTAATAATCCCATTACCAGTAAATTTTCCATTTCCTATATTTAAATAAATATCCTCTAAATCATCAAGCTTAGTATCTTGACAAATAGTAAAAATATTAGTTTCATTAATGAACTCATTAAAACCAATTTTTTGTTTCCGCAATTCTTTTTCTAAAATATATTTACCACGTTCAATATAAATTTCTCTTTCATTTTTTGTAAAGAAACTTTTTATCTTATTTTTTGTCGCCGTAGCTTTTACAATATTAATCCATTCTTTAGATGGAGTAGAATTTTTACTAGTATTAATTTTGACTATATCATTATCCTGTAATTCATAACTTAAAGGTACAATATTATTATTAACTATTGCTCCAACTGTTGTTTCACCAACTTTTGTATGAATTTTATAAGCAAAATCGATTGGTGTTGCTCCCTTTGGTAATTCAATTACATCTCCCTTAGGAGTAAAACAATAAATATTATTATTTAATACCTCATCTCTAACACTATTAACAAATTCTTCACTACTCATTTTGTCATGACTTAAATCAATAATTGATTTAAAAAATTGTAATTTTTGTTCTGTAGTAGTTTGAATATTGGCAGTTATTTTACTGCCATTTTCTTTATAAGACCAATGACTAGCTATACCATTTTCCGCAACTTCATCCATCTCATATGTACGTATTTGAATTTCAAACAAATACCCATCTATTCCAAAAACCGTAGTATGAAGTGATTGATACATATTAGGTTTAGGCATAGCGACATAATCTTTAAATCTTTTTGGTAAAGGTCTAAATTTAGAATGAATTAAACCTAACGCTAAGTAACATTCTTGTTCTGTTTTAACTAATATTCTAAGTGCTAATAAATCGTAGATATCACTAAATTTCTTACCTTTATCAAGTTTATTATAAATACTATAAATACTTTTAGCTCTTCCTTTTATTTCATGAGGAATATGATATTCAATTAATAAATCAGTAACTTCTTTTTGCATATCATAAACAGTTTTATCTCGTTCAATTTTTGTTTTATTTAATTTTTCAGCAATATCATAAAAAACATCTGGTTTCAAATATCTAAGAGAAAGATCTTCTAATTCACTTTTAATCTTATGAATTCCTAAATGATGAGCAATAGGCGCTAAAATATCAAGTGCTTCATGAGCCTTTACCTTTTGTCTATCCTCAGGGATCGCCCACAAAGTTCGCATATTATGCAATCTATCACAAAGCTTAATTATTATAACTCTAACATCTTCGCTCATTCCAACAATAATTTTCTTATAATAATCAATTAAATATTCATTTTCAGTAGAAAAATGAATTTTAGAAAGTTTCGTTACACCTTGAACAAGTTTAGTAATGCTTTTACCAAAATATTCCTCCATCTCTTCAGTAGAACAATCACAATCTTCTAAAACGTCATGAAGAAATCCTGCTGAAATTGTTTCATAGTCAGCACAAACTGTAGTAAGAATTAAGGCTACATTCATCGGATGATAAATGTAAGCCTCTCCACTTTTTCTATATTGACCATCATGTTTTTCTCTAGCAAATTCATAAGCTTTTTTTATAACTTTAATTTGTTCTTCATCGTCTATATATTTATTCACTTTTTCTAAGATATCTTCAAACTTAATATCATCTCTATTTTTTGACAAAGAACTCAACTCCCCTCAACTAACAATTTATACCTTTAATACTTTTTTCAGTTAAATCATCTTTATATTCTTTTTTTATTTTTAAATTTTTACCTATATTTTTTTTCTCAATTTTAATAAATACAATAGTAGCAATAAAAATTGAAGAATATGTACCTGCAATAAGACCAAATAGCATAGCCATATTAAATGTAAATATTTCTTTTGACCCCAACAACAGAAGTATCACAACAGGTAACAAAGTAGTTATTGTAGTATATAATGTTCTTGTAAAAGTTTCTTGAATACTTAAATTACATATATTTTCAAATTTTTCATAAGTTACTTTTTTCCAATCATATTTGGATAAATTCTCACGAATTCTATCAAATGAAACAATAGTATCATTAATAGAATATCCAATAATTGCAAGAATGGCAGCTATAAACATAGAGTTAACTTCTAATCTAAATATTGCAAATAAACTAAATATAATTAAAACATCATGGATAAGAGCAATAACACCACCTAAAGCATAACTAAATCTAAATCTTAATGAAACATAAACAATAATTCCAATAAGTGCTATCAAAACTGCTAAAATAGCATTTTTTATAAGTTCTTTTTGAACAATATTAGAAACAACTCCAATATTTACTTTTGCCTCATATTTATCTTCAAAATATTGATTTACTTCTTTAACTTCATTTCCGTTAAGTGCTTCATCTATAATGACACTAACCTCATTTTCTGAAATATTAATTTTATTACTAATAAGATTAATATCTTTTAAATCTTTTTCTATTTTAGTCTTATTTATTTTATTTTCACTAACAATTGTAATTTCTGTTCCTGCTTTATAATCAATTCCAAGATTTAATCCTTTTACTCCTATAAATATTACTCCCAAAACTATTATAAAAACCGAAAGTCCAATACAAACTTTTTTATTTTTTAAAAAATTAACTTTATTAAACTTATTTGGCTTAGCTTCTTCATTTTTACTCACATCTGGAATGTCATTTTTATTAATATTTATAAATAAATTAATTTTATCATTAAAAAATTCTGTTTTAACAAATAAATTTAATAAAATTCTAGTTAAAAATACCATAGTTATCATTGTAACTATTATTGTAATAATTAACATTGTTGCAAAACCTTTAATACTTGATTCACCTAATATAAACATAATAAGCGCAACAATAATTGTCGTAATATTTGAATCCATAATTGCACTAAAACTAGATTTAGATCCTTCTTTAAATGCACTAGGCAAGCTTTTTCCTTTTAGTAATTCTTCTCTAATTCTAGCAAATGTTATGACATTAGAATCAACCGCCATACCTATACCTAAAACTAAAGCTGCAATTCCTGGAAGTGTTAAAACACCACCTACTAACCAGAAAACTAAAAATACTAAAAAAGTATAAATCATCATTGATACTGCTGAAATAAAGCCTGTAAAATGATAAATAAAAATTAAAATAACCATAATTCCAACTATCGCAATAATTCCAGCTATCAAAGTTGTTTTTAATGTTTGATCACCAAAAGATGCTCCCACAGTATTAGATGATATTTCTGACAATTTACTTGGAAGAGATCCACTATTAATTAAATCAACTAAATTATTAACTTCATCTTGTGTAAAATTACCTTGAATAATTACATCACTTGCAAAACCTTGTGAAACACTTGCTGCACTAAGACAATTAGAACCACTAGTTCCACATTGTGTTTTCTCTTTTTCATAACTATCTCGTAAAGGGTTATAATCTAACCATATTACAATTTGATTATTCTCCTGACTACTTATTTTACTTGTTACTTCAAAAAATTTATCTTTATCTTTAACAGTCAATAATACCGCTGGATTTCCTGCAGAATCTTGACTAACTTTAGCTCCTCCAGCTTTTAAAACATCACTAGACATTAATAACTTATTATTAGTATCCCTAAAAGATAAAGTTGCTACTGTAGATAATTGACTTCTTGCCTCTTCAGGATTTTTAACACCTGCAAGCTTAACACGTATTTTGTCATTACCTTCTATAATAATCTCTGGCTCACTAACCCCTAAACTATCAATTCTTTTACTTAATGTTTTATATGTTGCTGTTAATTTTTCACTAGTCATTTTTGAACCATCAACAGATTCAGCCTTATAAAATATTTCGAAACCACCTTGTAAATCAAGACCAAATTTTAAATCATTAAATAATGGAATAAATAAAAAACAAATTAAAATCACTAACAAGCCTAAAAAGCCAGAAGTAATAATAACTTTTTTCTTCTTATCTTTTTTCTTTTTCATTTTACCTCACCTCTAAATATTTATTTTATCATAAAAAACATGTTCTTCTATATATTCTTTAAATACTCATTAATTTTTTTTATATCTGCATGCAAGATATCATTAACTATTTCCGAGAGCATCAAATTTTTTCCATATCTCCACTTACTTTCAATTAAATACTTCCAAATATCAATATATTTTACATTTTTATATCCTAATCGTAAGAATTCAACTTCTTTTGCGTGAAGTGCTGGTTTTACTCTATCAAACAACTCATCGATAGATGTAAATTCATAATTCATAAAAGACCACATCCTTTTTTGAATTAATATTATTATAACGAATTAAGAAAAAAATTTAAAGTCTTTATCTATAATTTCTAGCATTAAAAGAAAGTTTTTCCTATTTTTTATCAATCTTGGCTCTTGGAAAAGAATTGTAATAGACTTCTTTTAATCTCTCAGTAGTAACATGAGTATAAATTTGTGTAGCTTTAATACTTTCATGTCCTAGTAATTTTTGCACAGTTAATAAATCACATCCCTCATTTAATAAATGTGTTGCAAAACTATGTCTAATCATATGTGGAGATATTTTTTTCTTAATACTTGTTTTTTTTATTACCTCATCAAGTATAAATCTAACACCTCTTTCAGTTAATTGTCCACCTCTATTATTTAATAATAAATATTCGTTTTTTTGTAAAGAAAGATTTTTATAACCATCATTTAAGTATAAATTTAATGCCTCTTGACAATATTCCCCATATGTAACATATCTTTCTTTATTACCCTTTCCAAGTATTAAAATACATCTTCTATTTAAATCGATATCCTTTATTTTAATATTTACTAACTCTCCAATACGAACTCCCGTCGCATATAATAACTCAATTATCAGTGCATTCCTTTGTCCTAATGGAGATCTTTTATCAGAAACATTAAATAATTCTTCTAACTCATTATATTCAAAATATCTAGGTAATTTTTTACTTTTTTTAGGTCCTTTAACCAAAGAAAAAACATTTGTCTTAATAATATTTTGATTAGCTAAATATTTATAAAAACCTCTTAAAGAACTAAGTTTTCTAGAAATAGAATTATTTGTATCTTTCTTCTTTTCATTTAAAAATACTAAATAAAACCTTATATCACTATATTCAATATTTTTATAATTCAAACCCTCACTACTTAAATAATCAAAAAATTCTAAAATATCATTTTTATAACTATTCACTGTATAATTAGAATAATTTTTTTGATATTTCAAATAATCTAAATATTCTCTAATAATTTTTTCATTCATAAACATCTCACTTTAAAATCAAATTTTATACTAACTTTTTTTTAATCCTAAATCAAATAAATCATATTGCCCATCAACATAATTAATATCCATTTTCTTTAATAATTTAGAAACTATTTCTTCTCTTTGTCTACTACAATTACCTTTTGTAATTGATTTTTCCAAATTTCTAACCGCTTCTCTAATCATTAGATAATTTGATAGCATCCAATGATTTATATAAGGAACTTCTAAAAAGTCTTTTATACTTTCACAATCATCATATAGATTTTTAAAACAGTTATTTAGAAAATAAAAGTCTTTCTGATAATATTTTTGATAACTATAATTATTAAATAATTGATATGCTAACTTTTCATAAATTTTTTGAATTTGTTCTTGTACACTTTTATATTCCTGTTCTAAACTTGCCTTAGCAATTTCTCTAAAATTATTTATATTTGAGCTTGTATTATAAATAATTTCATAGAAAAACAATTCTGTTTCATTTTTTTTGTAAGCTATAAATAAATCTACATCTGAACTTTTTAAATATTTTTTTCCCATTCTTTTAATCATTTCTGTAGGAGATGAAAAACGCGTTGTTATTAAATCAATTGCTTCCAAAGAATTAGCTTTAGAAAATTCATCTTCATTTGCTTTATTATACCATTTTTTATTTAGCTTAATTATATCTAAACTATTGTCTTGTGTATATCTTGCTACTAAATAATATTTTCGCATAACCATCACCAAATTTATTATAGCAAAAAAAAAGAAGTATAGCTACTTCTCATATTCACATTCACTACATTTTATTTTATCTTTTTTTTGTACTAAATATTTTCCACATTCTGGACACATTTCTCCTGTTGGTTTATCCCAAGTTGCAAACTTACATTTAGGATAATTATTACAACCATAAAAAACTTTGCCTCGGCGAGTAGGTTTTTCAATTATTTTCCCCTCACACAAAGGACAATCCATAATTTCAATTACTTCTTTTTCTTCTTTCTTTATATATTTGCATTCAGGATAATTACTACAAGCTACAAAATCTCCATACCTTCCCTTTCTTATTACTAAAGGATTTCCACACTCTGGGCAATCCTCACCAGCCTCCTCAGGAGCTTTCTTCTCCATGTCACTGAAAGCATTTTTTACACGGGGTTCAAATAGATTATAAAATTTGTCCAATAACTCATTCCATATTAATTTTCCATCAGCAATATTATCTAGATCATTTTCCATATCTCTTGTATACTCAGTATTTATCAAATCATTAAAAAACTCTTGAAGTTTATCAGTTGTTTCAACTCCCATTTCTGTTGGTTTAAACTTCTTTTCTTCTAAAATTACATAATTTCTACTTTTAATAGTATCTATGATAGTTGCATAAGTAGAAGGTCTTCCAATACCTAACTCTTCCATTTCTTTAATAAGTTTTGCTTCACTATATCTTGCAGGTGGTTTAGTAAAATGTTGGCTACAATCAACATCTGTTGTTGTGCAAACTTCACTATCACCAATTTCTGGTAATATTTTATCTTCAGAATTTTCATAATCTTTATAAATTTTTAAATATCCATCAAATATTAAAATACTTCCTGTAGTTTTAAATTTATAATCATTATTATCAAATATAATAGTTGTTTGATTAACAATAGCATCACTCATTAAAGAAGCTAGTGTTCTTTTATAAATTAAACTGTAAAGTTTAAATTCATCATCACTTAAGTACTCTTTTATTTTAAGAGGTTCTCTTATAACACTAGTTGGTCTAATCGCTTCATGTGCATCTTGAACATTTTCTTTTTTCTTTCCTTTTTTTATAAAACCTACATATTTTTTTCCATAATTTTCTTCAATATATTTCATTGCTGGTTTTATAAAATCATCTGACAAACGAATAGAATCTGTTCTCATATATGTAATAAGACCAACAGTCTCATTCTCTAAATCAATACCCTCATATAATTTTTGAGCTATACTCATTGTTTTCCTAGCTGGAAAACCTAGTTTAGTAGAAGCCTCTTGTTGCAAAGTAGAAGTAATAAATGGAAATTTACTATGTTTTGCTTTTTCTTTCTTTTCAATTGATTCAACAGAATATTTTTCACTTAAAGCATCCAATACTTTGTTAGCTTCATCCTCAGAATGGAGTTCGATATCATCTTTTTTATATTTAAATAAATTAGCTTCATACTCAGGAAAAATTGCAGTTATTGTCCAATATTCTTCAGGTTTAAAAGCCTCTATTTCTCTTTCTCGATCAACTATTAACTTTAAAGCTACACTTTGTACCCTTCCTGCACTCTTAGCCCCTATTTTGCTTTGTAATAATTTAGATAATCTAAATCCAATAATCCTATCTAAAATTCTTCTTGTTTCTTGACTTTTAACCAAATTATCATCAATAACTGTAGGATGATTAATAGCATCAATTACTTTATCATGAGTAATTTCATTAAATAGAACTCTTTTATAATTATTATCTTTTATTCCTAAAGCATCTTTTAAATGCCAAGCAATTGCCTCTCCTTCTCGATCGGGATCGCTTGCTAGATATACTATTTCGCTATCTTTGACATCTTTTTTTAATTCTTTTATTACTCCACTTTTTCCTTTAATTGGAATATAGTTCGGCTTAAATCCATTTTCAATATCCACACCAAATCCATATTGACCAGTAGTTGCCAAATCTCGTATATGACCAACCGAAGACACAACTTTATATTCATCACCTAAATATTTCCCTATAGTTTTACTTTTACTAGGACTTTCCACTATAACCAATTTCTTTGCCATGTAAACACATCCTCATTCTTTAATATTTAGATTTTTCAAAGAGATATCTATAAACTCTTAAATTAATTTCTAAAACTGATGTATTTAAGTTTTATATTTTTATTATACTCGAAAAATTAAACTTTTCGAACAAAATTATAAGATTTATTCATTTTATGAAAAAAATCAATACTATCTTCACAACCGATAAAACCATTAGAAAGATTATTAAATTCTAAAAATAAATAATTTCCCATTAAAATATAAGCTAATTCAAAAAATAAAGGATAATTATAAAGTGAATAATCATCATGAATTATATAAATTGAAGCAAGAAACTTTTTAAAATCATTAAATGTAATATTAAATTTACTCGCTAAATAAGTAAAAATATCTCTAACATTATTTGTTATAATATTTTGTACATTTTTTTTAGTAATTAATTTATTATTAATAATCTTTTTTCTTATTTCTTTATTGATGTCTATATAACAATATAAATTATATATTCCCAAAAATTTTCCCATTATCAATGAAAAATCTAAAAAATCAACATTATAATCTTCTAATAATTTTTCTTGAATAATTTCTTGATACCTATAAAAATTCCCTTTACTAGCTATTAATAATTTTTCTATCTTTATTCCGTCTTCTGCTCTTCCACCTATAAGCATTAAATGAGATGTTTTTAAATCAAGAGCTAATTCACCATATTTTTTAATCCTATACTCATTGATTATTTCCTCAACAACTCTCACATTTCTACCTTATTTTCTATATAATTTTTTACAGGACCATAACTTTTTCTATGCTCAGATATAATACCATATTTTAAAAGTGCTGCAAGATGTTTTTTCGTTGGATACCCTTTATTATTTTTAAAATCATACATCGGATATTTTTTATCTAATTCTATTAACATTCTATCTCTAGTAACTTTTGCTAAAACACTAGCAGCACTAATTGTAATGCTTTTTAAATCTCCTTTGATAATACTTGTTGTTGGAATATCTAATTCTAATGGCATAGCATCAATTAAAATATGTTCAGGTTTAACATCCATATTTTTAACGGCATCAATCATAGCCAGTTTTGTTGCTTCATAAATATTTACTTCATCTATTTTTCGCTCATCAATAATTCCTATTCCATAAGAAATTGCTTGTTTTTTTATTTCCTCATAAAAAAAATCACGTTTTTTTTCACTTAGTTTTTTTGAATCTGTAAGGCCTTTTAAATTAAATTTTTCTGGTAAAATACAACAAGCTGCTACAACAGGCCCTACTAAAGGACCTCTTCCTACTTCATCAACACCTGCTATTAAAGTAATTCCTTTTTTACGAAGCTCTCTTTCATATTTATAATTGTCATTCTCTATATCTGTATCCATAGCTAACATCTCCATATTTATCTTATCACAAATTTTTATGAAAAAAAATATTTAATTATGTTAAACGGTCAAATGTTAAATTTCCAAAATAATTATTTTTTAAATCCTTAATTACTATATTT
The DNA here is from genome assembly GCA_947652375.1 of uncultured Mollicutes bacterium. Classification (GTDB taxonomy): domain Bacteria; phylum Bacillota_I; class Bacilli_A; order RF39; family UBA660; genus UBA3789. Next base: position 9,710 of record CANTCS010000003.1, on the reverse strand, counting down.
GAAACCTTTTCATAATCAGCAACCCCACCACGAGATAATGCTCCTCGCTTCATCGCAATAGTATCATACACTTCTATTAAATCATCATCTAATTTAGTAATACCATATCTACTTTCCAATTTTTCAGGATAAAGTTTAAATAATGTTTTAATAATAAAACACGCAATAGCATCAATATTTAGAATTTCTTCTTTAATTGCTGAAAAAGCTGCCAAAATATGAGCTTCTTCTTGATTTTCTAATTTAGGCCATAGAATTCCTGGTGAATCTAAAAGCTCAATATCTTTATTAACTCTTATCCAACTTAAACTTTTGGTAAAACCTGGCGTATTACCTACACCTGCTGATTTTTTTCCTACCAATCTATTTATTAAAGTGCTTTTCCCAACATTAGGTACACCAACAATTAAAACACGTGCACTTCTTTCTTTCATTCCTTTTACAACTCTTCCATTATTAATATTTTTCATAATATCTTTTGTCATATTTATAAGCGAAGAAACTCCATTACTATTCATTAAATCTACTGGTAGAACCTTATATCCTTCTTCTTCATATTTTTTTAATATTTTATCTGTTTCCAATTTATCACATAAATCATACTTTGTTACTACTAAAATACGCATTTTATCTTTAATTAAATCATTAATATCTAAAATTTTAGATGAAATAGGCATTCTAGCATCAATCACTTCATACACAATATCAATTAAATTTAATTTTTCTTTTATTTCTCTTTTTGTTTTAGCCATGTGACCAGGGAACCAGTTGATTACACTTTTATTAAACCCCCCTTGTGTTTCATTATTACTCATTTTAAATCTACTCCTTTCGCACCATTTTTTTATAACAAAATTCAAGTGTTTTTCCTTATATATTATACCACATCATTTTGACTTTTCAGATACCTTTCTGCAAATTTATATTGGTCATTATATCTAAAAATTATCTCTACTCCTTTTTCATCATTAACAATTATATTTTCAATGCAACTATCTACAATATTTCTATCAACAACTTCTATTTTTCCAATTTTCTTAAATTGATTTATCCAATCTAAATTGTATGAATTTATTTTACTCTTGTTTAAATCTTCTTTTTCTAAATTTAGTTTATTTATCTCATACAAGTATTTTTGTTTAAATTCATCATAGTCATTTTCTGAAATGAAATCACACTTATAATCTTTCTTTAATTCATCTAGCAATTTGTGGTTTTTCTCTAATTCTTTGTTAATTTCATTTATTCTGATTTTTCTTAATTCAGAATTATATTCTGCTTTTGAAAATGATATTGTATCTTCTATTTTTGCACTTATATCACATATCAGTTCTATGTGTTGGTTTAATGTCTTTAAAACAATCTCATCAAGTTCTTTTTCTTGAATATAGTGTTTATTACATTGTTTTGTGTTAATATAGGTACTGCAATAGTAAAAAACTTTTTCCTTTTTGTGTTTGATTTTAGTAAGTCTATATAAATTTCCACCACATTCAGAACATTTTAAAAATCCAGTATATTTATAAAATTTTCCTTTCTTATTAACTCTAACATTTCTATTATATAAAATGTCTTGTACTTGATTAAAAACTTCTTCTTTAATAATTGCATTGTGTCGTTCGTTTGAAATAACCCATTCATCTTCTGCAACTCTTACCATATTGTGTGTTTTATGACTTATTCTAGTTCTTTTACATTGAACAAGAGAACCAATATATGTTTTATTCTGTAATATAGTATCAAGCATTTTGGTATTCCATTTATGACTAATCCTGCTGACCTTTATATTATGTTTTTCTTTCAAATAAACACTAGGTGTTAAAATATTATTATTTGTTAATTCTTCTACTATTTCCTGTTTACTCTTACCTTTTAAGGCTAAATCAAATATTCTTTTAATAATATTAGCAGCGTCTTTATCAATGATTAGTTTATGCACATCTTCTGGATCTTTCAAATAACCAAAAGGAGCAGTTTTACCAATAAAATTACCAGACTTTTTACTTGCTTTCAGTGATGAACGCATTTTCTTTGATGAATCTTTAGAATAACTTTCATTCATAAGATTTTTAAAAGGTATTTCTAGTGAATCCATCACATTAGGATTTTTAAAAGAATCCACATTATCATTTACTGAAATAAATCTTAAACCATATTCTGGTACTATCTCATCAATAAAATTACCTACTTCTATATAATTTCTTCCTAATCTTGATAAATCCTTTACTATAATACCATTTATTTTTTTCTTCTTTATATCATTAAGCATTCTCTTATATGCAGGTCTATTAAAATCAGTTCCAGTATAACCATCATCAACATAGTCTTTATATATGATTATATCATTCTTGTCAACTAAATAATCATCTATAAGTTTCTTTTGATTAACGACACTATTTGATTCTTCTTCGCCTTTTTCATCAAATGAACGCCTGCGATAAACTCCCAATGTCCACTTTTTCATTTTTTATTACTCCTTCCTTTAAATAATTTACTAAACTTTCGTATTCGTCTTGGTATTTGAATTTAATATCCAAAGTTTTATCTTTATTAACATAAATGACATCAATAAGTTCATCTAAAACTTCTTTTGAAAGACTTTTAATCTTTCTATTTCTTTTATAATGACCTATCCAATAATCATTTTTTCTAATTTTTTTAACATTTTCTCTATATGTTGATGTGTATATTTCTATATCTTCATTTAACTTACTAATTTTGGACTCTATTTCTTCAGATAATTTCATAAACTCACTTTTTTCTAGTTTGTTAAATTTCCATTCCTCGTAATATTTTCTTTTTTGTTCTTTTAAATTAGATATTTTTAATTCTGCAATTTTTACATTATTTTTATATTCATTTTCCATAGAGCCTTGATTATTCTTAAAATACAATTTAGATAAACTTCTTTCTAACTCTATTACTAATTTTACTTGCACTTGAATTGCCTCTAAAACCGAACTTTCTAACTCACTTGTTTTTATCTTGTGTGATGAGCAAGATTTGCTTACTTGTAAATAACTCATACAGAAATAATTAGAAAGTTGCCTTTTCCCTCTCGTATCTTCTTGTTTTGTCATTGCTCTACCACAGTCTGCACATTTCAATTTTCCATTAAATATTGAATATGACATTGGAGAATTGTGTACTTTCTTTTTATCATTTTGCTTTATTATCTTTTGTATTTTATAAAAATCTTCTTTTGATATAATTGCTTCGTGTGTATTTTCAGAACGGATATATTCTTCTTCATCTTTAGTAACAAATTTTTTACTACCAAAAGTTGCTCTTGTTGTTTTTAATTGAACTAGATTTCCAATATATGATTCATTATGAAGCATTCTTCCAATCGTAGATGTACTCCATAAATATTGTGACCTTATCTCAAATGGGTCTAATGTTAATTTTCTTTTCTTTCTTCTTTGAAGTTCCTTTCTGCATAAAATTCCATTATCATTAAGATACTGGCAAATCGTAGGACGACCATTTCCAGATAAAGCCATTTCAAATATTTTTTTAACTATATCAACTTCATTAGGATCTATTATTAAATGGTGTTTATCTTCTGGGTCTAACATATATCCATAAGGAGTTGTTCCGGCAACAAACTGACCATTTTTTGCCATTGTTTCATAAGCACTAGCAACCTTTTTAGATAAATCTCTTGAATAGTTTTCGTTCATAAGATTTTTTACTGGTACTATTAAACTGCTTATTGACTCTGGATCTAAATAAGAATCTACATTATCATTTACAGAAATAATTCGTATATCATAGATGGGGAATATTTCTTCAATATATTTACCAACTTCTCTATGGTTTCTTCCTAATCTTGATAAATCTTTTACTATAATTCCATTTATTTTTCCATTTACTACATCTTGCAGTAATCTTTTAAATCCCGGTCTATCAAAATTAGTACCAGTATAGCCATCATCAACATAATAATCTTCAATAACAATGTTAGGCTTATTTTCTAAATATGATTCTATCAATGCTTTTTGATTTTTTATTGTGTAAGACTCACTATTTTCGCCATCATCAAACGATCTTCTTCCATATACACCAAATGACCATTTTCTATTTTCATCATTTGTTCTACTTTGCTTTTTGTTACCACGACCTGCCATTTTCACCTCCTCCTTTCAAATTACAATCAAATCATAATTCAAATTTAATTTTTTTACGAAGGTGGAAATTTTAATTTTATAGACTTGACTATCTATATAAGTTTTTCAGTACATTTGTTAAGCAGTCATCTGCTGTTTTATCAGTATCAGAAAACCTTATTCTTACTAATTTACCTTTAACTTTAAAAATATAAGGATTTTTGACCTTATTTAAAAAATCAAGTATTCTTTCATTACTTGATTTTCTTTTATCTATTTTTATATCTGTTATTTCATCAACATCATCTGGATTAACTTCATCCAAAGGTATTTCTCTACACCTTTTTAATTTTTCTGATAATGCTTCAATATCTTCCTTAGTCATCTTTACCCTCCATTTCCTCTAGTCTAGAACAATTACTAGAAATACGACACACTGCATATAAAAAAGACACTATCATTACTAATAGTGCCATCACTAACATTTTTACCAATTAAATCATCTCTCCATTCTTTCTTTTGTAAATCTTCTCCCTGCTCTAATCGATTCTCTATATTGATCTCTCATACATTGACGAATTGCAAAAAAACATTCAGATTCTTCTTTTTTATTTATTGAATCAATATTTTCTGCTACTGAAATAAAATTTATATTATACTTTCTTTTAAGTGCCTCAATTCTATCTAAAGTGTTGTTTGTTCTGCCAAATCGGATCAGGTCTTTAACAATTACTGTATTTATACTTTTTTCTTCTATATCTTTAATCATTCTTTTAAAATCTGGTCTATTATAAGTAGTTCCAGAAAATCCATTATCAATATAATACTTTTTAGACTTTATTCCTTTAATGTTCTCCTTTAAATATTGATTAACAATATATTTTTGGTTTTCTATTGCTGAATCCTCTCTACTTGTTTCCTTATTTGCAACTCTAATATATACTGCTACATTTAATTTTTCCATATTCATTCCTCCTCTTAACAAAATCATTGTAAAATAAGATAAATTATTATTGAAATGTGTAATTTTTTTATTTGCACATTTGACTTTTTAAAATCTATATTTTTCTGCAAGATAATTCAAATTCATTTTCTGATACAAAAGGAAATATGCTACATTTTAATAAAACTTCTGTAACCATACTTAAAGCCTCTTTTTTATTTTTGGCTTTTACTTCTATAAATTCTATCTTGTTGTTACCACTAATTCCAACTACATATCTTTTTCTTCTATTAAAAATTTTCATTGCTTATCCTTTCTTTTTATATTTTCAATATCTATTGCAAAGGCATTTATCAAAGCCTTATCAACTTGTTGAATTTGCATTTCATCTAGTTTTCCTAAAAATGTTATGATTCTACTTTTGTCAATTACTCTAACTTGCTCTACAAGAATTGTTGAATCTTTTTTGAGAAAGTTATTTTTACCAATTACTATATGTGTAGGTATATAAAGTTTTTTAAGTATTGTTGTAATAGGTGCAATAATTACTGTTGGACTATGCTTATTTGCAAGATTATTTTGAACTACCACCACAGGTCTTCTGCCATCTTGTTCACTTCCTATAACAGGATTAAGCATAGCATAGTAAATATCTCCCTTTTTAATTTCATAAGTATCTATCATATTTTTCTGCCTTAACAATGATATGTGGTGGTATATCAAACAGATTTAATATATTTATCTTTTTACCTTTCAAATAATCTGTTAGAACTCTATTAACATCTGCTTCAGCTCTTTTCATACTTGTTTGTTCGTGATCCATAGTAGTTTCAAATATCAATTTAACTTTTACTTTATATTTCTTTCTTTTCATTAAAATTTTCCTCCTTAATATGTAAAAAAAGCCAAAATATCAATAACGACATTCTGGCTTTTATATTTTCATTTTTCCTATTTTTATTTTTCATTACAACTGATATTTGTCTTAATACCCTCAGCCTAGGATTTCATCAAACGATTATCTTGCTAAAATAATCTCACAGGAATTCCACCTCCCCGAGGATCTCTCCGGGCTGCCCCCATTATGTGAATTGTGGCTAGGCAGGAGTATCTTTAATACTGTTAGTATTCTTTGCAAATTAGGTGCTACCTAATTTTATAGCCAAGCATTAACCGACAAGCGTACTTGCTAAAGTGCTAGTCCTAACAGGAATGTATCTGATGAATGTATATCAAATTTTCAAAGAACATCTCCTGCTTCAAAAAAAGAAACAGGCAAGAGGATTAACTCCCTCTCACTTGTTTCCTAACTAAAACGCACTTTTACGAAGTCTTATTTTAAAATTTCTTTTAATTTTTTTAACGCAATGTTTAAAGTATATTGTATTGCTCTAATATCAACGTTTTCTTCATCTGCAATCTGTTGCTGTGTTTTATCATCAAAATAATATTTTTTTATTCTTCTCCTTTGAATTTCTGGAAGCATATCTATTGCTTTTTTCAGTTCAGCAAATTCAGATCTTTTTATAATTTCATCTTCTAATCCAATAGGCTTGTCCTTTACTCGTGATTCAAGACTATTCTCATATATTTCAGAATGTTCAATGTGATTATCATATTCATTCATTTCTGATAAATCATCTAATTCAAATCTATCAAATGTTTTATATATTTCCTCACTAACTTCTATCTTTTGAAGTTTACCTCTAACATCTTTAAAACTTACCATATAAATATTTTTTTCTTCAATATAATTTAATGTATAAGGGTTATCCTTATATTTTCTTCTTTTTGGGCGCTCTGCCATCTTTTTTCCCTCCATTCAATTTGTTTTTTTAATTCAAACTGAATAAAGGTGGGCTTCTACACCTATTTAAAGAAGCATTAAAAAAAGCGAATATGCCCCTAATGCTTATAAGGTCATACTCGCTTAATTTAATATTTCTATTATTTTTAAGATTCTTTTGCTCTTTAAAATAGTATTTATTCACTTTACTAGGCTACTCCTTTTTCCTAGCAGTGCCTATCAAGTACCAAATTAAATACTACAAAAAACTTATTGTACTTTTATTTTATTATTTGTTTGTAATATACGAAAGGTTATAAATAGAACTCTTTACTACCTAACACTACTACATTCTATTTTTACATTATTATCACTACTTTTCTTTCCAAATTTTATTACATAACACTCTGGCAATGCTATGCGTACATTATACGACAATAATTGTGCAAATTTTGTCGCATTGTGTAATGCCAAGTGATTTTTTTAGATTTTTGACATAAAACATCAAAAAAAGCATATCATTTATGATATATTTAGTTTTTTTATATTTAATAGTCTATTTCCCCTAGAAAAATAATATTACCCCAAGTTAATGGAATAATAATATTGGGTGAACTAATATGATAATTAAAAACTTAAGAGAAAGTAGAGAATTATTAGACTTAAAGCAAAATGAAATAGCCGAGATTTTTAATGTTCATTTTTCAACAATTTCTGGATGGGAAACTGGAAAAGATACTATTCCTTTGGAAAGACTTATTGACTATGCGAATCATTTTAATTATAGTTTAGATTATCTTTTTGGTCTTACTAGAGATAATAATTCTACTTATAGTCCTTTAATAATTGATATAGAACTAATTTCAAAAAATCTACGAACTATTAGAAAGAAAAATAATTTAACTCAAGCACAAGTTGCTGAAAAGATAAATACAACTCAAGCCTCATACGCTCATTATGAAAATGCTAAAAACTTAATTCCAACATCTTTCTTATATAATTTAACACAAATCTACAAGCCTTTCTCTATTGATGAGTTATTGGGCAGAAAAAAACAATAAATCTATTTGATTTATTGTTTTTTTATTGTTTCAAATTTTAAATTATGTAATAATTTTGGAAAAACTCTCATAACTTTTTCTTCATCTAATAGTTTTTGAATATGTTCATCAAATCCATAAGATATAAAGTGATTTCTATCGTTTGATACAGTTAAAACTATAACAGGTATTTCAAAATCTTTTATTTCTTTTAAACTATCTAATACATCTGTACTTTGTTTGTAGTTTGAATATCTATCATATTCATTATTTGTAATAATCAAATCGTAATCATTTCCATTTTTAACTTGCTCTATAATGTCATCTGCTCTTTGAACTGCCTCTACATCAAATCCCATTTTTAAAAGCACTCCACAAGTATTACGAATAGAAGAAATATTATAATCTCCTACTATAACTTTGAACTTATCTTTTCCTTTTATATGATGAGTTATATTTTTACCAATAATCATATCATCTATTTTGCAATCTTTTACTTTCTTATCATATTCAAATCTTGATATTTCTCTTTTATATGCTTCTTTTTGCTCTTGTGCTATATTTATTGATTCTTCTAAATCTTTTATCTTTTTTTGGACATTTTCAGCATAATTAAATATAACTACCATTCCTACTAAAATAATTAAGCATAATATTACTACTATAACTTCCATAAATTACTCCTCTCTTTATATTAGATCATTAACATTGTATTTATCTCTTAATATTTCTCTTGCTCTTTTATATATATTTTTTTTGTATTTATTATAATATGGTGGTATTTCTGCAAAAAGATAAAATACATCATCAACAGTTGCATCAGTATCTAATTCTAAAATAAAACTTTGATAACATTCATAACTAAACCTTATGGCAAAAGACTCTATCAATGCTTCTTTTCTATAATCTTGTTTTACATTCATATTATCCCAAATAAGTTTTACTTCTCTATAATCTGAATCACTCAACAATACTTCATTTTCCTTTTTAGAATTGAGATTTTTGTATGTTTCTATACAATAATCTCCTCCAGGGCGACATTTTATAATTCTTTTAAATTTATTTTCATTTAATAATTTAGGAACAAAAAGTAATTCTACCATCCAATAATCGTGTTTCAATTTTGTTTCTAGTCCTTTAAATTCATCATCACGGTATTGTAATTGTTCTTTCCGAATCGTAAAAAATTCTGTTCCATTAGTTATAGTTATCATCACACATCATCCTTTAAAATAGTCTATTTTCCCAAGTACAGTACAAAAATTATATGATAGGCTTTCCTATCAATGACATACAATAGCAAATAAAAAAGGTCATACATAATATCTTTAGAGAATAATGTACAACCTAACTCACTAAACTCATAATCAAATCTTTGTATGACTATTATAGCACCTCTCTTTTATAAAGTCAACGGATATCCGTGTATAATTTCGCCGGATTTCCGTTAAAATATAAAAGTAAGAAATGAGGTGTGTATTTATGCTTTTTAAAGAAGCAGTCAGCCATAGAATATACGAGTTATGCGAAAAATACCACTTTACACCTAACAAACTTGCAGAATTATCTGCCGTAGCACCTTCCACATTGCAAGATATGTTATTATTAAAAGTTGCTAATCCAAGTTCTTTTGTTATATATCAAATTTGCAAAACACTTAAAATTACAATAAAGGATTTCTTTGATAGTAATTTATTTTTACCGGAAAATTTGGAAGATTAAATATTCTATGTATTAAAGGCTATTTCTTAATTTTGGAAATAACCTTTTTATTTTGACAATCGAGTAGAGAAAACTTTACACTAAAATAGTGAATACTTTTCCCTCTCACA
>CANTCS010000002.1 GCA_947652375.1 uncultured Mollicutes bacterium | reverse complement strand
TATATCATACATTTTTGATATAATCCACTTCGTTCACGTTATTTGAATAAGAGCCAATAAAAGTTGGACATATTCCACACAAGAGTCCCTTTGGTTATAAAAGAGAGGGTAAAATTTTAGTACCAGATTTAGCGACCAAAGATATTATTGTAAGAGTATTTAATTTATACTATGAGGGAAATTCTTATCAAACAATTGCCAATCTATTTAACCAAGAAGAAGTATTAGGTAAAACAAATTGGTATGATTCAACAATTATGAGAATACTTGAAAATGAAATCTATAAAGGAGATTTTGTTCATGGTAAAAGAACTAAAAATCCAGTTTATTATTCGGATGTAGTAGAACCAATCGTATCAAAAGAATTATGGGAATCATGCCAAGTACAACAAAAGAAAAATTCAAGAAGTTATAAAAGAACTTTAACCTATATATTCTTACAAAAATTATGTTGCCCTAAATGTGGAAGAATACTTGGTGGTAAAGCAACAACTAAAAAGAATGGAAACTCTTACTATTACTACTATTGTAATGATTGTAAATTAACGATTAAAGAAACTGAAATAGAAAAAGAGATTGAGCACTTTATAGATGATATTAACGAATATGATAGTGTTGTTAATCAAACTTTATTACCTATGATCAAAACGAAAATAGAAAACCCTAAAGAAGATATACAAAAAGAAATATCTAATCAAAATCAAAAACTAGATAGAATTAAAAAAGCATATGTTAATGGGACATTTAAACTAGAAGAATATGATGAAGAAAGAAAAATTGTAGAAACCACAATTGCTGAATTAGAAAGCAGATTAAAAGAATGCGAAGTGTGTGAAGTTTTAAGTTTAACTCCAGATGATATTTTAATTAAAAGAGATATAGATTATATCAATAAACTACTTTATCCAAAAGAATATCAAGAAAATAATCTATCTTGGAGCGAACTTACAAGAGAAGAAAAACAAGATTTAGTAATGAGATATATTGATGAAATAAAATTAAAAGAAAATTCTAACCATAAGTGCAAAGTTGATGAAATTTTGTTTAGAGAAAATATGTGCAACACTTGTAATGAGTTATATGATTCAGGTTATTTAGATAAAAAAGATTATGCCTTAATTGGTAATGTTATGGGTACTTTAAGATTTAGTGAGTACAGAAATGACGATGAAGTATGGCAACACATTTTAAGATTACGAGAGTTCTATGATGTAGGATTTTATCAAGCAACCTATAATACTGAAACATCAATGTTCTATTTCAATATAGATGAAGATAGTCAAGCAATAGTTAGAATATTTCCTATGGAGAATTATAGAGAGATAGATCCAGATATGAAGATGAAAGAATATGATTTAGGAGTTCTTTATATCAATAAAGATAGTGGAACAATTCTTGAAGATGAAGAAGCAGTATTCAAATATATTCCAGATAAAACAGATGGAATACTTACTAGAGAAGTAAAACCAACTATTGTGAAACCTGCTAATGCTATTGGACTTTCAGAATGTACTACCTACGAAGAGGAAGAAGAAACTTCCGAAGAAGTTGTTTCTTCCTAGTCTTTATGTAATTTTGTTTTATTACGAAGTTTTAAAACAATATGGAATAAAGTAAAACGGATTCTAAGGTGTCCTTAGCCCACGAGGTTATTTTGCTATACTTGGCAAAATGCCTAGGGGGTTAAATATTTTGTCAAAGCCAAAATATAGCTAAAAAAACACCATTAAAACATCTATAAAAATAAAGGAGCGTGATGATTTATCCAATTAGCATATTCATTTCATTTAGGCAGTGATAAGAATAAGAAAAATAACTCTAGGAATAGCGCTAAATCTAATGTTAGTGGTACAACATCCAAGAGTAATAATGCTATTCAAAATGCAACAGGATTAACCAAGTGTGATAACCATAATTACAGAAAATATGATGACAGAGAGTATGATATTGAAATTATTAGAGGCAGTTCTTCTCTTGTAGATGATGTGAAGAAGTTATATAGAGATGAGTTTGATGAAGCAAAAGAAGAATATAACGCAAAACAAACAAGAGAAAACAGAAAAATTAAAGATTACTTTACTCATGTTAGTAATAATTCTAAAAGTGATCTAGCTTGTGAGATTATTATAGAACTTGGAGATAAAAAGTATTGGGATACAAAGGATATAAAGTTTAAAAAACGAATGACAAATGTATTTAAACAACAAGTTATTGATTTAGAAACAATGTTACCTACTTTTAAAATAGCAAGTGCTATTATTCATTATGATGAAACAAGTCCACATCTTCATATCATTGGTGTTCCTATTAAAATTGGTGGTAAAAATGGTATGAAGAAACAAGTTGGAAAAAGTGATGTATTTACTAAAGAATCACTTCGTAAACTCCAAGATAAAATGAGAATGCTTTGTATTGAATCATTCAATAAAGAATACAATCTTACTAACTCATTAAAAGGAAAGAAAAAAGGAAGAAATCGAGATTATCATATAACCGAAATGGATGACTATATGGAAATGAAAGAAAAACTTGAGAAAAATCAAGAGAGTTTAGAAATAGCCAATAAAAAATCATTAGAACTTGATAATCATACTAAAGAAGTAAAAGAAATTATAACTGATTTAAAATCTACTATGCTGAAAAAAGATAATTATGTTTTAAAACAACAAGACAAAGAAAAATTAGTATCTTATATTGATTCAGTTAGTAAAACGAATGATGAATATAAGAAAATTCAAACACTTTCTGTAACTCTTAATAATGTGGATACTGAAATTAAGGAGAATCACGATAAAATTCAAACACTTAATGAAAATAATAAGGCACTTACTTTAAGAGTTGAAACTCTTACCCAAAATATTAAAAATAAAGATAAAGAAATCGAAGAATTAAAAGAAGAAAATCACTCATTAAAAAACACATTAGAATTTTGGAAAGATAAATTTTTACGAGTAATGTCTTTAATTAAAGATAAGTTATTCGGTAAAGAAAAAGAACGAGAAAAATACTTTGATGTATCAAAAGATTTGTATAAAAGAGGAATTATAAAAGAAGATACATTTAATGAGTTAAAAGATAAATACAATTTTAGTAAAGAACATGATGATAACAAAGATAAGGATGATTTTGACTTGGAATTTTAAAATTTGACAAATTAATGTAAATATAGTAAAATTATATCAGTTGGAGGAAATAGACTATGAAAAATATAATTGTAAATAATAACTTATTATTAGCCTTATTATTAAGCCGATTATGTAGTAATGGGTCTATTTTGAGTGCTATTTAATAAAAAAATAAAGTAATTCAATAGAGTCAATACTACATTTAAGTATTGGCTCTATTTTTTATTAAAAAGAAAGGAATGATTAAAATGTATAATTTTAAAGAAATTGAAAAAAAATGGCAAGATAAATGGTATAACGAAAAGAGTTTTAAATCAATGGATTTTCATCCAACCAAACCAAAATATTATGTTCTATATGAGTTCTATAATATTAGTGGTAATCTACATATGGGGCATTTGAAAGGAACAGTCCCTGCAGATGCATTAGCTAGAATGAAAAGACTTCAAGGATATAATGTATTGTTTCCAATAGGTGGAGATTCTTTTGGATTACCTGCAGAAAATGCAGCTATAAAAACTGGTATCAATCCTAAAGATTTTGTTGATAATGGAATGAAAAATGCAATGGAACAATCTAGAAAAATTGGACTTTCATTTGATTATGATAGAAGTTTTTGTACTAGTGATGAAGATTATTATAAATGGACACAATGGATTTTTCTTCAATTTTTGAAAGAAGGTAAAGCATATAAGGAGAAAGGTGTTGTAAACTATTGTCCAAATTGTAAGACAGTACTTTCGAATGAAGATAGTCAAGGTGGAGAATGTGATAGATGTCATGGTCAAGTCGTACAAGAAGAAAGATGGGTTTGGTTTCTAAAAATGAAAGAATACTCTGAAAAACTACTTGGAAATATTGAGAGAATTGATATGAATGAAAATCTAAAAGAACTTCAAAGAAATTGGATAGGAAAATCAGAAGGTATGCAAGTGTCTTTTGATATAGTAGATGAAAATAATAATGTAATTGATAATGCTGATATATTTACTACTTGTGTAGAAACTATTTATGGTATTACTTTTCTTGTAATGGCACCAGAACATAGTTTCATTGAAGAACACAAAAATAAGATTCTAAATTATGATGAAGTATGTGAATATAAAAAAGAAACATCATATAAAAGTGAACTGGATAGAATGGCTAATCAAAAGGAAAAAACAGGTTGCCTTGTTCAAGGAATCTATGCAATAAATCCTGTTAATAATAAAAAAGTTCCTATATATCTAGCTGACTTTGTTCTTTCAGGATATGGCACAGGTATAGTTATGGCTGTTCCTACTCATGACCAAAGAGATTATGAATTTGCCAAAAAATTTAATATACCAATGATTCAAGTAATTGAAGGAAATACTGAAAATAAAGCAGTTGAAAAATACGAATATATAAACGATAATAGTAAAATGCTAAATTCTGAAGAATTTACTGGAATAAATGTGAAAGACGCTAAAGAAAAAATTGCAGATAAACTTATTGAAATGGGTGTTGGTAAAAAGAAAATAAATTATAAAATGCAAGATTGGTCATTTAATAGACAAAGATATTGGGGTGAACCTTTTCCAGTCGTTTTCTGTGATAAATGTGGTATAGTCCCAGTTCCAGAAAATGAACTTCCAATCACTTTGCCTAAAACAGAAGATTATATGCCAAATGAAAAAGGAAATTCTCCACTTTCTAAAATAGAAGATTGGGTAAATTGTAAATGTCCTAAATGTGGAGAAAAGGCAAAAAGAGAAACTGATACTATGCCAAACTGGGCTGGTTCTTCTTGGTACTGGCTTAGATATTGTGATCCTCATAATAATGAATCATTTGCTGATATAGAAAAACTAAAATATTGGGGAAGTGTTGATTGTTATACAGGAGGTACTGAGCATATAACTCGACATGTTCTATATGCATTCTTTTGGCAAAATTTCTTATATGAAATAGGTGCAGTTCCTACAAGAGATCCATTTAAAAGAAAAATGGGAAGTGGATTGATTCTTGATGATACTGGAAAGAAAATGAGTAAGAGTTCTACAAATGGGGTATCACCAATAGAAGTAATTGATAAATATGGTAGTGATGTTGCAAGACTTCATGTCCACTTTTTGGCTGCATATGAAGATAATACTCCTTGGACATATGATGGAATAAATGGAATAACTAATTTTATAGATAAAGTTTGGAACTTGCAAAATATGATTAAGGGTACTAAAATCTCTACTGAACATATTTATGAAATCAATAATTTGATAAAAAAAGTAACAGAAGATATAGAAAATCTTAAACTTAATACTTGTATATCAGCTTTTATGACTTTTATAAAAAAAATTAAAGAAGATAAATTTATAAGTAAAGAAGAACTAAAAGCATTCCTAGTATTATTAAATCCTTTGGCTCCCCATATTACAAGCGAAATGTATGAAATAATTTTTAAAGAGAATATTATAGATGCAGAGTGGCCTAAATTTGATGAGAATTATTTAATTCGTAATGAAATTAATCTTCCTATTCAGATAAATGGAAAAATGAAAAAAATACTTTCTGTTAGTAAAGATGCTACCCAAGATGAAGTTATAAATTTCATAAAGAATACATATCCAGAATTAATTTGTGGTGAAATTAAAAAAATTATTTACATACAAGGTAAAATAATCAATATAATTTGTAAATAGTATTAAAAATTCTTTCGATTCTTAGAAATAGTGTTATAATTATTTTAATGATTGATTCTAATATATCAATTTTCATTGGTAAAGTTGTAGATAACTTCCCCAACGGCACCAGATTGATAGTAAACTCGAACTTTTCGAGTAACAATATAAAACGCACTTGATAAAAGCGCGTTTTTATGTTACTATGAATATGTCAAGGAAACTTGCATAAAATAAAAATGGGAAGACTTAACATCGCAAAGTTGAGTACTCACCAAATTGGTTTGCACTTAATCTTGTTAGATTGAGTGCGTTTTCTTTTTATAATTCATTATCATTTAAATAATAGAAGAATAAGTAGAATGATGATAACGATTAAAGCTAAGATTAAAAAATCTTTTTTAGTCATTTTCATCACTTCCCTTCGGAGGTAAGCACTCAACTGTTAAAGTATTCCTAAATAAATTATACTAAAATCTTTATTATAGTACAACGAATTTGACTAAATTTTGTCGATTTAGAAAAACACACTTGCAAATTGACAAAGTCAATTAGAAAAGAATGATAGATAAGGCTAGCCCAGCAATGCACTTGGCAATAGCAAAAAAATATATAGAAAGGCATAATAATTTAAATTATAAAGAATTTATCAAAGGAACTTTGTATCCAGATGTTGAAACAAATAACATAAAACTTCATTACATTATCCTAAAAGTTCTATTATGGGTGAGTTTGCAATTGGCGTTTATTATAAAGTAAATTTATATGCATTTTTAACTGATTTATCCAAAACTTAATGATTAAAAAAATATGTTAAATTTTACAAACTTAGTGTATAATAATAAAGCAAATGAGGTGATCATTATGAGAAAGTGTTTAATTTACTTTATCATAACTTAAAATTTGATTGTATTAATGCGTTATTATAAAATAAAATAAGGAGTGATTAATGCAAATAAAATTATTAATAAATTACAAAATTTAAATTATCAATTTTTAGCTAATAACAAAAATGGTATGAAAATTGATAATAAAAATTATATATTTAAAACTGGTAAAATACCAATTTTATTATCTGCACCACATGCAGTGAAACAATATAGAGAATCGCAAGTTAAGCCAAGTGATTATTTAACAGGTGCGCTTGCAATTTATTTAGCAGAAAAATGTGATTGTTCTTATTTTGTTAGAACTTTCAATGATAATGATGACCCTAATTTTCCTTTAGGAATAACATTATTAGAAATAGAAAATGATTATTTAAAAGTCCAAAAAAAGTTTATTCAAAAATATAAACGTGATAGATATTCATGGCTGTGTTAATAGTAAAAACTATGATTGTAGTTTATGGCATGATAATTATAGTACTTGTGAAACACAAGTTGTTAAAATATTTGAAAATAATTTTAATTATCATAATTTATCAATAGATAATGGCAGTGAATATTTAGGGGGTCAAGTAACTAGACAAAGTTCTATAATTACTAATTCTTTTCAAATTGAGATTAAAAGAAAAATAAGAACATTAAAGATAGAAAATTATTATTTATTAAAATCTTTTATTGATTCAATGGAAAAATCTATTTATGAAACTTACGATTACTCTATGAAATTAGAAAAAGTAAGGAGAGATTTAAGATGAATACAATAAATGAAAAATATGATATTATTTTGCCTAATGAATTTGGTAGAAAATATACAAAAAGATATAAACAGTATATGTTTAGCAATATAGAAGGACAAGATGGAATATCTAACTATGAGTTACAAGATTTTGGCTGCGGTCCATGCTCAATAGCAACAATATTATCAAGTATTGGATACGATTTGGATCCAGTAAGTGTTGCAAAACTAATGCTTTTAGATGATTATGGAAATAAAATAAATTTTTATACGAATAAAGAAAATAATAGATTAGGAATGTCTACATTAAGTTTTATATATCTACTTCAAGAGCTAATTAGAACTAAAGGATTTGGTCTTGAATATCAATTACTAAAATATAGTTATGAACATCCTGAATTAAAAAAAGAATAAATTATTGATATGATTAAACATGATTACATGGCTCTCGTATTAGTTGGACCTAAAAAAAGATAGAACATCCACGAACATTTTCTAACTATGGACATTATATCGCAGTTACTAGTGTTAATAATCTTAATAATGAATTTTATGTAGCTAATCCTAATAAAACAGGGGATAATCAAATTGATACAACATATTCTTATGAAACACTTATATCAAATATGTATACAAATACTTTTGATTTCCTAATGGTAAAAAATAAATCATTAGTGTTAAAAAAATAAATTGAAGATATAATACTAAATTTAATAAAAATCTAATGCTAGAACATCCATTACTTTTAAAAAGTTAGTAGCTTAAGTTATATACGTTTAAAATTTTATTATTAAATGATTTCTTTTTTTGAAATATAATAATTTAAAAATAGGGGAAATAATTTTTCTAAATAAATTTTAAATATCTTAATTATTATAATAAAGCTTAAAAGAAACAAAAAAATTTTAAGTAAGTTAATGAAAAAACATAAGAAAAAATAATTAATTTATCATTTTTTCTTATGTTTTATTATAATTTGCTAAAAAAATATTAAAAACCACTTGACTTTAAGTATCTATTTATAGTATTCTATTATTGCAATTGAGAAATCAATAAAATTTCTATATTGCTAAAATAAAGTAAATTTGAAAAGTATTAATGGACTTGTAGCTCAGTTGGTTAGAGCACACGCTTGATAAGCGTGGGGTCACAGGTTCAAGTCCTGTCAGGTCCACCATTAATAATGCCTCAATAGCTCAGTTGGTTAGAGCACTTGACTGTTAATCAAGGGGTCCTAGGTTCAAGTCCTAGTTGGGGCGCCATATGGCGAGTTGGTGAAGTGGCTTAACACACTGCCCTTTCACGGCAGCATTCACGGATTCGAATTCCGTACTCGTCACCAATAGATTATTAACCATTGTATATCAATGGTTTTTTTAGTCTAAATTTTTATAAATTATTCAACAAATAAGTTACTTCATCTTAAACTGCTGAACTAAATACAGTTTCTATATTATCCCAACAGTATATATCACATGTCATCAAAAGATTAATTAAAAACTATTTATTATAAGGTTAAATAATTTTATTTAGAAAGTTTTTAACAAAAATATTGACATTTATAAAGTGGTAATGTAATATTATATATGCGGAAGCAATAGAGGAAATGGAGTAGTACTCAAGAGGCTGAAGAGGCGCCCCTGCTAAGGGTGTAGGTCGGGCAACTGGCGCGAGAGTTCAAATCTCTCCTACTCCGCCATTTATGATTATTTAAAAGTCTTGTAAAACATAAGGTTTGCAAGACTTTTTATATTTTATTGAAGTATCACAAACTATCATAAATGATTTAGTCAATTATCATTTTTGTCACTCTTGAAATAAAGTTTAACTATCAATTACATGTGGTAATAATCAAAAGTCAATAATTAATCTAAACAATACGGCTTATGAGTGTTTTACATCAAGGATTTTAATTTAATAATAGTCATTTTATTTACGTAAGTATTGTATCAAGTTAAAAATTGTAAAGATATCTATATTATGCTTGTTCCTACGATAATAAATATGTACTTGAAAATATTATACGAAAAGAGATACAATAACTTTTAAGTTAAAGAAATCCGTATAGAACAATTAATTAATTTGTGTTATACTCTAAGAAGGAGTGTAAAGATATGATTAAATTAATAAAAACATTTTTAAAAAATTTTCAAAATATATCAGAATATTACAATTATTTAGAATATAAAACTAAAAACAATGAAAATATAGGTAATACAAATGAAATTTTGATTGCTAATTATTACATATTAATTAAGCATAAAAATAACAATTTAAATAATTGTAGAAAAATAAATAATAAATCTCTAAAAAATTATTATTTAATAAAAAGCTTTTTAACTAAAAATAATTATAATTTATCTTTCAATAAATTAGTAGAAGAGCTAAATAATCATCAAAGTAAGACTAAAAAAAAGTTTACATATCAAGAACTTTCAAATATTTATTTAATAATGTCTTTAATATATATAGAAAAACTTAATAATATTTGCAGAGAAGAATATCATAAATTAATAAATAAAAGTGACGTAAAAAATATTATTAAAAGCCATAAAAAGTTAAATTTAAATGATTTTATTCCAAATAATTTTGACTTATTTAATAATAAAAATTATATCTTTGAAATAAATAAACAAATTAGAAATATAAAAGAGAGCATAGAAATATTTAAAGAATTAAATAATTATTTAAAAGAAAACCAATTAAGTTTAAAAGAAATAATTAATGAAGAGAATCAAATAGAAATTTCCACTAATTTAGTAATGCGAAATATTCTAAATAACTTAAAAAACTTATTAGAATATTCCAAAGAAGAATTATATGAAAAAGTCTCAGAAACAGAAAAACTTTTATTAAAAGATGAAGTATATAAAAATATGAATCTTGAAACAAAAAAAGAATATCGCAAGCAATTAATTAAACAAGCAAAAAAGAACAAAGTAAGCACTGAAAAATACTTAAAAATATTAAAAAAAAGTAATTCAAATCATATAGGATTTAGCTTATTTAAATCAAAATCTAATATAAATATGTATATTTATTCATCTCTATTAGTAGTTACATCTATTTTACTTTCTTTATATTTTTCAAAGTTTTTTTTAAATACAAAACTTATAAGCGTTCTATTATTTTTAATACCCATATATTTTACAGTGAAATTATTTATTAATAGTATATTCTCTAAATTAGTTTTAAAAAGATTTACTCCTCAGTTAGATTATTCTAAAGAAATTCCAATAGATTCAAGTACAATGGTTGTAATTCCAGCAATTATAAAAAATAAAGAAGATTTAAAGAATCTTTTTGATAACTTAGAGTCATATTACATACTTAATAAAACTGCCAATTTATATTTCACTGTTCTTGGAGATCCTGAATCTTCTCAAGTAGAAATAGAAAAAAATGATAATTTAATCATTAAATTTGGCGAAGAATATGCAAAAAAGTTAAATAAAAAATATAATAAAGATTTATTTTATTTCATATATCGTCGTCGTATTTGGAATTCCTTAGAAAATCATTATTCAGCATATAATGGACAAAAAGGAGCAATCCTTCAATTTAATAAAATTCTATTAAAAGAAAAAATTGATGAAAATAAATATTTTAATCTTAATATGCTTCATAAACATAATTTAAAAATCAAATATATTGTTTCATTACCTCAAGATATTAGATTAAAATCAAACACAATAAAAGATTTAGTAGCTACAATTAATCATCCTTTAAATTTACCAGTTTTAAACAAAAATAAAACCAAAGTAATAAAAGGATATGCAATTATGCAACCTAAGATATGTACTGATATTACAAATAATTATAAAACTTCTTACAGTAAAATAATATCGAAACTAAAAATTTCCTTAAGAAGTAATCCTATTTTTTCAAACCTTTATTACAATTTATTCTCTGAAAGTACCTCTTGCAAAATAGGAATATATAATCTTAAAATATATCAGCAATTATTAGAAAGTGAATTATCTAAAAATTTAACTTTTACTAAAGAATATTTAGAAACTGACTACTTAAGATGTGCATATCTTTCTAACATTGAAGTAATAGATGATCATACTCATAACTTTTTATCCGATTCAAAAAATATATATTTTAAAATAAAAGATGACTTACATAATTTTTATTACTTATTTAATAAAAATAAAAAAAGTCTTAACCTTAAAACTAAAATAAAAATTGTAAATCAAATCCTTCAATTATTTAATAGCATAAATATTTTTATAATTCTTCTAATTACAATAATACTAAAAAATAACTATATATTAATAGTAATTTTAATGCTCATTATTTTTTCAACATTAATTCTTAATAGAAGTTACGCAAAAAATAATAATGATAAATATAAACATGATATTAAAAATAAAATTTCTATATATCAAATAGTCTTAATAATATCAATTATTCCTTATCTAACGGTTTTAAAAATTTTATCATTTATAAAAACACTTAAAGAATTAATAACAAAGTCCAAGAAAAAAATAATATATCCAGATTTTAATACATCGAAAATAACAAATTACATAAAATTATTTATCCCTAATTTTGTATTATCTCTTATATTATTTGGAATTTTTATCTCAATTAAAAATTATTTATCTTTATTAATAGCCATAATCTTTGCAATTTCTCCAATATTTATTATTAAAATAAATAAAGAAAAAAAGCAAAAAAATATAAAGAAAGAAAAAATAAATGATATTTATGAAATAGCAAAAAGGACTTGGCAATTTTTTGAAGATAAACTAACTGAAGAAAATAATTATTTATTAGTCGAAAATTATTCTGAAAATGAAACCAATAAAAATCCATTTACAACACCAGAAAATATTGGCTTTACTCTTACTAGTATAATTAGTTCTTATACTCTTAATTCTATTACATTAGAAAAAGCTACGTTCTTAATAGAAAAAATACTATCAGCAATAGATTCTTTAGAAAAATGGAATGGGCTACTTTATAGTAAATATAATCAAAAAACAAAAAAACCTGCCTCTAATATTATAACTAGTCTCTCATCCGGAATATTTCTTTCATCTCTAATTATAACTAAAGAATTTTTATTAAAAAATGATCAAAGTAAAATAGCTCATCAATGCGAAGAAATTATAAAACAATCAAATATAAATAAATTTTATAATAAAAATGAAAAATTTAGTAAAGGCTATGATGTTTTAAATGAAAATTTATTAGAAGAGAGTTTTAATGAATTTTCAAGTGAAGCACTTCTTTTAAGTTACTTAGGAATCGCATTAGAAAACATTGATGTTTCTCATTGGTATAAACTAGAAAGAAATATGACAAAATGTTTTGGAAATAAGGGATTACTGTCTAAAGAAGGCACTGCTATTGAATATTTTTTACCACATATATATTTTAAAAATTTTCCAAACACTTTATTAAATGAAACTTACAAATTTGCATACTTAAGTCAAAAGAAATATCTAAAAAAAGTAGCCAAAAATTTACCTTGGGGATTATCAAAATCAGGCTATAATGATATTGCAAATTTATCAATTATTCAAGAAAAATCTTTTCAAGTTCCATATTTAAGTATAAAAGAAGAAAAATACAACCGAATAGTAATTTCTCCGTACTCATCATTTATGGTAATGGATTTATTTCCTAAAGAAATTTTAAGAAATTTTAAACAATTTCAAAAATTAAAACTAATAGGAAAATATGGCTTTTATGAAGCTTACGACTATGATTATCATAGTATTGTCAAATCATACTTTACCAATCATCAAGGCCTAATTTTAGCAAGTATTACAAATTATTTAAACTCAAGAGTTATTCAAGAATTATTCCACAATAATATTGAGATAAAAGCAAATGAATTTTTATTAAAAGAAAAAAATATAAAAGTGACTAATAACGATATTAAATTATTAAAATTCAAAAAACATAATTATAAAGAAAATTTTCAATATAAGAATAAAAGAATTATCAATAATAAAAAAAATTTTAAAGAAATAGCTGTTTTGTCAAATAAAAATTATTCTTTAATTATGGATGATGCAGGTAATAGCTTTTCAAAATATCGCAATATTCAATTAAATAGACATCGTGAAGTATTCCACTCTAATTATGGAATTTACCTTTTTATAAAAGATATTAAAACTAATTATGTTTGGAGTAATACATATTCACCTTTCAATATAAAACCAGATAAATATGAAGCTATTCTAGAAGAAGATAAAATAACTTATAATAGAAAAGATTCTAAAATAACTACAAAAACAGAAATTACAGTTTGTAAAGATTATAATCTTGAAATTAGAAAAATAACTTTTAAAAATAATTTTGAAACTGACAAAGAGTTAGAACTTACAACATATACAGAACCAATTATTTCTGAATTATATGATGATATAAGTAACAAATATGTAAATAATATGTTTATTACATCTGAATATGATAGTGAAAATAATTATTTGCTAGCAAAAAGAAAAAATCTTAAAAATCATAACGTCAATAATTTTATGTTTACTAAATTGTTTATAGAAAATCCTTTAGAAAAATACAGCTATGAAACAGAACGCTCTAATTTTATAGGAAGAAATAATACCTTAAGTACAGCTCTTGCTTTAGAAAATAAATTATCAAATATCACAGGCGATAATATAGATCCTATTTTATCAATAAGAAATAAAATAAAAATAAAAGCAGGAGAGCCATCTACAATTTATTTATTAATTGGTTATGGAAGAAGTAAAGAACAAATAAGAGAAATAGTTAGTAATTATTCTAATAAATTTATTTTAGAACAAGCTTTTAAAGAAGCAAAATTAATGAATACAATTAATAATAAAAATCTTAATTTAACAAGTGAAAACATTAAAAACTTTAATATGATCTTAAATTATATTTATCAAACAACAAAAATTGCTTTAACAGAAGAACGCATGAATCAATTAAGAAAGAATGCTTTAGGACAAACAGCACTTTGGAAATATGGAATAAGTGGAGATAGAAAAATAATATCTCTAGAAATAAATAATGAGAATGATATAAATATAACTTACGAAATATTGAAAGCATATGAATACTTTAAAAGTAAATCTATTTTTATTGATATAATTATACTAATTAATGATAGTAGTAAAGGTTTTTCAAGTATAAAAAAGGAGATAGAAGATGAATTATATCGCATTGATACCCTTAATAATTTCTATCATACACCAGGCTCTGTTATCATCTTAAATAAAAATCATTTAACAAGAGAAGAATATAATTTAATAGATATTATACCTAATCTTAAATTGACAGTTGAAAATGATAATAATCTCTCATCTATACTTAAAAATATTCAAAAAAATACGTTTATTACTAACAATAATACTTTTGAAATAGAAGAAAATATATTAAAAAAGTCATCAGAAAAATTAGAATATGATAATGGTTATGGCGGTTTTAAAAATAATGGTAAAGAATATTTTATTTACAACAAAAATACACCATCTCCTTGGAGTAATGTTATAGCCAATAAGAAATTTGGAACAATTATTACTAATAATGGTTGTGGTTATACTTATGCATATAACTCACGAGAATATAAGATAAGCTCAAGTACAAGTGAAAATCTTCTTAATCAAAAGAGTGAGGGTTTCAAGTTTAATCAAAAATTATTTGATCCAACCACATGTACTCATGGATTTGGTTATAGTATTTTATCAAGTGAAACTAAAGATTTGGTTCATTCTATAACAGAATTTGTTGCTTTAGAAGATACCGTAAAAATTTATTTATTAACAATAAAAAATAAACAACCCCAAAAAGTAACAACAGACATAGAATTTTTTATAAATCCAGTCCTTGGAAATATAGAGGAAAAAACTATCAATTACATACTTTCCGAATTTAATGATGAAGATAATTTCCTTAATATGCGCAATGTTTATAGTGTAAACTATAATGATATTAACGTTTTTATGACCTCATCTGAACAGATAAATAAAATAAATTATCAAGAAACAATTTCTAAAAGCATAAATATTAATCTTTCTTTAGAAAAAGAAGAAGAAAAAATAGTAGCTTTTATTTTAGGAAGCAGTCAAAATGATAGAGAAAATTGTGAATTAGTAAAAAAATATACAAATCTTGTTAATTGTACAAAAGAACTTAAAAATGTAAAATTATATTGGGAAAAAACATTAGGGAAAATACAAATCACAACACCAGATAAAAGTTTTAATTATGTCTTAAATGGTTGGTATCTATATCAAACAATCGCCTCTAGAATAAATGCAAAAGCCAGTTTTTATAAAACAACAGATACTTATAACTATCGTAACTATTTAGAAGATGCTCTAAACTTAGTTTTAATTGATGAAGAATATTCAAAAAAACAAATTATAGAATGCGCTAAACATCAATTCGTAAATGGAGATGTTCTTCACTGGTGGAATGAAAAAAATCATTTTGGTCTTAGAAGTCGTTATAAAGATGATTATTTATGGCTACCATTTACTGTCATACATTACTTAGATATAACTAAAGATTATTCAATTCTTGATGAAAAAATTCCTTACACAGAAGGAGAAACTTTAAGTGAATATGAAATCGAAAAAGGAATCATCTATAATTATTCTGAAAATAAAGACTCACTTCTAAATCATTGTATAAAATCTATCGAATTATCAATGAATTCATTAGGAAAAAATAATCTTCCTTTAATAGGTAGTGGTGATTGTAATGAAAAAATGACTAAGATAGGTATTAAAGGAAAAGGAGAGAGTGCTTATTTAGGATTTTTCCTTTATAATATAATTGAACAATTTATAAAATTATTAAAAAAATATGATAATAAAATAGATCTAAATATCTATCAGGAATTTAACAAAAAATTAAAAGATAGTTTGAATAATAAGGCTTGGGATAAAAATCAATACATTAGAGCAATTTTTGATAATGGCGATAAATTAGGAAGCCAAGAAAATAATGAATGTAAAATTGATTTAATATCACAAAGCTTTGCAATAATTAGTAATGTCGCAACTAAAGAGCAAGTAAATAAAATAATATCAAGTGTCGAAGAAAAATTAATAGATAAAGAAAATAAAATTATTAAAAATTTAACTCCAGCTTTCAAAAACACATTAAATAGACCAGGAACAATAATGTATCATCCAATAGATTTTGGAGAAAACGGAGGACAATCAACTAAATTTTCATCTTTCTATTTATTAGCACTACTTAAAACAGAAGATTATGATCGTGCCTATCAGTATTTTCAAATGATAAATCCAATTAGTAGAACAGAGTCACTTGAAATTACCAACAATTATAAAATTGAACCATATGTTTTATCTAGCAATATTTCAGTAGCAAAATCTCATAAAGGACAAGGAAGTTTTCCTTGGCTAACTGGGGCGACAAGTTGGTTTTACAGAATAGGTATAGAAGAAATATTAGGTCTACATAAAAAGGGAGATAAGTTGAAGATTTCCCCAAAACTTCCTGTTTCATGGAATGGTTTTCATCTAATTTATAAATATAAAAAGACAACTTATAAAATAGAAGTTATCAAAGGCGAAAAAGAAAAGTTAGAACTAGATGGTAAAGAGCAAATAAGTAATTCAATTACGCTTTTAGATGATACCAAAACTCATAATATTAAAATTAATATAAAAAAATAAATAAAAAGAGAAGAATATCTTATTTAAAAATATTTTTCTCTTTTTCTTTTCTAAGAAATTATTCTCAGTCTAACCTTATTATGATACAATATTTATGGAGCTGATAATTATGAACTTACAAAAAGATAAGTATATTATAGTAGAAATTATTCCTACACATAGTGATTCTAAAAAAGGATTTATCGCTCAAATAAGTGCTTTAAAATTAGAAGGCATAAAATTGATTGATAGATTTGATTATCGAGTAGATGAAAAATTAATAGTTAATCCTGATCTAAAAAATTTAATAAGTTATGATAAAAAATCTTTTACCTATATAAATAATCAATATTTTATAATAGAAAAATTTAAAAAATGGGTAAAAGACTTCCCTTTATTAATTATAGAAGAATCATATACACTAGATTATTTAAAAGACTTAAAAAATAAAAAAGAATTAATATATCCATATTTAAATATGGAGTATAGTTTAGATATATTTGAAAAAATTATAAAAAAATATCAATTAGAACCCAGCAATCATTTAGTCGATCTTTTATATGAAGCTTTAATTTATGAAGGAAACAATAAAAATAATTAGGAGGATAAAATGCTATTTAAAAAAGAATTTTTAAATAAAATCCAAGATTATAATTTTCCAAATCAAGATATTGCAAATAACTACAAAAATATTTTAGAAATAGTAGTTAATGATTTCTCTTCATTACTTTATAAAAAAAATATTGAATATGATTTTTCCTTCTTGAAAGAAAAGCTAAGTTCATTAAAACTAGTTTGTAGAAATAAAACTAATCCAGAATATGACGATATAAACAATATTTTATATATTAGTTTAACTAATCAGTTAAATGAAGAATTGACAGATGAAGATCAAATAATATTTCTAATCCATGAAATTATACATTCATTTTGTCCACGATTAACTAATGATAGTATAAGTGATAAATACTATGCTTTTGAAGAATTTTTCACAGAATATTTAACTTTTTACATCTTAAGAAGAATAGGTGGTATTAAACTTGAAAATTACTATTTAAGATCAAAATGTGGTTATTTTAATCAATTTGATCATAAAATTATATTAAAGTTAATTGAAAAAACTAAATTTGATAAACTTTTAACAGTCTATTTAAGTAATAGTGCTAGTGAATTAGAAAAAATAATTCCAAAAGATATTCTAAATAGTTTACAAGTATATTATAATTATTTTATTGAAATTTACGAAAGATATAATGTTCCATTAAAAATATTAAATGAAATGTTCACTAATGATTTAGTAAAACAAAATTTAGTTTTACAAGAACAACTAAAAAAAATAAATGTAAAAATAGATAATTACAATTTAAATACAAATTATTCAAAATAAAGAAGTAATAACTTTCTTTTTTTTTAATAAAAAGAATGCTATAATAAGAAATAGATTAAGGAGAACACTATGCTAAAATTTGATTTTTTTTCATATGCAAATTCATTTTTTAATTGTGAAGAATATAATAAATTTTATAGTAGAAAAGACTATTATATTGAAAAGTTAAATAAAAGTGAAATGATCGGTTGGACTAGAGAAATAAAAAAAGATTTGGTTTCTAATCTTAAAACAACAGCTGAATATATAAAAAATAATTTTGATTGTCTAGTAATTATTGGAATTGGAGGCTCTTTCTTAGGAAGTTATGCATTCAAAAAAGCATTTTCTTCATATTTCAATGATCAAAGTTTTGAAATTATTTATGCTGGAACAACACTATCAAGCAAATATTTAGATGAATTATTGAAATGTTTGAATACTAAAAATTTTTGTTTAAATATAATAAGTAAAAGTGGTGAAACACTAGAAACAAAAATTACTTATAAAATATTAAAAGATGCTTTAAAAAGAAAATATAATGAAGAAGAACTTAAACGTCATATAATAATAACTACAGATAAATTTAATGGAAGTCTTAGAGAAGAAATAAATAAAGTACAATACAAATCTTTTGAAATTCCGAAAGATATTGGTGGCAGATTTTCTTTTATAACCGCCGCTCATTTATTACCATTAGCATTAAATTTTGATATAGAAAAAATCATAGATGGTTATTATGATGGAAAGAGATTAATTGATCAAGGATACCAGTATGCCGTAATTAGATACCTTTTATTTAAAAGTGGCAAGTACATTGAAAACTTTTGTATTTATGAAGAAAATCTCTATTATTTTACAGAATGGTTAAAACAATTATTTGGTGAGACAGAAGGTAAAAATAATTTAGGAATATTTCCAACATCTACTATTTATCCCAGAGATTTACATTCTCTAGGTCAATTTATTCAAGAAGGAAATAAAATTCTTTTTGAAACCCATATAAAAATAACTAATGTTAAAAATTATGTAGAATATAACGGAAAGAGTTTGCATTTTATTAATAATATCTTAGAGGAATCAGTAATGAAAGCTCATTACAAAGGTCAAACTCCTTCACTAGAAATTGAAATAGAAGAATTAACTGTAGAAAATCTTTCTAGTCTTATTTATTTTTTTGAATTAGCTTCTGCATTCAGTGCAATGTTATTTGAAGTAGAACCTTTTAATCAACCAGGGGTTGAAATTTATAAACAAGAAGTAAAAAAATCATTAAAAGAGGTGAGTTAATTGCAAAAAAAATTATTCTTAATAACTATGATTTTATCATTTTTTATTATCACAATACTTACAATAACAAATAATATAAATTTTTTTGATGATCCAATTTATAATTTTTTAATAAATTTACGTTGTGATTTTTTAGACTTTTATTTTATAAATATCACCAAATTCGGTAATACCATCTCAATTTTAATTATTGTAATAATTTTACTTTTAAGTCTAAAAAAAGAAGATGGTATCTTATTAG
Organism: uncultured Mollicutes bacterium; assembly: GCA_947652375.1. Taxonomy (GTDB): domain Bacteria; phylum Bacillota_I; class Bacilli_A; order RF39; family UBA660; genus UBA3789. The sequence goes on along the minus strand of CANTCS010000002.1, from coordinate 79,801 downwards.
GACTAAGTACAATTACATCAGTTGTAGTAAATACAATTATTAAAAATATTATCAAACGTCCACGACCATCACACCTAAAATTAATCAAACAAGGAGGATTCTCATTCCCAAGTGGTCATGCTATGATTTCCATCTGTGTATATGGAATGTTAATATATCTTATTCAAAAAAATATTACAAACAAAAAATTAAAATTATTTTTGACAATAATTCTTCTTATTTTAATAGCATCCATTGGCCTAAGCCGAATTTATGTTGGAGTTCATTATCCTAGTGATATCTTAGCAGGATACATATTAGCAATAAGTTTACTCATAATAATTACTAAAATCAATATGGCAGGAGGACAAAAAAATGAAAAAACTAATAGTAAGTAGCTTTTATAAATGTTTAATAAATAAAGAAGAAGCAATACCAGTATCCACAATGTTAGCAATAGAAAATGTAAGAAATAAAGGAAATTTATTTGCTGTATGCACTAATAACTTATATAAAGATGTCTTATACTATAATAAAGATTTTCCATTTCTTGACTATATCATTTCATTAAATGGTAGTTATATCTATGATGTTAAAAATGAAAAATGTCTTTATAAAAAAAAGATTTCAAAAGAACTAATCGAAAAAATTTTATCGTTATTTAATAATTATGAAATGTATTTAATTACAGATACCAAAAAAATTCTATCAACAGCTTATAATAATGAAGAAGTTTATAAAATAGAGATAACTTTACCAAATAAAAAAACTGATTTAACTATTTTAAATAATTTAAAAATAAATAAATTACTTATAAAAAAAGCCAATAAATTTATTCTAGAAATCACATCTGGACTTTGCGATAATTTTAAAGCAACAAAAAAAATTACAACTACAAAAAATATAGATATGAAAGACGTAATTGTAATAGCGGCAAATGAATCAGAGATTGATTTAGTAAAAAATATTTCCACTAGTTTTATAATCAAAACATCAGCAAAAATTTTAAAAGATTTTGCTAAACATAGTACTTTATCTATTGAAAATGTTTTAAAAAAAATCTAACCTAAAACTTAAGAGTTTAACTAAAATTTAATATATGATATAATTAGATGAAGAAAGAAGTGGTATTATGAAACTTGTAGTTAAAAAAAATGGAGAACTTTTGGACTATTTATACAATAATTTAGATATGCCTAAAAAACGTATAAAACAATATTTAACTCACGGAGCTATTTTTGTTAATAATAATAGAACAACGAAATACAATTATAAACTTTTACCAGGAATGACAATAATTGTTGATACAGATAATAAAAATAAGAAAACATTACCCTTTGAAATTCTTTTTGAAGATGACCATATTATCGTAGTAAATAAACCAAGTGGACTCCTTACCATTGCCACTCCAAAAGAAAAAGATAAAACACTTTATCATATAGTAAGAGATTATCTTGTAAGTAAGAATCGTAATGCTCGAGTTTTCATTGTCCATCGCTTAGATAAAGATACTAGTGGGATTGTTGTACTAGCTAAAGATGAAAAAACTAAAAATAAACTTCAAGAAAATTGGAATGAATATGTTACACTTCGTGAGTATGTTGCAGTTGTTCATGGAAAGTTAAATAAGGAAAGTGATAGAATAGTTCAAAAGTTAAAAGAAACAAAAACAAATTTAGTTTATGTTTCGCACGACGCTGAGGGAAAAGAAGCAATTACTAATTATAAAGTTATAAAAGAAAGCGAAAATTACACAATGGTAAGTATAAATATTGAAACAGGTAGAAAAAATCAAATTAGAGTAGCTTTTAACACTCTTCGTCATCCAATTGTAGGAGATAAAAAATATAATGATATCAAAGATCATGAATCAAGACTATTTTTACATGCCAATAGACTTAAGATGTTTTATCCAGAATTAAAAAAAGAAATTCTTTTTGAAACAACAACTCCCAATGAATTTAAAAAAATTATGAATTAGGATTTTAAAATGCAATATAAATTGAAAAATATAATTATCTCTTTATTACCAATCTTAGCTTTATTAATAATTTTTATATATAGAGAATTTAAATTTAGACAAATAAAAAATACTTATGAAGAAAAGCAAGTCGAAATAAAATTTCCTACAATTAAAATTAACAAACCATTATTTACTAATTATTATAAAAAAGCTCAACTTACTTTAAATAAAATGAGTTTAGAAGAAAAAATAGGACAATTATTTTTAGTAAGATATAATAATCATGAAGTAGAGAAATTTGTTAATTATTATCCTGGCGGATATATTTTATTCGCTAAAGATTTTGAGAATCATACTAAGAAATCATTAAAAGAAGAATTATTAAAAACTCAAGCAGTAAACTCCATTCCTCTTATCATAGGTGTTGATGAAGAGGGAGGATATGTTACTAGAGTCAGTCGCTTCAAATCTTTTAGAAATGAGAAATTTTTATCTCCAAAAGAATATTATGAAACTGGAGGACTTGAATTATTAGAGAAAATAGAAAATGAGAAATATGCTCTCTTGAAAGATTTAGGAATTAATCTTAATTTAGCTCCTGTAGCCGATATTTCCGTTAATAAGGAAGACTATATTTATAATAGAACATTTGGTTATGATGCTAAAAAAACAAGTAAACTTATTGCAAAAATGGTAACTTATGCAAACAATAATCAAATAAATTCTTGCTTGAAACATTTTCCAGGTTACGGCAACAATCGAGATACACACAAAGAAATTGCGAAAGATAAACGTAGTTATAAAGAATTGAAAAATAACGATTTCTTACCATTTCAAGCAGGAATTATAGCAAAAGTACCCTGTGTTCTAGTCTCACATAATATAATTAATGCTATTGATAGTGAAACTCCAGCATCACTAAGCAAAAACGTAATTGATGAATTAAGAAACACCTTAGGGTTTACTGGTATTGTTATAACTGATGATTTAGCAATGGATGCCGTAAATAAATATGTCGAAAATAATCAAGCTGCAACCCTTGCCATAAATGCTGGTAATGATATGATAATAACTAGTGATTTTTTAACAATGTATAAAGAAATATTAAACTCTGTTAAAAATAAAAAAATAACTCAAAAAAAATTAGATAAAGCTGTTTTAAGAATTTTAGCATGGAAATATAACAGTAAATTAATAGTTTAAAAGTTTGAAAGGAGAAAGCAATGAATTTTGAACAATTATTAGACGAAATGGAAAATGGTCCAGGATTTTTTAAAAATAATAATTTTCACGTTGAAAAAGCAAAAAAAGAAGAATGTATCATTAGAGCAGATTTAACAGAAAACTCTATGAATCCATATCAAATAGCTCATGGTGGTTTAATATTCGGTTTAGGAGATGTAACAATGGGAATGCTTGCAAGAGCAACTGGTAAAAAAGCAGTTACTTTAAGTGCTAATATCAATTATTTAAAACCAGGACAAGGAAAATATTTAAAGGCTCAAGCAGAATTTATAAAAAATGGTAGAACCACTTGTGTACTAAAAGCCAATATTTACAATGATAAAAAAGAATTAGTTGCCACAATGGACTCTAATTATTACTATATAGATTAGGAAAGAAGGAATAATATGATAATAGATGTAAAAGAAATTTATGAAAATTTAAAAGAATTTTTAAACAAAGAAGTAACACTTCAAGGTTGGATAAGAAACCATCGTAAGCAAAAAGAATTTGGTTTTATTGATTTTAATGATGGAACTTTTTTTAAAACAATTCAAATAGTATATGATAATAAATTGCAAAATTTTGAAGAAATTCAAAGTCTTCACATAGGATCAGCTATCGAAGTAGTTGGTACTATAGTAGAGTCTCCTGCGAAGAAACAAGAATTCGAAATTCAAATGAAAAGTACTACTTTATTAGGAGACTGTCCAGAAGATTATCCCATCCAGCCTAAACGTCATACAAGAGAATTTTTAAGAGAACAAGCCTATCTTCGCCCAAGAACAAATTTATTTGGAGCAGTTTTTAGAGTAAGAAGTGTTGCTGCTATGGCAATCCATGAATATTTTCAGTTTAATAATTATGTTTATGTTCATACTCCTTTATTAACTACAACTGACTGTGAAGGTGAAAATCAAATGTTTAAAATTACAACTCTTGATTTAAATAATTTACCAAAAGAAAATGGTAAGGTTGATATAACAAAAGACTTATTTAGACGTCAAGCCTATATTACAGGAACAGGGCAATTACACGGAGAAGCTTATGCATTATCGTATAAAAAAATTTATACATTTGGACCAACATTTAGAACAGAAAACTCAAATACTAAAACTCATGCCAATGAATTTTGGATGATAGAGCCAGAAATAGCTTTTTGTAATTTAGATAATTTAATGAATATAGAAGAAGATATGTTAAAATTTGTTGTAAAATATGTACTAGATAAATGTTCAACTGAAATTGAATTCTTAGATCAATTTGTTGAAAAAGGTCTAAAAGAAAAATTAACTAAATTAATTAATTCAAAATTTACAAGAATAACTCATCATGATGTAGTAGATATTTTGCTAAAAGCAAATATAGAATGGGAATTCTCTCCAAGTTATGAAGATGATATTGCTAAAGAGCATGAAAAATATATTACAGAATATTTTAATGGACCAGTATTCATATATGATTGGCCAAAAGATATTAAAGCTTGGTACATGAAAGAAAATGCCGATGGTAAAACAGTAGCAGCTGTTGACTTGGAAGTTCCAGGTAGTGGAGAACTAATGGGAGGATCTCAAAGAGAAGAAAACCTAGATAAAATTATCTCTCGTGCAAAACAAATGAACGTTGATCAAACAAGCGTTGAATGGTATATTAATTTAAGAAAATTTGGAGGATGTTATCATAGTGGATTTGGTATGGGATTTGAAAGATTAATAATGTATCTTACAGGAATAGAAAATATCCGAGATGTAATTCCATTTCCTAGAACTCCAGGGAATTGTGATTTTTAAGAAGAGTAATCTTCTTTTTATTTTTTATTATAAATAATAAAATACAGTAAAGAACATAATTATACTATTAAAGAAAATTTTACTTCTTTAAACAATTATAAAAAAATGTATAAAATAAAAAAACTTTTCCATTATATAAATGGGAGGAAAAATATGAAAAAAATATTAGTTGCACTTTTTTTAGGAGCTTTTTTATTAGTAGGTTGTGATAATACTATGAATACTCCAACAAGTAAAGTAGAAGAATTTTTAGGTAAATATCAGAAATTAGATAAAAAGGTTTTAACAGAATTAGATGATGTTATCAACAAAGATGAAAACATGAATGATGATCAAAGAAAAGAATACAAAATTATTTTAGAAAAACAATATCAAAATCTTTCGTATAAAATTAAAAATGAAGATATCGAAGGAGATAGTGCTACAGTTGATGTTGAAATTGAAGTTCTAGATTATCAATCCTCTATAAAAAAATCAAAAGAATATTATCAAGAACATCAAGACGAATTTAAAGAAGAAAAACAAGAAGAAAATAAAAACAATGATGATAAAAAAGATGTTTCTTTAAAAGAAAAAGCAGAAGACTTAAAAGATGATGTAAAAGATAATATCGAAAAAGCTTCAAGTTTTATTGATTATAAGATAAAAGAATTGAAAAATGTAACCGATAAAACAAAATACGACCTTACTTTTAATCTAACTAAAAAAGATGGAAAATGGATTATAGATGATTTATCCGATGAAGATAGAAAAAAAATACATGGTCTCTATTAAAATAACAGTGATATAACATACTGTTATTTTTTTTATAATTTCTTTTTATCAAAATATTAAAAAGATATTGACGTTTTAATATCTTATTAATATAATGTTAATAACAAAAGAAATTTTGAATAAAAAAAGGAGAGATTATTATGAAAACAATTAATTTAGAAGAATTATATCAGAAAGGAATTAAGATGCATCACATTACAAATACGGCTTATCCTCTAACACCAACATCTTTAATGCGTTATAAAATAAAGGATAAAGAAGAAATTAAACAATTATTAATATCAGATATTGAAAAACTTGATTCTTTAGCCTTATATGTACATGTACCATTTTGTCAAAGTAGATGTCGTTTCTGTGAATATGCAGTTGTGTCAGGAGATGATTATGATAAAAAAGAAGAATACGTTACTGCTTTATTAAAAGAAATAGATATGTATCAAGAAATTATAAAAGATAAAAAAATATTAGGCTTTGATTTAGGAGGAGGAACACCAACACAACTAGAAACGGAACAAATAAAAAGAATTACTGAAAGATTACATAAAAATTTTAATTTTGATAAAAAAACAGAAATGAGTATTGAAACAACTCCTGTAATTGCTGCCAAAAATTATGAAAAAATTAAAGCTTTATATGATATGGGTTATCGACGTATCAGTATGGGGATTCAAACTATAAATCCTGTTTTACTAGAAGCTTTCGGACGTGAAGGTAGCAATAATATTTATAAAACAGCAATCGAAAATATAAGAAAAGCTGGATTTAAAAAAGTTAATGTTGATTTAATGTATGGTTTTCTAAATCAAGATCTAGATGATTTTAAAGCTACTTTAGAATATGCAATTAAATTAAATCCTGAATATATTACTCTATATAGAAATCGTTATAAAGGAACTAAAATTGTTAAAGAAGCCGAACAAGTTACTTTAGAAAAAGTAAATAATCAATATAAAGAAGCTCATCGTATTTTAAATGAAGCTGGTTACTTAGCGCCATTCGGTAAAAATACTTTCAGTAAATTACCAAATGATGAAGGAACAAGTGATTATTTAACAAAAAGAGTAATTGAAGGACTACCTTATATTGGTATGGGACTTGGAGCTCAAAGTTTTGGTAGACAGTATTTAGCTTATAATGAAGGAGCAAGTACTAAGACCTTAAAAAACTATTTTAATAAAATTAATAATGGTGATTTTCCAATTCAAGATATTTATAAATTACCAGAAAGTGAAGCCATAGCTAAAATGTTATCAGTTGCATTCTACTTTGCCTTTGTAGATTTATCTGCGTTCCAAAAAAGATTTAATATTGCTTTTAAAGAATATTTTAAAGAAGAAATAGAATTTTTATTAAATAAAGGTTTTATAGAATTTAAAGAAAATAAAATGATTGTTACAGAAAAAGGTATTGAAAATGTTGGTGGAGTAATTCCGATGTTTTATTCTGAAGAGTCTTGTAAAGAATTAATGAAAATCAATAAAATTTTCTAATATGCAAACAATAATTAGAAATAATTATCCACCAATAAAAAAATAAAGATTAAAGAGGAACCAAATATTTATTATGAAGACTTAGATTTAAATCTTATTAAATGTTTAATTCAAGAAACAATTACTGAATGTATCTGCAATACCATTGACTTAATAACACTATTAAGAGAAAATTATCATTCAAATTTAAATACCACAATTGAAGAAATTAAAGATTATTCTAAAGTTAGATTTAATTGTTACTATGTCAGTAAAGTATTAAAAGAAAAACTAATTGACTATAGAATTAATACTCAATATATATCTTATAAATCAATTGGTTTTTCTTCTCCGTTTGGAGATAATTTGATAAAAGAAGCTCATATGTCTCTGCTTCTAAGAACTATAAGAGATAATGACGATTATTATTTAATTCTTGATCCTGGTTATCGTCAGAACCAATCGGTTTTTATCCTAAAAATAGAAATTCAGAGATTATGATGGATAACGATATTATTGAAATTGCATTAACTAATGAAGAACTATATCCTTATACTATGAATATGAAAGGATATAATAGATACTCAGCATCAAACACTTCCTATGAATGTAGAGAATATTTTAATGCTAATTATGAAACTATTAATCCAGAAAATATCTTATTCCCATTAAGCTATAAAGTACTAGATAGTTATCGTGCAATCAGATATTCAGAAAATTCTTCTAATAGAGCTACAATTAAAATTATGCTTCTAGATCAGTACATTGAATGCATCAACGCTGATAAAAGAGAAATTTTTACGTTTAAAGATTTTAAGAAATTTAATAGGAAGAAATTAATAGAATCGCTTTTACCATACACTGATGTTTTAAAATTATCTTCAAAAATTATTTCTGAAGACTTTAACTTTTTAATAAATAACTATGAAGAATTTGTAAATAATGTTATAAGAAAAGAAGTTGTAAAAGAAAAAACAAAAGTTAAAAGAACTATCTAATTAGTTTTTTTATAATAAAAGAAATCCACCTAATTCTAGCACAGATTTAGGTGGAGTCATAATTTATTTAGGCAACACTCAATATGCGATTATTGAATGTTCCTTTTTTATTTTATAAAAGTTTCCTTGACATATTCATAATTACATATCTATAATTATTATCAAAAATTCATATTAAAAAATTTATGTCCTTTTTTATATAAGCATATGAAAATTTTATATAAAGTAGTAAATTAGTAGTAAAATAGATATTAAATCATATATATTGTTTAAAATAAAAGCCTAGTAGTGGAAACTAATTTTTTTCTGGTAAAAAGAAAATTCTATATATTTTCACTAATTTTCTTATACAGTAAAATAAAAAAGTTAATTAGCTCCTTTTATTTTTATCATTTTTTTGATATACTTAATAATAATAAAAGGGTGATTAAATGCTAGGTAAAATAGAAGAAATAATTGATAATAGTGTAATTATAAAACTAAATATTAATATCAATGAACAACCAAATTTAGTAAATCTTCATCTAATCTTTGAAGATGGGTCCAATAAAAAAGTAGTTGCAGAAATAGCAAATGTTAATCAGACTAAAATGATTGCTAATGTTGTAGGTGAAATTAAAGATAATATTTTTATCCCTGGTGCAAGTTCTAAACCATCTTTTAAATCTAAAATAAGAATTATTGAGATAGAAGAATTAGAATTACTCTTTGGTAAACAAAAAACAGCGTTTGGCCAAACAAATTTTGGTACAAGCAATATTTATGATGGTTACAAAATAAATGTAAATATTAATGATTTTTTTAGTAACCACTATGCAATTTTAGGAAATTCTGGAGCTGGAAAAAGTTGTACAGTTGCTTCTGTTTTGCAAAAATTATTTACTAGTAGTCCCGTTCCTCCTGTAAATGCATCACTTTTCTTTTTTGATGCCTATGGCGAATATACGCATGCCTTTGGTAGTCTTCATGAAAAGAATTCAAAACTTAATTATAAAGCATATACTACTAATATTATCGATCCTGAATGTGAGATTTTACGTATTCCAATCTGGTTATTAGATGTTGATGACTTAGCACTTCTTTTAGATGCAAATTCTCCCTCTCAACTACCAATAATCGAAAAAACTCTTAAATTAGTTTCTATTTTAACAGGTAATAGCGAAGCAGTTATCAAAAGAAAAAATGATATTATTGCTAAAGCCTTACAAGATATTCTTTTAAGTGGAAATGATTCTACAAAAATAAGAGATCAAGTTATTGGAGTTTTAACTAAATTTAATACTCCATCACTTAATTTAGAAAGCCAAATTGTACAACCTGGTTATATAAGAACTCTTAAACAGTGCTTATATGTGGACAAAACAGGTAAGATGCAAGAAATGGAATTAGTTGTTGAGTTTACTAGAGGTTATATTATCGAAGATCAATTAGAAATTGATAAAAATGAATTAAACCCATATTATACTTTATCAGATTTAGAACAAGCGATGGATTTTGCTCTAATAAGTGAAGGAATCTTAAAAAGTGATAAAGTATTTGACAATGCCAATGTCATTAGTGTTCGTCTACATACTTTAGCAACAGGAGAAAATAGACACTATTTTAACTATCCTAAATATGTTACAAGAGATCAATACATTGAAACTTTATTGTTAGATTCAAAAACTAATAGTAAAGCTCAAATAGTGAATTTTAATATAAATTACATTGATGATCGCTTAGCTAAAGTAATAACTAAAATTTTATCGAGAATGCTTTTTCTTAAAGCAAGTGAAACAAAACCACGAGGTAGTAGAGCTTTTCATATAATTATTGAAGAAGCCCATCGTTATGTTCAACGTGATAGTGATGTTAACTTATTAGGTTATAATATTTTTGAGCGAATTACTAAAGAGGGACGTAAATATGGTATGTTTTTAGCATTAATTACTCAACGACCAAGTGAACTTTCTGATACTTGTATATCTCAATGTGCTAATTTTATAATTTTAAGAACATTACACCCAGTAGATTTAAAATATATTAAAGAAATGGTACCAAATGTTTCATCGGAAATAGTTTTACAATTAAAAAATCTTAAACCTGGTAATTGTATTGCTTTTGGAACAGCTTTTAAAGTTCCAACTTCAATGTATATTGATATTCCTAACCCTCGACCACTATCTAATAATGTCAATTTAGAAAATGTCTGGTATGATGCTAGTGGACTTATTGCAGTTAATACTAAACAACCAACTATAAATTCTCAAAATAATGTTAATACTATCATGAATCAACAAGTCCAATTAGCAGCTAAAAACTTAAATTCTACTACAACTCCTAGTTCGTTAATTCAACCAATTCAAACATCTACACAATTACAACAGCAACCAATTAATCAATTTCAACAACCACTAGGACAACAACCTACAAACCAACCTCAAATAATACAAAATAATAATCAATTAGTGCCAGAATTATTAAATTAATAATAAATTTTATATAAATCGTTAATTTAAGACTTTCTCTTTTTCTAAATATATGTTAAACTAAATAATAGTAAAATAAACAAGAATAATAAAATGGAGGAATAAATTATGAAAGATAAATTAAAAGGTTTTTTTGGTGGCGATGATTCTAATGATATATCAGGAGAAGAAGCTTATTACAAAACCTCACGTGAAGAATTTCATGAGCAAAATGGTCTTGCTGGTTCAAAAATGATGCTTCTAGAACCACGTGCTTATTCCGAAAGTCAACAAATTGCCGACTATTTAAAAAATAGAAGTGCAGTAGTTGTAAATTTAAAAAGAGTAACACCAGATCAAGCAAAAAGAATAGTTGATTTTCTATATGGTACTATCTATGCTATTGGTGGAGATCTTCAAAAATTAGGTGGTGGAATTTTCTTATGTACACCAAATAATGTTAATGTTGAAGGTAAAATAAGTGATGAAAATCATAATCAAAAAAATGGAAGAGGAAAAAAATCAGACAAAAATATTGACACAAATGAAGAAGAAGATTTCTTTTAAAAATATTTCTGAGGTGATTATATGAGAAAATTTAGTAGTGAAACTAATGGATATAATCGTAATGAAGTGAATCAGTTTATAAATGATGTTATAAAAGAAATAGAAGAAATTTTAGTTAGAGTTAAAAATCAAAACAAAGAAATTTCTATTTTAAAAAAAGAAATTGAACATTATAAAAATCTTGAAAATACTTTAAAACAAGCGATTACAAAAGCAAAAGAAACTGTATCTTATTTAAAAAATACTGCAAAAGAAAGAGAAGCTATAATCACTGAAGCAAAATTAAATGCTGATCGTATTGTAAATGAAGCCTTATTAAAAGCAGAAAAAATTGAAAATAAAGCTGATATATTAGAAAAAAATCTTCAAATTTTTAAAAGAAAGCTTAAACTCATTTTAGAGCAACAAAAAGCAGTTATTGAAGAAGTTGAAGTTTTAGAACTAAATTCATAGAATTTAGTTTTTTTATGATATAATATAAAATCAATAGGGGGAAATATGTTAAGAAAAATTAATAAAAAGCAAATCAAAAAAGGAGATTTATTATCACAATATTCTGATAATTCATTTATTAACGATAAAGGAAAAATTATTAGCCCTAAAGAACTTACGTTTTTAGGAGCAGGAGAAAACTCTAGTGTTTGGAAATATAAAGAAGCTGCCTTTAAAATCTTTTTTGCAGAGTGCAGACCATTTGCTCTTACTTATGAAACTTATTCTGAAATGAAAAATTTACCATTAAATAGAACTTTGCAAGCTAGGGAACTATATTCTGAAATTTTTGATGAGTCATCTCATAAATTAGATGCATATGTAATGGATTATCATGAAGAAATTAATGTTTCTCTGTTAGATATACCAACACAAACACTTTTAAAAAATATAGAACTAATGGAAGAGGATAGCAGAGTCTTAGCTGAAAATGCAATTTTAATGATGGATAGAAGCATAGAAAATAGCATTATAAACAATCTTTATGAATTATATTTTTCAGATATTGATATGTATAAAAAATCATTTCAAACTGAAAGTGATATTTTAAATTCAAATAAAATTGAAATTGAATGGTTTTTAAAACAATATTTTATAAAAGAAGTTGAAAAATTAAAAGAACTAACTAAAGATGAAATAAAATTTGCTGTTTTTCAAATATTTGAACTTTTTAAATCCCCTATGTATTCTAAATCCTCGGAAATTTTAGAAGATTTGTTTTCTAAATATGAGCATCCAAAAGAATACTTTTTATCCCTAAGAAAAAAAAGATAAATAAAAAGAATTGAAAAATATTTTTAATAAAAGAAGGTGTTAATATCAATAATTTAACAAAAAATGATATAATTGAACAATTTATAATAAATGAAAATTACCAACAAGAAGATGATATTGAAATCATACTATATGGTAGTAGTGTGAGTACTGATAAATACTAACTTCGGATATAGATTTATTAATAATTACTAGTATTGGTTCTTCTATTTAAACAAAGGGTCTAAAAATTACAAAGGTGTAAGTTATATTATAATAGGGAATGCATCTTCTATCAGCAGCAAATCAATGACAGATTCCTGCAATAGCAGTATTACCTACTTGACCACTTTTTCTATTACTGCCACTTGAAGAGCAAAAAGCATCGTATTTTGCACTATCAGCTAAAATAGTAAAATTCTCTTTTAAATCCAATATTTGAATAAAGAAAGACCTTGCATTAAAAATTTATTTTTCCTATTTTTACATTTAAAATGTCAAGTAATAATTTTTAGAAATTTTTTTCTTGAATTAAAAAATAAACCTATATATAATTGAAATATAAATATAGGAAAATTAAAAGTAAAGGAGAATAATTATATGGAGGAAAAAAAGAAAAGTAACATAGGTTTGATAATATTTATTACTTTAATTATAGGATTATTAATTGGAGTAGGAGAAGATTACTATATTAGACTAAAAAATCAGAAAAATCAAAAAATTAGTAACCAAGTAGAAAATGTCAAAAAAGAAACTTCTAAAAAAGAGGATACTAAAAATTTAGATATTTACTCAGATCAAGTCCAAGATTTATATAATCAGTTAAGTTATGATAGTTGTGATGCAAGTACAATAAAAATGTATAAAGAAAACAATGTATCATTAGAAGAATTACAAAAATATTCAGTATACCTAGGCTTAAATAAATACTTAGAAAAAAATAATAAAAAAATTAATGAGGTAAAGTCTTTTACATATGATGAATTAAATAATAACGCAAAAGAAATATTTGGAAAAAAATTTAATATGGAAGTAAATGAAAATACGTGGATATGTAATTTTAAATACGACTCTGCAACAAAAACATTTGTAACAGATCCTAATGGCGGTTGTGGATGCACTTCTGGACCAGAGGGACCAGAATTTACTCTATACAAAGCAACCGCAACAGGAGACACCATACAATTATATGAAGCTGTTGTTTTCGGAAAGTTAGAAAATAATAGTTATAATACTTATTATACAGACTCGAATTACACAAATTATTCTGAAGCATGTACATTAAACTCAAATAGAAAAAATACAAGAGCATCAAAAAAATGTATCGATGAAAGTACTAAGTATGAATATACTTTTACTTTAGAAGATGATAAGTACATTTTAACTAATATCTCATTTGTTAAATAAGGTGAAACGTAGTATATCAATAGTAAGAAGAAATCAATTTTTAATAGGTTAAATTTTGTATTGAAATTTTGAAAAACTTCTTTTTTTTGAATTGATTATATAAATTCAATATACGACCAGAATAGCAAAGTTACTTTGCTTTTTATATTTATTTAATATTAATAAATAATCAAAGTAACAGTAAGTTACATTGCAGATTGGAGTTCTAATATGGAATCAGAAGTGCTAGCTATAGTTAATAGAAATAAAATAGAAGAACCAATAATATAAAAAGAGCAACTTTTATCGCAGAAGAAATTTGTTCTATTACTCTGAATTTTTATCGAAGAAATTATACCAGACTTTTTATTTCATCAGGAATTATTAAAAGTCTAAATTATTTGACTACAGTAATGCTTTAAATACTTATTATTTAACAATTGAAAAGATAAGAATTCTTTATTGTAAGATTAATTATATAAATTGTGATATTAGTAACTTTTTAGAAGATTATGATTTCGAATTTATTAGCTTATTTGATAAAGCTATAAAAAATATCTCTAGCAACAATATTATAGAACTTTTTAATTATGTTACTAAAAGTATAAAAATTAATTATAAAGATTATAAAAGCCTAATTAATAAATAATAATTAAATATTGTCAATCAAAGTAAAATATGATATATTATATCTCGAAAGCATGTGCGAAAGACGGAGTATTTTATAGTATGTAGAGAGCCTATGGTTGGTGAAAATAGGTTATAAAAAAATATTCAAATCACTTTCAAGTTGCGATTTATGGATAAGATAAATACGGTAACGCGTTATAGTTTTTAAGATAAGTTATTAACTTATAAATTAAGGTGGTACCACGAACTATTCGTCCTTATGGATGAATAGTTCTTTTATTTTTATTATCTCATAAGATTAAAAAAAGGAGGAATTTATGTTTTTAAATATAATTTTATTAGTATTAGGATTTGTAATTTTAATTAAAGGTGCAGACATATTTGTTGATGGGGCAAGTAGTGTTGCTGCAAACTTTAAAGTTTCTAAAATGCTAATAGGTTTAACAATAGTATCCTTTGGAACAAGTGCTCCAGAGTTTGCTGTTAGTATTAAATCACTTTTATCAGGAAGTGGAGATATCGTTTTAGGAAATGTTATTGGTAGTAATATTTTAAATATTTTATTAATTTTAGGATGTTGTGGCCTAGTTCATACTTTAAATGTTAAAAATAATACCGTAAAAAAAGAATTACCAATTACTATGTTAATTTCTACTTTATTTGCAGTTTTATTATCTGATAGTATCTTTGATAAAGGAATAACTAATTCCTTTACAAGAGGAGATGGCGTTGCTTTATTATTATTTTTCATGATATTTATATACTATTTAATAACAATTGCACGTAAAAAAGTAGATAAAGAGGAAGACAGTGAAGTTCTACCATTGTTTAAAGCTTTTATCTTTACTATTACTGGATTAATTGGAATAATTTTAGGAAGTAACTTTGTTGTAGACTCAGCCACATTTTTAGCAGAAACAATGGGAGTAAGTCAAAGAATAATTTCCTTAACAATAATAGCTTTTGGAACTAGTTTACCAGAATTAGTTACAAGTGTAACAGCAACTAAAAAAGGTGAATATGATATTGCTATTGGAAATGTTGTAGGAAGTAATATCTTTAATATTGGAGTAGTAATTGGACTTCCTGTTGCACTATTAGGAGGTATAGGAGTAATTTCATTTAGTTATATTGATTTATTAGTAATGATAGCAGCTGCTATTCTTCTCTTTATGTTCTCTTTTAATGATTATAAAATTACTAAAAAAGAAGGAATATTATTCTTAATAGTTTTTATTACGTACTATAGTTATGTACTAATGAGTTAGGAGAGATTTATGAATAAATTAATGTTTGCAATAAATAATCTTATAAATATAATCAATATAGGCTATAAAGGAATTATAAATAGAAATCAAGATTTTATAAAAGGTAGAGTAATTTTTTATCACGATATAGATAAAAATTCAACTTATTATTATGATAAAACTAGTAAAAAAGATAACAAACATAGAAAGTAGAGGAATACAATATGAAGTTTGAAAAATTAGCACAAGAAAAAATTAATAAAGTCGAAAATGAATATAGTAAATTTTGGGATGAACAAGATATTTTTAATAAAACAATAAAAAATAGAGAAAATCATGATAATTTTGTATTTTATGATGGACCAGCAACAGCTAATGGAATGCCAGGAATTCATCATATGATGGCAAAACTTTTAAAAGATACAATTACAAAATATAAAACAATGCAAGGTTATCGTGTATTAAGAAAAGTAGGTTGGGATACTCACGGTCTTCCAGTAGAAGTTCAAGTTGAAAAGGAATTAGGTTTTACTGGTAAAGGTGATATCGAAAAATATGGTATTAAAGAATTTAATCAAAAATGTCGCGAAAGTGTTTGGAAAAATGAAGAATACTTCACAAGATTTACTAAAGAAATGGGGCAATTTATCGATTTAAAAAATCCATATGTTACTTATAATAATGATTATATTGAAACAGAATGGTGGATATTAAAGAAAATATTTGATGAAGGATATATTTATGATGGCTTAAAAATAGTACCTTGGTGTCCAAGATGTGGAACAGGTCTAGCTTCTCATGAAGTTGCTCAAGGATATAAAGAAATTTCAGTTAATACAGTATATGTTCCATTTAAAGCCAAAGATGAAGAAAACACTTATTATTTAGTTTGGACAACTACACCTTGGACTTTACTTTCAAATGTAGCTTTATGTGTAAATCCAAATGAAAAATATGTAAAAGTATCATCACGTGGTTATAATTTTATCATTGCCAAACTTTTAGCAGATAAAGTTTTAGGTGAAGATTATGAAATTATTGAAGAACTACTTGGTTCTGATTTAGAAAATAGAGAGTATGAACAACTTATACCTGAATTAAGTATAAAAGAAAATAAAAAAGCATTCATAGTAACATGTGCTGACTATGTTACTATGGAAGACGGTACTGGTATTGTTCATATTGCTCCAGCCTTTGGACAAGATGATTATGAAGTAGGATTAAAATATGATTTAGCAATGCTAAATCCAGTAGGTGAAGATGGTTGCTATACAGAAGGACCATGGAAAGGTCGCCTAGTAGTAGATTCTGAATTAGAAATAGATATTATTAAATATTTAGCTAGTGAGGATAAACTATTTAAAAAACAAAAAATGAATCATGATTATCCACATTGTTGGAGATGTAAAACGCCACTAGTTTACTATTCAAAACCTTCTCTATATATTAAAACAACAGCCAAAAAAGATGAAATTATTAAAGAAAATAACAAGATTAATTGGTATCCAGATTATGTTGGAGAAAAACGTTTTGGTAATTGGCTAGAGAATATGAATGATTGGTCAATCTCAAGAAATCGTTACTGGGGAACTCCTATTCCATTATGGAGATGTAGTTGCGGTCATGACGAAATGATTGGCTCTCGTCAAGAATTAGTAGAAAGAGCAATAGAAGAAATTGATGAAACAATTGAACTACACCGTCCATATGTAGATGATGTTCATATAAAATGTTCAAAATGTCAAAAAGAGATGACACGAGTAAAAGATGTTATCGACTGCTGGTTTGATTCAGGTTCGATGCCATTTGCTCAAATGCATTATCCTTTTGAAAATAAAGAATTATTTGAAGAACAATTCCCAGCTGACTTTATAAGTGAAGGAATAGATCAAACTAGAGGTTGGTTTTATGCCCTTCTTGTAATATCTACTTTTGTAATGGGAAAATCATCTTTTAAAAATGTTTTAGTAAATGATTTATTACTAGATAAAAACGGTCAAAAAATGCATAAATCTCGTGGAAATGCTATTTCTCCATTTGAAATTATGGAAGAATATGGTGCTGATACAGTTAGATTTTATATGCTTCATGCATCTCCTGTTTGGACTCCTTTAAAATTTGATGTAGAAGGTTTAAAAGAAGTATATTCAAAATATATTTCTACATTAAAAAATGCATATTCATTCTTTGAAATGTATGCCAATGCTGATAATATTGATCCAAGAGAATATGATATTCCTTTAAAAAATAGAGAATTAATTGATAAATGGTTAATTTCTAAACTTAATAAACTTATAAAAAATGTTAATGAAGCATATTCTGAATATGACTTAAATAAAGCCGCTAAATTAATTATACCTTTCTTGAATGATGATTTATCTAATTGGTATATCAGAAGTAATCGAAGAAGATTTTGGGATAGTGAATTAACAGAATCTAAAAGAGCAGTTTATCTTACTATGTATGAAGCTTTAGTAACATTAGCTAAAATATGTGCACCAATGACACCATTTATGACAGAAGAAATTTATCAAAAATTAACTGGTGAAGAATCAGTTCATCTTGCTGATTTCCCAGTTGAAAATACTGATTTAATAGATGAAACTGTTGAAGAAAGAATGGATTTAGTAAGAGATATTTGTTCACTTGGAAGATTTGCCCGTGAAGAAGCAAATATTAAAGTTCGTCAACCAATTGCGAGTTTGATTTTACCAAAAAGTGATCAAATAATTATAGGAGATTTACTACCAGTCATTGAAGAAGAATTAAATGTCAAAGAAATCAAATTTATGAGCGATATGACTGAATATTTAGAATATCAAGTAAAACCTAATTTTAAAGTATTAGGAAAAACTTTAGGACCAAAAATTAAAGAACTACAAGAAATTTTGCAAAAATTAACAAATAATGAAATTTCTCAAATAAATGACACAGGACTTACTATTAAACTTTCCCAAGAAGATTTTGAGCTTAACCAAGAAAATACTTTAATATCAATAAAACAAAAAGATGGTTATGCATCAACTAGTAATAATAGAACTATCGTTGTATTAGAAACTGATTTAACAGAAGAATTAATTTTAGAGGGATTAGCTCGCGAATTTGTTCGTAAAATTCAATCTCTAAGAAAAGATGCTGACTTCATAATCACTGATCATATAAAAGTTTATTACAATGGAACAGAAGCTATTGATAAAATGTTAATTTTGTATAAAGATTATATAATGGGAGAGGTATTAGGAGACGAATTAATTAAAGATATCTCGTTATCTGAAAAATATCAATTAAATGAGGAAGAAGCTTGTATTAAAGTAGAGAGAGTTTAATAACTCTTTTTCTATTTATTTAAAAACCATTATTTGAATTTATCATTTAAAATATGTTATAATTTAAAAAAATAATAAAATATTAATTAACAAAATTAAAAGGAGTTAAAATATGGATGAAGATTTTATTAAATTACGAAATAGAGTTTTTAAAGCTTTCGTAATAACTTTAATTTTTACAGTCCCTCTACTTTTTTTTGTCATAAATAAATTTGGTAATAAACCATCTTTAATATTAAATAATATAAATAAAAAAGAAGATTTTTTACTTTTAATAGTTGAAAATAAATGTACTCAATGTGAAAATATTGAAAAAATATTAAATGATAAAAATATCTCTTATACTACTCTTAATAAAGATAAAGAACCTCGTTATGAAGAAATATTAAAAGAAATTGATTTGACAAAAAATGAAATTAAATATCCAACTATAATTTATATTAAAAATGGAAGTCTTTATTCTTTTTATGTTACTCCAACTAAGCAACAAATGCTAAATTATCTTAAAACAAATAAATTTTTTTAAATTAATTTAAGTTGATTATCGACAAAAAATGAGATATAATTTTTTTAGTATGGAGTGGGTAGTATGAAAAGGATAGTTGCTTTAGTAACTGGCAGTAATCGTGGTATTGGCAAAAGTTGTATTGAAGAATTTGCTAAATCTGGTGTAAATGTTATTATAAACTATTGTCATCATCAAGAAGAAGCCGAAGAACTAGAAAAATATATTAAAGAAACTTACCCTGTAGAAGCTCTAGCAATAAAATGTGATATATCCAATGAAGATGAAGTAGAAAATATGGTTAATCAAATTATTGATACTTTTGGAGGAATCGATATACTTGTAAACAATGCTAGTGTATGCCGAGATACTTTACTTTTAGATAAAAATATTAAAGAATTTAAAAGAATACTAGATGTTAATTTAATAGGAACTTATCTAGTTAGTAAATATGTTGGTAAAATAATGTTAGAGCAAAAAAAAGGAAAAATTATAAACATTTCATCTACCAATGCATTAGATACTTATTATCCAGAAAGTTGTGATTACGATGCGTCAAAAGCAGGAGTTATTTCCTTAACGCATAATTTTGCACGGGAGTTTGCACCATTTATAAATGTAAATTGTATTTGTCCTGGATGGGTTAAAACAGATATGAACAAGGACTTAAATTATGAACAAATTAATAAAGAAAAAAGAAAAATATTATTAAATAGATTTGCTGAAGTTGAAGAAATAAGTAAATTAGTTTTATTTCTATCTTCTAGTAAAGCAAGTTATATCAATGATTCAATTATAAGAGTTGATGGGGGAAGACTTAATGAATAATGGAATAATAATTATTTCACCAGATGGAACAGAAATAAAAAATGAAATAAGTAGAGGTGGAAATCATAAAATTCCTTTAATTGAATTTTTAGAAAATAATGCTCTCGTTTATGAGGGGTATCAAAATCAAACAGCTCATTTTATATCATTATTTTTAGCTAGTATTAATTATCTTGTTATAAATATTGAAAATAATAGATATTTATATTATATTGGATAAATTTTAACTAAATCTCAAAATAAATGGTTTTTATCTAATAAAAAATTTCTCAAAAAATATAAGACAAGTATAGCCAATTTTAATAATGGAAAAATAGAATATTTTGAAGAAACTGATCTAAAGCTTGATGGTATAAAAGGCTTTAATAAATTAAAGGAAATAATAGAAGATAAATTTATAATGGAAGATAAAGAAATAATTGAAAATAATCATAAAACAATATAAAAGAAGGTGACAACATGTATCAAGAATTAGGAATAAATCAAGATATTGTAGATTTAATAAATAGATGTGAAAAACATTGTTTAGAAGAATTTCGTAAAATTGATGAAATATGTACATATAATAGTTTAAAAGTACTTTCGAGTTTTAGAAAAAATGAAATTTCAGAATCATGTTTTAATGAAACAACTGGATATGGCTATAACGATTTGGGAAGAGATAAAATAGAATCTGTTTTTAAAGATGTATTAGATGCAGAAGATGCTTTAGTAAGAAGTCAATTTATTTCAGGATCTCACGCATTAAATATTTGCTTTTTTGCTCTACTTAGACCTGGAGATTTACTACTAAGTATAAGCGGAAAACCATATGATACCCTTGATGAAGTAATTGGAATTAAAGAAAATCCTAGTTCATTAAAAAGTTTTGGAATAAACTATGATCAAATTGAATTAAAAAATGATGATTTTGATTATGAAAAAATAGAAGAATATTTAAAAAAACACCAAGTAAAAGTAATTGAAATTCAAAGAAGTAAAGGTTATTCGACAAGAAAAAGTTTAAGTATAGAAAAAGTCGAAAAAGTGATTAAACTAATAAAAAATATTGATAGAAATATAATAGTAATGGTTGATAATTGCTATTGTGAATTTGTAAATCTTAAAGAGCCAACTGCTGTTGGAGCAGATGTCATTATAGGCTCTCTTATCAAAAATTTAGGTGGTGGGATTGCCCCTAATGGTGCCTATATTGCTGGCCGACATGATTTAGTTGAATTATGTGCAGAAAGACTAACCCTTCCTGGAGAGGGAAGAGAAGTAGGTCCAACTTTGGGTATAAATAAACAAATACTTCAAGGAATATATATGGCTCCAAGTGTAGTAGCTGCTTCTTTAAAAACTGCAATTTTAACAAGTAAAGTTTTAGATGAGCTAGGTTATTCTGTAGAGCCAAAATATAATGATGATAGAGTAGATATAGTGCAAAATATTATATTCAATGATCCCAACAAATTAATAGAATTCACAAGAGGAATTCAACAAGGATCAGCAATTGATTCCAACGCATTAGTAGAAGCTTGGGATATGCCTGGATATGCTGACAAAATAGTGATGGCAAGTGGCTCTTTTACACAAGGTTCATCAATTGAATTATCGTGTGATGGTCCAATAAGAGAGCCATACATTGCATTTATGCAAGGATCTCTAACATATCCATATGGCAAATTAGGTTTGATGAAAGCAGTTGAAAGATTGCTTCATAATATAAAAGGAGGAGTGTAAAATGTACGATTCAACATACTATTCAAATTTTGATACAACTATGGGAACTTTTTTAGGAGTATTTTTAGGCTTTTTCATATTCATTATGATTATAGCTTTAATCGTAGGAGTATTAATAGTAATTGGACAATGGAAAATTTTTAAGAAAGGTGGAGAAGAAGGTTGGAAAGCATTAATTCCAGTTTATAATGTTTATACAATGTGTAAATTAGTAGGAGTAAATCCATACTGGGTATTAATTGTATTTGCAGGATGCCTTTTTTCAGCAATTCCTTTATTAAACTTAGTAGTAATGGTAGCATCAATTTACTTTACTGTTTTACTACATGTTAGTTTGGCAAAAGCTTTTGGTAAAGATACAGGCTTTGCAATTGGCTTAATCTTAGTACCATATATTTTCTATCCAATTTTAGGTTTTGGTAAGTCAGAATTTGTTGGAGCTGATCCAATGGAAGATATTATTTTTAAAAATAAAAATAATAATTCTACAAACACAAAAAGTACAACAAATAATACACAAACAGTTGAAAATACATCAACTACAGAAACAGATGATCAAGATAAAAAGACATTTTGTACAAATTGTGGAGCTCAACTTACTAAAGATGATAACTTCTGTACAAGTTGTGGTTCAAAAAAGAATTAGAATAAATGAATATTCTAATTTTTTTTTCATATTATTTAGTGAATGGAGGCCTCGTATGTTAAATAAACAAAATTTATGGTTTTTAACACTATTTAGTTTAATATTAGTATTAGGAGTATACTATGTAACAATGCCTAATGATTTATTAACAAAAGTTAATATTAAGGCAGAAGAGACAAAAGATAAAGCAGTAGTTGAAGAAGTAAAAGAAGAAAATGCTTTAATTGCAATGCGAGTAAGCTTAGAAGAAGAAAGAAAAGAATCAATCGATGTCTTACAAGAAAAATTAACAAATGAAAAATTGACTACAGAAGAAAAAAATAATACCTATGAGCAATTAAAATATCTTAATGAATTACAAGGAAAAGAAGAAACAATCGAAAAAAAATTAAAAAAAGATTACAAATTAGATTGTTTTACAAAGATAGATAATAAAGATGTCTCAGTTATTTGTATTTCTTCCAAACATGATGCAACTTTAGCAAATAACATTATGCGTACAATTCAAAAAGATTATAAGGACAAAATGAATATAACCGTTAAATTTCAAAAAAAATAATAGGTATTTTACACACAACAATATATTACTTTATCATAAAATACTCTAGGTGATATAATGAATAATATTTTAACTCCTAGAGAAAAAGAAATATTTACACTATTAATAGATAATTATAATACAAAAGATATAGCTCAAACATTAGGAATAAGTGAAAAAACAGTAAGAAATCATATATCTAATGTCATGCAAAAACTTGGTGTTAGTGGTAGAGCAAGTGCAGTGGTAGAGTTATTAAAATTAAATGAATTATCTATTTAAAAAACGTACTAAAAAAGTACGTTTTTTCATATTATTCATTAGGTGATTATATGTTGAAAGCTAAAGCTATAAGAAAAATTTTTACAACAACGTTATCTATGTTTATAATTTTAACAGTATTTACTTTTCCCCTTACTAATAAAAATCAAAACGTTTTACGTACAAATCTAGAAATAGAAGATGTTACTAATCTATCAACAGATAAAATTTATCTTCTTAATAAAGAAAATTTATTAGTAAGAACAGAAATATTTATTGAAGGAAAAACAATAGAAGAAAAAATAACTAAAATAATAGAGTATTTAATTATTAGTAATGATAAATTACCAACAGGATTAAATGGATATATACCTAAAAATACTAAATTATTAAAAATATCAAAGGAAAATACCAATTATATTTTAGACTTTTCGAAAGAGTTTTTAAGTTATAACAAATCCTTTGAAAACCAAATTATAACAGGAATTGTATATTCTTTATTAGAATTAAATAATATTGAAAAAATTACTATTTTAGTAGAAGGTAAATATTTAGAAAATTATAAAAAGCCCCTTGATAAAACTATAGGCATAAATAATCAATATTTGATCAATTCTAGAAAAGATTTAAATAAAGTTGTTGTTTATTACATCAATGACATAAATGAAAATACATATTATGTACCTGTTACTAAATACTTAAATGACAAAAGAGAAAAAATAGAAATAATAGTAGATGAATTAAAAAATGGTCCTAATCAGCCTAATTTAATAAGTTATTTAAATAATAATTTAAATTTAATAGATTATCGTGAAGAATCAGATGTATTATTTTTAAATTTTAACGATTACCTATTAGATAAGAATGAAAATGTCAATAAAAATATTTTAAATACAATAGCCTTTTCAGCTTTATCAAATTATGATGTCAATATGGTAATGTTTGAAGTTAATAATGAAGAAATAAAATTTGTTTCTAGAAAAGATATGTAATAAAAAAACCGTTGAATAACAACGGTTTAATTTCATATGGTGTCCGCGAGGCGACTCGAACGCCTGACCGATCGCTTAGAAGGCGATTGCTCTATCCAGCTGAGCTACGCAGACATAACTAACTGACAACTAAGATTATATAATAAAAGTATCCAAATTACAAGTACTTTTTTATTAAATTTTTAATTATTATCAAGCTTTTAATCGATAATTAATAAAACTGCTTAATCACAATAGAAATAAATTTACATGTATCCGAATCATATATTAATTACAAAAAACTTATATCATATTTTTCTTTAAACATTTATATATTGAAATCAGTATGCCCTAAGTAATTATATAAGATGAGAGAAATTATAAGAAATAATTAAAAGAAGCTTAAGGTGAAATAATAAAAAAGACCGTTATTGGCACTTAAATAGATTCAAATCGAAAGTAAGTAAAGCAGTTAAAACAATAGCAGAAACACTGGCATGGGAATTTCGTGTAGGTCGAAGCTAATTAAAAAGAAATATTAGAATAAAAAAGAGAAAACTTAACTAGCAAGAGTTAATTTTTTTGAAAATGTAAAAGAATGTCTAAAAAATTATGTGCAAATGATAATATTCCATGATAGAAGCAAGATAAAAGAATTTAGTTTATATTTTTTCCAACTAAACATCCTGTAATTCAATTATCTTCCTTACATTATCTTCTGCAATTCCGACTAATTGAGTAATTTTTGGTAATTCATAAAAAGCAACAGTATTTTCAATACTAAATTCTTCTTCAGTAGCAGAACATAAAAATATTTTTTTATTTAATGCCATTGCCATTCCTAATTCAATATGTGCACCTCTTCCTCCAGGTAATAACATAATGACAACATCAGCAGTAGCAACACCTTGTGATTCTAAGCTTGCATATTTTATCATATCATCTTTTGATACATCATCACTGATATTTTTTACCCAGTCGTGAGTTTGTTCCCAACCATTTTCTTTTAATAACTTTGCATAATAATTTACTAATTCACAATTTTTCATTCCTGATCCGATATAAAACTTCATTGTAATGCTTCCTCCTTATGTATAAACATTATACAAAAATTAAAAAATTTTTAAAAGCTTATCTCTAAATTTTTTTATAAAAAAAATCTCATTTTCAAATATTAATTCCTATTTATAAATTGATTATTAAAAATTGTTATAAGAATTTAGTATTAATCATTATTTTTTTAATACATGAAAAATTAGTTTACACTTAAAATTAATTTTATAAATTCAATTAATATTTTTCATGCTATACTATATAATGGATGTGACTTAGTATGAATAGTTTAGGTTTATTGTTATTTTTAGCTGCTTTACCAGTCATAATAATTTTATTATATGTATATAATAAGGATAAATCAAAAGAACCGTTAGGTTTATTATTAGTATTATTTGTTATGGGAATATTATCTTGTTTTTTAGTATTTTTTATTTCTTATTTATTAGAACAGATTTTTCCTTTTATGCAAGGAAATATAGAAAATAAAACATTATTTCAAATTATCTTATACTCATTCTTTGGAGTAGCATTAGTAGAAGAATTTTGCAAGTGGATAATGCTCTATTTTAAAGGCTATAAAAATGATGAATTTGATGAGTTATTTGACATAATAGTTTATTCAGTATTCGTTTCACTTGGATTTGCTTTCTTTGAAAATATTCTTTATGTATTAAATTATCAAGAATTAAAAACAGTTATTGTCCGTGCTTTATCAGCCATACCTGGTCATGCTTGCGATGCCGTATTTATGGGTTATTATTTAAACATAGCAAAAAAGAATTCAAATAAAAACAGAAGAGATTTAGAAAGAAAAAATATTAAATTAAGTATTATAGTTCCAACAATTCTTCATGGAATATATGATTTTTGCTTATTGTCAGGACAAAATATACTTTTCTTCGTTTTCTTTATTTTTATAACATTTTTATATACAAAATCTCTAGAAAAAATACAAGAAGTATCTGCAAATAATAATAAAATTAAATTTAAAAATAAATTTTGCAAAAATTGTGGCAGAATAGTAGAGAGTGAATTTTGCCCAAACTGTGGCTTAAAACAATTATAAAATAGAACTTACCGATATTTGTAAGTTCTATCTTTTTTCATAGAAATATTAAGTAAAACACCAACTATTAACATATAAGACAGTAAACTACTTCCTCCATATGAAATAAAAGGTAAAGTAATACCTGTAATTGGAAGTAACCCAACAGTCATTCCGATATTTTGGATTTGTTGAAAGAATAACATTCCAAAAATTCCAGCTATTATAAATTTGTCAGTATCATCAATTTTTTTTCTAGAAAGTTTTAAAATACTCATATCTAAATAAATAATAATTCCAAGTAAAATTATAATCCCTAAAAATCCAAAATTACTAGCAAAAACTGCGAAAATAAAATCTGTAGAAGACTCTGGAAAATAAATTGGAGTTTTATTATAACCATGTCCTACTATTCCCGAAGATCCAATTGCTGCCATTGCATTTTCAAGTTGTAATCCAGAACCACTATGCCAATTAAATATTCTTTCTAATCGATAATAAATTGAAGAACCAAATATTTTAATAAATAAATTTTCCTTGAAAAAGTAAATGCATAAAAAACTTCCCAGTAATAAAATTATTATAAAAAAACCAATAATAAACCATCTCATTCTAATTCCAGATGCAAACATCATAGAAAAATATATAATAAGATAGATAAATATTGAACCTGTATCAGGTTGTAAAAAAGTTAAAATTGATGGAATTAAAACAATTACGAAAGTTTTAAGTATAAAAAGAAATTCTTCTTTTGTATTTGGATTTTTATAATCATTTCTAAAATTATGAATCATTGTCGCTAAAGTAAGCATAATAAATATTTTCATAAATTCACTAGGTTGAATACTTCCGATGCCAGGAATTGTAAACCAACATTTACTATTATTTATAGGTGTACCAAAAATTAATAGTCCGACTAATAATATATTACCAAATATATATAAAAACCAAGTATGTTGATATAAATATTCATTTTTTAGCTTCATCAGTATAAGAACGAGTCCCCAACCAATTAAATACCAAACAGCTTGTTTTAAAGCTAAATTACCTAAACTACTAGAAGTGTAAGTTAAAGCACTGTAAATTGTTATAATACTTATTACTGACAAAAGTATAATTGGTATTAAAATTTTAAAATTAATTTTTTGCTTTTTCATAAGGACCTCCTTTATTTATATTATACCAAAAAGTAAGTATTTTTATGAATAAAAATCATAAAATATAGAAAGGAGAAATATTATGAAAAAACTACCTAAATTATATAAAAATGAAATAAATAAAAATATTACAAACAATAAAAATTATTGTTATTTAAATGATGAGTTACCAAGAAACAATCAATTTTCTATAGAAGAGAAAATAACAAAAATCTTTAATGGACTTGGTGCATCTTATAATATTCCTGTATTAATAAGAACTTATAATAAAGAATATAGAACAAGTTTAGTTAGTAAAACTAAAAATAACTTAGTCACACTAGATAATGAAGTTATTAAAATAGAAGATATACTATCATTAGAAATATTAAAATAAAAAAGCCATAATTAGGCTTTTTTATTTAGCATAAATCTATATATGTATCATTTAAACATCTTACAGCACCACAACAATTTAAATCAATTGTTACAAATTCATTAGTTCCAACATAACTATTAGTTGCTTCATCTAAATAAAGAATACGACATGTACAACAACAATCATCTAAAGATTCTACTCTAAATACATCACTAGTACCAGTTACACCATTAGCTGTATAAGTAAAACTCCATGGTGTTCCACTGCAACAGTTATATAGTTGAATAGGTCTTGTATTATAGCAAACACTATTACAAACTGGTCCTAAGTAAGGCTTGTCACATCCAATATAGTTTTCATTATCAAAGTCTTGTTTTTGAAGTATTAAAATTTTCTTTAATACATCAAATATGCAAGAAGAACATTTATCTTTTTTACTATCTGAACAATTCATACTAAAACCTCCTTTCTATAAACAATTAACAGTAACATCCCTGATACATCTAACTGCTCCAATACATTCTAAATTAACTGTTATATATTGACGAGTAGAATTATAAGTATCACTTATATTATCATAATTAATTAATAAAAGTTTACAACAATTATTATCAACTGACATTACCCTATAGAAATTTGTAGAAAGAACATTACCCTCATTAGATGTAAAAGTAGTCTCCATTAACGTACCATTACATCTATATAATTGAATAATTCTAGTGTTGTAGCAAGCATTATTAGAGCTAGGGCCTAGATAAGGTTTAGAACAACCATTCTCCAAATTACATGAACTTGTAGAATTATCTTGTAAAAGACAAATTAGCTTTAATAAATTAGAAATACAATTTTTAGAACTCATAATATCCACCTCTTCTGTTTCTAATATAGAATATGTTTTACAATTAATTGTGTGTTGACAAACACCTATCTAAATAAATATATGATTACTAATATTAGCATATGTAAAAAATTGTATTTATTTTTATAATTTTACTTGATTAATTTACAAAATATCTATAAAATGAAATTAGGATATGGGTTCGGTTTCTTGAAACTATATTCTTATAACAAAATAGGAGGTGAAAAGAATATGTCAACAATTCACGTAGATGAAGCAGCATTAAACAGCTTAAAGCAAGCATTAGAAACTGCAGGACAAGAGTATAAATCAAGTCTAGCAAGATTAACAAATTTAATACAAGAAATTACAAGTGGTGATATTCAAGGTGATCCTGCTAATGATTTATTAGCAAAATATCAAGCAAAACAAGATACTTTAAATAAAATTACTCAAACTATTGAAGAAGCTGAAGGATATATGGGATTACAAACAACTAAGTTTGGTAATATGATTGGAGATTTAAAATCAGGAATGCATTAATTTCCTATTTATTTTAAGAAAGGAGTCTAAATTATGAATGTTACAATAAATCCAGGTGCTGCAACAGATGATGCTGCACAAATTGATAGCTTAGTACAAAGTATGCAAGAATCAATGGAAACTTTAAATACAGCAATTAAACAAACAATTCCAGCTGGAATTCAAACTACATGGTCTGAAACAGTTAGAGAAAATTGGGAATCATATTATAGCGCTGATGTTCCAGCTGCTATGGAAGATATGAAATTATCTGCAACAAATTTAAGATTAGCTGTTGAAAAAGCTTTACAATATGATAGAGAACAAGGATAAAATTATACATTGCAACATGCAATGTATCGGAAGTAGAGAAATAATAGTTTCTCTCTTTCCTATGCATTGCATATTAAAAGGGAGAGTGAGAGTATGGAGGTACCAAAAGTATATATAGCTACTGATAGTGAAGGTCAAAATATTTGTGCAGTTACAGCACAAGATGCAAATAGTTTAATTAATCCTTCCAAAGTCCAAGAAGCTATTGATAATGTAAAAAATAAAGCGGAAGAAGAAATTAAAAATATTATAAATGCTATTACTTATATAAAATTAGATGCAGAAGATGCCATCATTGTCGAAGGAACTAAAATGACTCAAACAATTGATGATATATGTAAAGAATTAAAACAAGTTCCAAATACTATTTTAGAAAGCATTAGTAGTATTTATGGCGAATCAGTAAAAGCTCATGATGAATTACAAATAAAAGCTAATGAAGAAGCTTATAGTACTGCCAATGCAACAGCATCAGGCGCTGGTGGACAAGTAATAGAGGGATAGAAAGGAGAGTTAATTATGGGATTTGTTAGTTGGTTAACAGGTCGAGATGAAAAGGAAGCTGACGTTTATGCTAATTTTGAAAAAGTCGATCTTGTAGTATCTGAAATACAAAAAATTCGTACTGGTGAAATTGAAGAAGCAAGAGCAGTAGTAAATGAAGCCATAAAAAAATTAAATAACGTTAACGGTTTATCTCAATATGTAGGCAGTATTGATTTTGCAGCCTTTGATGCTCTTTTTGATAATATCTCAACAGCAATAGAAGATATAAGTAAACAAATACAAAATAAAGCAAACGATATTAAAGAATATGAATCAGCAGCATGGTGGGAAAAAGCAGGAAGCTCATTTTTAATGGGAGGATCTAAGCTTGGAGAAGGAATTTTATCTGTTTTTGAAGACATCGGTGATGGAGCTGTATCAATTGTGGGGTGGATTGCTCCAAAAGATAGTGGATTAGAAAATGCTTGTTCTAATTTTGTTAAAAAAGAATGGTCACATGATGCTTTTAACTTTTATTATGAAAGTGATATTGCCAAAAAATCAGCATTTACAGAAGATAGTAAATTAGCTGGAGCTATTAAAATCAGTGGAGCAATTACTGGAACATTAGCTATTACAGCTGCAACAGCTGGAGCAGCAAGTGGAGTAGGTCTAGCTTCAAAAGGAGGAAAAGCCGCTAAAGCTGCTAACATTTTAATTGGAAATACAACAAGAGCTAATACAACAGCCGCTGTATTGATGGGAATGGGTAGTGGAACTGAATCTGGTTTAAGACAAGGAATGTCCTTTGATGATGCAGCATTAAGTGGAGCTAAACAAGGAGCTGTTCAAGGAGCAATTGCTTATGGTTTTGGTAAATTAGGAGAAAAAAATGCGGCAAAGCCATATAAAGAGCAAATAAAACAAGGAACACAATTAAAAGAACAAGCAGAAGCAACTTTAGAACAAGCTGGAAAAGATATGGTTAATCCTGAATTTACTCAAGGAATGATAGATAAGGCCAAAAATACCTTTTCTAAAGCTCAAGATGATATAATTAGAGCTAATAAAATGATTAGCGATGGACAAAAGAGTTTATCTAATATTCAAGGTTATAATGATGTAATATCAAAAACAAGCTATAAAGCTGGACAAAAAATAAGTCAAAAAATTAGTCAAGATGGTTTAAAATCAACTGCTAAAGCTGGTATTTCATTAGTGGGTTCTAAAGCAGCATCTGCAGGAAATAAAGTAGTAAGTGGCGCAAAACAAGTAGGTAAAGCCATAAAAGATCCAGGAACAACAGTAAAAAATGCCTATAAATCAGGAGCTACAGCAGCCAAAAATGCTGCTACTAGTAGCAAAGATGCTTTTAAAACAGCAACAACCACTATAAAAAATAAAGCAACTGATGCAATTTCTAAAACTAAAACTAATATCGCTAATACTGTTTCTGGAGATCATAAAATTTCTAAAATTGTTAAAGGAGCAGGAAATACCATTGGTAAAGTTGCTAAAGCACCAGTTACAATTCCAGTTCAAATAGCAGAAAAAGCTGTAACTGGAGTTAAAACAGTTGCTAAAGGAGCAATAAGTTCCTCTGTAGTACCTGGAGTTGCAGCCGTGTCAGGAAATAGAATATATAATAGTATTCAAAGTGAAAAATCAAGTGCAATTGAAAAAGCAGTAACACAATTTACTAGTAAACCTCAAATTAATCAAGATATAGGAGATTCAACATCTATAAAAAGTAATATTACATACACTGTTCCAAAATCTCCAACAGTTAATACAGAAATTAATCAAACTCAACCATCAACTTCCCCACAAAATGTTTCAAATGGGGTAGGAAGTAGTAAGAGAAGTACACCAACAGTTGCTAAAACTTCTAATAATAAAGTAGCGACAAGTACACCATCACCACCAACAACAACATCATCATCACCAACTTCAACGTATACAAATGAAGAAAAAAGTGAAAAACAATTTAAAATTAAAGATCTTGAAGGAAAAGATGAAAAAAATTCTGCTGATAATAGAGTAATAAAAGATATTGACCCATTTCCACCAAAAAAACCAGAAGAAGAACCACCTAAAGAGCCAACACCACAACCACCAACAGATACAACCACTCCACCATCAAATAATGATAACAATATAAATAACACGCCTCCAACACAACCAGCACCTCAACCATCAGAACCTCAACAACCACCTATAAACAATTCTGAACAAAATACTCAACATACAGGTGGAGGATATAGTGGCTCTAACGGTTACCAAGATTATGATGATGATTTTGATTTCATAACAGATGATCCAGAAGACTTTACAGATTTAGATGATATGTTATCCGATTCATCAACATCGATAGATGAAGTTATTAAAGGAAGTAAATACACAAAAATACCAACATCTACTAAACCTATAACTACATCATCTGGAAGTGGAGGAACAGTAATTCCTGTTATAGCTGGTTTATCTGCCGCAGCAGCTGCAGGAATAGGAGCTAAAGTTTATATGGATCGAAAAAATAATAATGAAAATGGCGAAGATGATGAAATCGAAACAGAAGAGTGGACTGGAGAAGATACAATTGATCTAGATTATGATGATTCATCTGACACAGAAGCATATTTAGATGACGATGATGATTATGGATATCAATCTGAAGAGCAGACAGAAAAATATGATGCTAGAAATAATGAAGAACTAGCTGATTTGCAATAAAAAGGAGGATAAAAATGGAGAATGAAGAAAGATTTTTACCTATAGGAACAGTAGTTTTATTAAAGGGCGGTAAAAGAGAATTAATGATTACTAGCTATTGTATAATTCCAAATGGTGAAGTTTATGACAAAAGTGGAAAAGTTGATGCTCAAGGAGTAATGTTTGATTACGGAGCTTGCTTCTATCCAGAGGGTATGGTAACAAGTGATCAACTATTTGCATTTAATCATGATCAAATAGAGAGGATCTGTTTTAAAGGTTATGTAACAGATAAATATTTTGAAATATCTAAAGTGTTAAATGGCGGAATTGAACAAATGATAAATGCTCAAACAATAGAAAATATTAATCCAGAAGATCAATAAACGATCTTCTTTTCTATTAAAAGATAAAAAGTTTTCTAAAAAAATCCTTAAATCGTAGAGAAAGTCAAATATAGTAACATGATTATCAATAGATAAATAAATTTGAAATTATATACATA
Source organism: uncultured Mollicutes bacterium (assembly GCA_947652375.1). GTDB lineage: Bacteria > Bacillota_I > Bacilli_A > RF39 > UBA660 > UBA3789. The sequence continues at coordinate 46,273 of CANTCS010000002.1, read as the reverse complement.
TTATTGATTTATGATATAATATATTTGTAAAAGTTAATTCTTAAATGAAGAGGTAAAATAATGATTGAATATGTAACATTAAGAAAATATACTATTAATGTTATAAATTTGTTTATGAAGTAAAAAAGAATGCATATAAAAAATATGTAGAAGAATGTTGGGGTAAATGGGAAGAAGAAACTCAACAAAAATATTTTGGAAATATATAATACAATATGATAATAAAGATATAGGATTTTATAATGGAGAAAGTTTAGAAAATGGAAATTACGAAATAGGAAATATTTGTATTATTCCTGAATATCAAGGTAAGGGAATTGGTACTAAAATATTAAAAGATATGCTAGAAAAGTACTCTGATACTAATATTGAAATACAATATTTTAAGCAAAACCCAGTTGGAAACTTTATATAAAAGATTACGATTTGAGAAATCTGGCGAAACTAATTTTCATTATCAAATGGTAAAACCTAAAAGTATGAAATTGACTAAATAGAAGAGAATTTCTATAAAATAATTATGCTACATGCTTCGTGCTACATAATAAGGGTAATACTAGCCTTATTATGGCAAAAGCATTAGTGACTACGCCACTAGCATCCCCCACAGACTATAGTTTGATACTATGACATTGCATAGTATTTTTAAATGGTTAATAACAAATAAGAGAGTAAATTATCTAAAAAAATTTTGCTTAATAAATTAAATTTTCAACGACAATTTTCAAAGAAAAAAATATGTTATTTTTAATCCATTTAATTTTCACTTGAAATCTCTCATAAATTAAGATATAATTACAAGCAGATGCAAAGAATCTGAAGAGTAAATATATTTATTATAAAAGAGAGTTCATGTTTGGTGCGAATGAATATAAAAATATATTGAATGTAGCAGAGGAGCATGATTTCTGAAAAATTAGTAAGTTATCCCGGATTATTCCGTTAAAAATATCAAGCTATCATAAGATAGAAATTAAGGTGGTACCACGACAAGTTCGTCCTTTAGGAGGACTTGTTTTTTATTTTAATTTAAATAGAAAGAAGTGAATTTATGTTAGATAAAAAATATAACGCACAAGAAAAAGAAACAAAATGGTTAGAATATTGGAAAGAAAATAAAATTTATGAATTTAATCCAGACGAGAGAGAAGTATTTTCAATAGATACTCCTCCACCAACAGTTAATGGTAAAATTCATATTGGACATATATTTTCATATTCTCAAACTGAAATGATAGCGAGATATAAAAGATTAAGAGGATTTAATATTTTCTATCCGTTTGGATTTGATGATAACGGTTTACCAAGTGAAAGATTAGTAGAAAAAGAACAAGGTAAAAAAGCACATGAGATTGGTAGAGAAGAATTTTCAAAATTGTGCTATGAAACAACAGATAAATATGAAGCCGAATTTGAAGAATTATTTAGTAAAATGGGAGTTAGTACAGATTGGGGTATTCATTATAAAACAGTTAGTCCCTCAACAATTAAAATTAGTCAAGCATCATTTTTAGATTTGATTGATAAAGGATATTGTTATCATAAAGAAAGTCCAGCACTTTGGTGCAATGAATGCTTAACTTCAATTGCACAAGCTGAACTTGAAACAAAGACAATTAAAACAACATTTAACTATATCAACTTTAAAACTGAAGAAGATGGCGAAGAATTTACAATAGCAACTACAAGACCAGAATTACTACCAGCCATTGTATGTGTTTTTGTTAATCCTAATGATGAAGTACACAAGTCATTAATTGGCAAAACAGCACATATTCCGGTTATAGATGTGAGTGTTCCAATTATGGCAGATGAAAAGGTAGCAATAGATAAAGGGACAGGAGTAGTTATGTGTTGTACTTTTGGAGATCAAACAGATATAGAATGGTGGAAAAAATATAATTTACCACTTAAACATATTTTTACTGACAATGGTAGAATTATCAATGAAGTCCCAAATTATGGTGGATTAAAGATTAAAGAAGCTAGAAAACAAATCATAGAAGATTTACAAGCAGGTGGATTCGTAGTCAAAATCGAAGAATTAGAACATGAAGTTCAAACACATGAAAGATGTGGCAAAGAAGTAGAATATTCTGTAATGAAACAATGGTTTATAGATATTATGAATCATAAAGAGGAATTCTTAAAAATTGGTTCAGAGATTAAATGGTATCCAGGACACATGAAAAATAGATACAATGAGTGGGTAGAAAATATCATGTGGGATTGGTGTATTTCAAGACAAAGATATTTTGGCGTACCTTTTCCAGTTTGGTATTGTAAAGAATGTGGTGATTCTATATTTGCGAGGGTTATAGATTTACCAGTTAATCCATTAGTAGATAAACCTCACGAATCTTGTAAATGTGGATGCACTGAATTTATACCAGAAACTGATGTAATGGATACATGGGCAACTTCATCAGTAACACCGCTTATTAATATGAGATATGGTGAGAAAGAAAATTATGAATCTTTCTTAAAACCAATGAGTATTAGAACAAATGCTTCAGAAATAATTAGAACTTGGGATTTTTATACTATTGTTAAAAGTTTTTATCATTTTGGAACTCGTCCATGGGATAATGTAATGATTTCAGGTTTCGTTATGGCTAATAAAGGTGAAAAGATAAGTAAAAGCAAAGGAAATAGTAAAATAGAACCAATTGATTTAATTAATCAATATTCAGCTGATGTAATTCGTTATTGGGCTGGATCTGGAAGACTTGGGACAGATATAGTATTTAGTGAGGAGACTCTTCTTAGAGGACGTAAATTGGTAAATAAATTATGGAATGTTGCTAAGTTTATAGAAATGCACTTAGCAGATTATGAAGATAAAGAATTCAATGAATATGAATATATTGATAAATGGATATTGGGTAAATATCAAGAAATGGAATCAGGTTTTATAAAATATCTTGATGAATATGAAGTAGGATTAGCATTAAACCACTTAGAAAAATTTTTCTGGAATTTCTGTGATAATTATATTGAAATTGTTAAACACAGATTATATAGACCTGAGGAATTCGGAGAAGTTCCAAGATATTCAGGACAAAAGACAGTTTACAAATTATTATATAAACTACTTCAAGATTTCAGCATTTTTTTCCCTTTTATTACCGAAGAAATCTATCAAGAGATATATCATAATGAAAAATCTATCCATTTAACAGAAATAAAACCGTTAAATTTTGATTTTACAAATGAAATTAAAAATGGTGATATTATAATTGGTATAATTAGTCAAGCTAGGGGAGAAAAAACTAATAATAATGTTTCTCTTAAAACACCAATTAAGAGTTTAGAATTAAGCGTAAATGAAGAATTAGCTGAAGCAATAAACAAATCTATTAAAGATTTTAAGGCAACATTGAGTATTCAAAAATTGGAAATGAGTCAAACTACAAAAGAATATAATGTAAATAAAATTGAATTAGATTTAGAAGAAAATTAAATAAATAGTAAAACAGGTTATTTTTATAACTTGTTTTTTTTTATTAAAATTTGCACTTGAATTTATAAATCAATACAAAAAATTAACAAAATCTTAAATCAAACAATAAGCAATAGACAAAATAATATCTTACCTTTATAATAAAATATAGTAGAGGTGATTTTATGGATAAATCAACAAAATTGTTAAAAATAGCAGGTATCATTAATTTATTTATCGGTATTCTTGCAATAGAGATTCCTTTATTTAGAGAAATCTTATTAGTTAGTGGTTTCATTCTATATATAATTTCTAATGAAAAATATTTAAACAAAAAATTATTATATCTTTTAGCAATAATTCTTTTACCATTTAATCTTATCGTAGCTATTTTAATATTCATAGCTATAGATAAATTAGATAACATTTATTTTATAAATGGTCCACCGTCAAAAGTTAAATTTAAAGAGTCTACAAAATTAGATTTATTATTAAAAATTGGTATAGGTATGATAGCTATATCAGGAATATTTTTTGCTACAAACACCTGGGAATATATTAACAGTTATTTTAAAATTACAATTCTTCTATCAATTGGAATATTTTTCTTAATATTGTCAAGTACTATTGAAAATAAATTAAAGATATTTAAAACAACATATATTTATTGGCTATTAAGTATGACTTTCTTTGTTTTGATTTTTACAACTATATTTCAATTTAGTATCTTTGGAAGTTTTATAAGTTATCAAGGATTAGGTAAAGATATAGCTTATGGAATAACTTTTTTTGTAATAACAGGGCTTTTATATGCTACTCATTTAAAATTTTCAAAACAGTATTTAATCTATTTAACTTATTTAACATTAACAATAACGATTTACAATATGTTAAGACATTTTATACCTAATATTTATATTTTAATAATTTTTTCTATTACTATATTTTTGATTAATATTTTTTCTAAAAAAAATACTACCCTTCAAAATTACTCTAAATTATTATCATTACTATTTTTATCTTTCCAAATTCAATTTTTTAAAAGCAATAACCTTTTATTAACTTTATCAGGGATAATAAATATTTTAAATTCAAATTATTTAGCCATCAAAGAAGAAGACCAATTTTTTGAAAAAATACATTTACTAATATCATATATATTTATTTTTACTTCTTTTTCTGTTACAAATATTAGCGATTCTATCAAATATTTAGCTATATCAATTTTTCTTTCAGTTAATATTTATTTAACTAAATTTAATGTGCTAAAACTAAAAAATAAGACTATAAGTTTTAATTACATCTTTTATTCATTAACCTTGTTTTTATTATTTCTTCTAGTTTATGAACAAAATAGTTTAATTAGTTTAGTTATTGCTCTTATTTATTCTTTTACTAATTTTGTAGTAGCAATTAAACAAAAAAATTCTAATTTAATTAAAATAGCTAATAATTTAAAACCACTTACCATATTTTTTCTAGTAGTCTCATTAGTTAATCTTGACTACTTAAAAAATTTAAAAATATTTTCCCAAAGTGGAGCTTTTGTAGTAGCAACAATTATTTTAATATTTATTCATATATTTTTAAAAACTAAAAAACAGAAAACTCTTTATCTTAAATATATACTTATAAGTTTTATCTTAACAATTATAAATATAAAAAGACTTCAAGAATTTGAGGTAATACTTCAATTAATTCCCTCTATTTACATATTTTATCTAGCAAGCACTCTTAAAAAAGAGAAATTAAAACTTAATCTTTCTTATTCAGTCTTAATCTATACAATCTATACAATAATTATTAAATATAATATATTTAATATAACAAGTTTTTATTCTATTTTAGTTTTTACATTAATTTTAATTTTATTTTTAGTTATAATAAAAAATAAAGACTTAAAGCAACTAAATTATTTTATTTTAATTTTTCCTTTATATGAATTTTTAAATTTAATTTTAATAACAGAAATCTCAAGATTACTGATTAAGAGTATTTTAATTCTTTATCTTACATGGATATTATGTAAATATTTTTTAAGTAGCAAAGAGAGTAAAAATATATTTGGTATTTTAGGAATTATCATATCTTTCCAAGAAATAATATATATAGATAATTATATTATAAATCTTTTCATTGGCTTCATTGGTCTAAGTATACTTTTAATATCTTACAATAATAAAAATCTCTTACCACTTTTTATTACTGGAATAACAATAACAATTCTAAATATCTTACTTTCACTAAAATATTTATTTGAAAGCACTCCTTTTTGGATATATTTATTTATCGGAGGACTTATAATTATATTATTTGTAACTATTAAGGAACTTCAAACTAAAAATAAAGACACTTATTTACATTAAGTGTCTATTTTTTGACAAATTTCGATTTTCTAAAATGTTACATTAAATATGGTGATACATTTGAAAAAAATAATAATCTCAGGACTAATTTTCATTACATTAGGATTTGTAATAGGAGACTTTATCTTTAATAATAGAAATTTATTTTTAAGTAGTCTTAATGATCGAGGGGACCCATACTTTTTTTTACAAGAAGGAATTTACCCAAATAAAGAAATTATGGAAAGTAATTTAGAAAAAATTTCTCATAAAGTAGTAGAACAAAAAAATGATCAATTTTATGTTTATGTAGGAATAACAAAAAGTAAAGAAGTAGCTGATAAAATAAAAAATATTTATGATAAAAAAGGGATTAAGCTAATTTTAAAAGAAAAATATTTAGAAAATGAAGAATTTTCTAATAATGTATCTCAATTTGATCTTTTAATAAATGCTACAAATAATAAAGAAGAAATATTAACTATAGAAGAAGTTGTTCTAGCAAATTATGAAGAATTATTAAAATAACTAGTAAATTTCAAAATTATGTAAATAATATAATAGAGGAGAAAAATACTTGAAAATAAAAGAAATACCTATAACAGAAAGACCTAGAGAAAGATTAAAAGAGGTTGGGGCTTCAAATTTAACTGATAAAGAACTGCTATCTATTATTTTAAAAACAGGTATTAAACATAAGAATGTAAGTGATATTGCCTTAGAAATTTTAAAAAATTTTGAATTACTAGATTTTAGAGAACTAAATTTAAAAGATTTAACAAAAATCAATGGCATAGGTGAAGTTAAAGCTATAGAACTTCTAGCCGCAATAGAATTAGGTAAAAGAATATTTTTAAAAGAACCTAAAAAATTAAAAAAATTATCAACTCCTAAGGAAATTTGGGAATCATCTAAATATTTATTCTCAGGAGTTAAACAAGAATACTTTTATTGCTATTATTTTAACAATAAACAACAATTAATAGAAAGGAAACTAATTTTTATGGGAACTCTAAATCAAGCAACAACTCATACAAGAGAAATTTTTAAAGAAGCATATAAACTAAGTGCTTCAAGTATTGTTTGCTTACATAATCATCCATCTAATGATGTAACTCCAAGTCAAGCAGATAAACTTTTTACTGAACGATTAATGAAAACCGGAGCAATCCAAGGGATACCAATAGTTGATCATATAATAGTTGGAGAAAATTCTTTTTATAGTTTTTATGAACATAGTAATATTCTAAATCTTTAATTGTAACTATGTTTAATTTATAATATAATGAAGAGGTGAGATGATAAAAATGTATAATAAAAAAATAAAAAAGAAAAAACTAATTGCTGCGATAATTATAAGTATTATAATAATTATACTATTAATAATTTCTATTATTCTAAATCGAAAAACAGGATTTATTGAAACTTTTGCTAAAGATATTATAATGTCTCCTTTTACATCACTAACTTCAAAAAATGATTTTAATCAAAGTGAGAGTTACACAATTCAAAAAAATGTCAATACCTCTTTAGAAAAAGAAATAAAAGAATTAAAAGATACTTTAGAATTAAATAAAACTTTAACAGAGTATGAGCCAATTAATGCAACTATTCTTTCTCGAAATAAAAGTTACTGGTTTAATACTATTACTATAGATAAAGGTAAAAAATCAGGTATTAAAAAAAATATGGCTGTTATAACAAAAAATGGATTAATTGGTAAAATATCTAAAGTTTATACATACTCTAGTGAAATAAAATTAATCACATCAGATGATATAAATTTTAAAGTTAGTATAGCAATAAAAACTAATGATGTTGATAATTATGCTGTCTTAAATGGCTACAATAAAAAAAATAGTCTTATTAAAGCATCAGGAATAGATAAAACAACAACTATTAATAAAGGTGATAAAGTGTTAACTAGTGGTTTAGGAGAAATGTTTCCAGCGGGCATTTTTATAGGAACGGTTGAAAAGATAAAAAGTGATAAATATAATCTAAGTAAAGATATTTTTATAAAAACATCTCAAAATTTTAACGACATCCATTATGTAACTGTTTTAAAGGTGAAGTAAAATGATACCATTAATCATAATTATAATTTCTCTTATTTTAGATGGCGTTTTAACTAATTTTTTACCTTTTTTAGTTAATGATTTATCACTTTTTACTCCATTATTAACTCTAGTGAGCATTTTTATTATTTATCCATTTTTTCGAAAGAAAGAATCAAGATTCTACTTAATTTTATTTATTGTAGGGATAATCTATGATTTACTATATACCAATCTTCTGTTTTTCAATGCAATATTATTTTTAGTTACAGGAATTCTTACAAAAGTTATTTATAAAAATTTTGAAATTAATTTTTTGAAAATAATGATTTACTCTGTTATATTAATTACAACTTATGAAATTTTGACAGCTTTAATCATACTTATATTTAACTTAGTCCCAATAACAATAACAAAAGTAATATACAAAATATCTCATAGTGTTTTATTAAATATTGTATATATTGAAATACTTTATCTCATTATAAAATTAATACCAAAGAAATATAAAAACATAAGTATAAATTAGCATACTTATGTTTTTTTTTAATATAATTAAGTAGATGAGGAGATAAATATGAAAAAAAGAGTCGAAGAAAGATTAATACTAAAAAAATCAGTCAAAAAAACTTTAAATAAATTAATGCTTACAATTGTATTTTTTCTAGTAGGAATGATTACAGTTAAAGCTAATCCCAACTTAAAGAAAATTTTAAATGACAATGTCTATGAAAAAAATTTCAAGTTTACTAAGGCAAAAACAGCTTATGAAAAGTACTTTGGAAATATTTTATCTTTAGATAAAGTAATAAAAAAAGAACAACCTGTTTTTAATGAAAACTTAGCCTTTGAAAAAAAAGAATCTTTTGAAAAAGGAGTAAAACTAAAAGTTTCAAATAATTATATGGTTCCAGCAATTGAAAGCGGCATAGTTGTCTATATTGGCGAAAAAGAAAATTATGGAACTACCATAATAATTGAACAAATTGATGGTATCGATACATTTTATTCGAATATAAATTTTAATAATATTAAATTATATGATTATATAGAAAAAGGTGAATTACTGGGAGAAACTAAAGGCAATAATTTATATTTATGTTTTCAAAAAAATGGAGAGTATTTAGATTATCAAAAATATATTTAAAGTTAATTTATTAGTTTATATTTTTGCTTTACTAGCAATATTAACAGCTTCTTTTAAAAACTTTTTTATTATTAGTTTCTTAATTGTAATTCATGAACTAGGGCACTTCTCTTTAGCATTTATATTAGGCATTGAAGTAGATAAAATTTATATTTACCCATTAGGTGGTATCTCTAAATTTAATATGCCACTAAATTTTAGTATTTTTAAAGAATTTTTAATTCTAATTGGTGGTCCACTCTTTCAAGTAATTGCATGTTTTTTTCTAATTTTACTTTTACCATCTAATAAAGATTTAATATTACTATATCATTATGGAATCTTATTTTTTAATCTTCTACCAATTTATCCTCTAGATGGAGGAAAAATAATAAATCTAATTTTATCAATTTTCATACCATACAAACTAAGTTTAAAACTTTCGATTTATTTAAGTTATTTAATTATTATCTTTATATTATTTATAAAAAGAGAATTTACAATAAATATTATTGTAATGTTAATTTTAGCTTTATTTTTAATTACTAAAGAAAAAAGAAAAGTTAATCATCTCCATAATAAATTTATCTTAGAAAGATATTTAAATAATTACAATTTTAATAACAGTAAAATAGTTAATAATATTAATAATTTTTATCGAAACAGACGTCATTTAGTTAAAGAAAATTATATTTATTACTTAGAAAAAGACTATTTAATAAAAAAATATCAAAATTTTTCTAAAAAACGTTGACTTTTAAAAAAATGCTATGCTATAATCAATTTGTCGCTTGGAAAAGTGATTATGGGGCATTAGCTCAGCTGGGAGAGCGCCACGTTTGCACCGTGGAGGTCAGCGGTTCGATCCCGCTATGCTCCACCATAGAGAAATCAGTCGAATCAATTTGACTTTTAAAATATAAAGATTAATTTTGATTAATCTTTTTTGTTTAAAAAAATTTGGTTAATTATGCAAATATTAAAAGAAAAATTAGAAGTTGATGAGGTATTAGAAAAGAAAAATTAATAACATTGTTAAATTAATATCAATCATTTAAAATAGTAAATATGTAATAAAAGTATTTTTTAGTTTAATAAATTTTATAAATATTATATTTAAGGTTGGAATATGACTATGATAGAGATGATAAAAAAATAGATTTTTCCTTATTAGAAAATCAATCGATAATAGAATATCTAAAACAATTTAACAAATACAAAATAGTAAATGAGATATAGAAACAGACAATGTATTCTCAGAAAATGATTTAATAAAAATAATATATATAAGAATTAGTAGTAGTAAATGGTGGAGTGTATATAGGTATCATTCAGATGGTACGAAATATGAACAGATAGATTCAATTTTATTTGACGAAGTCAAAGAAGATTGGTAAAATAGAATCATTAAATTTTCAGGACATATAGAAGATGATAATTATTATTATATAACTTGTTCTTGTTTTTCTTATTTAGATAACAATTTTGTAAGGAGTTGGAAAAAAACTAGAGTGGTTCCTATAAAAGATTTATATGAAATTCTATATTCTAAAAATATGAATTTAACAGAACTTATTTGTATGACAGATGCTATAAATAATAATATTATAAGAAAAGAAGATCAAAAAGATACAAAAACATTAATTTTAAAACTGAAAAAATTTCTTAACGAAAGAAGTGAATAAATAATGAAAAATATTAGTGAACTAAATTTAAAAAATAAAAAATATCTTATTTTTGATTTAGATGGTACATTAATTGACTCTATTGGGATATGGAATAAAACAGATCAATTTATTATTAAAAAATATGGTAATAAAGAATTAACTGAAGATGAAGTACAACAAGAACGTGATGATTTTCTAAATAATCATCATGACACAGATATTTATCTTGCATATTGTGAATATATAATAAAAAAACATAATTTAATTATAAAAGATAAAGAAGATTTATTAAAAATTAGATGGTCAATATCTAGCGAAATATTAGAAAAGGATATGGACTTTAAAAAAGATGTTGTAAATCTTTTAATAAAATTAAAAAAATTAGGTTTTACATTAATACTTGCAACTATGGCACCTAGATTTCAAATGGAAATTTATACTAAAAAAAATAAAAAGATGCTTAGTCAAATGAATATTAATGAAATGTTTGATTTAATAACAACTAAAGATGAAGTAAAAAATAAAAAAACACATCCTGAAATATATGAAAATATTATAAATTTTTATCATGCGTCTAAAAGTGAATGCTTAATATTTGAAGATTCCTACACTGGTGTTTTAGCCAGTCACAATGCTGGTATAGAAGTTGTTAATATATATGACCAATATGCTGATATCGATCGAGAAAAGATAAATTCTTTAACAGATTATCGTATTAGTAATTATAAAGAATTTATTGATTATATTGATGAGTATTTTGCAAAAAAATACATTAAATAAGAATTTTATAAAAGAGTAACTTGCAAAAGTTCTTTTTTTGTTTATAATATAAAAAAAGTAAGGAGAAAGCTATGTCTAAAGTATCAAACGTTTTATGTATGCTAGAATTGTTAAGTACAGGAAAAAAATATAGTATTAAAGAATTATCAGAAGAACTAGAAGTATCATCTCGTATGATAAGAGTATACAAAGATGAACTCGAAAAAGCTGGAATTTATCTTCATACAATTAAAGGTCCTTATGGCGGGTATATACTAAATCAAGAATTGAATATTCCTAAAAGATTTATTCCAACTAAAGAAATAGTACTAAATAATAAAAATTCATATAAAATTTTAAATAGATCTATAAAAGAAAAAAAGAAATGTCATATATCTTATTATTTTAAAGGAAAAGAACTAACAGAAAGAATAATTCATCCTTATGAAATGGAACTTTTAAATAATGAATGGGGTATAGCAGCATACTGTGAAAAAAGACAAGAAATAAGACATTTTTATTTAAATAGAATTGAAAATATAAAAATGTTAGAAGAATATTATTAGTGACATATATATTACCACTATATTTGATATGATTATATTGAAAGGAGAATTATATGTCTTTAAAACATTCTTATACAGAAAGTTCTTTAATTAATTTTAAAAAAATAAAAGAACGTGTTTTATATTCTGATAAAACAATAGATAATTTAGCAGAGATGTTAGCTAATATAATAAGTAATTTAAAAGGAGCAACTCTAATAGTAGCAACAGGAGGGTCTGTAGTAGTAGCAGAATTTTTGAAAAAAGTCTTAGAAAGATACAATATAATTTGTGAAGTTATAGAACCTAGATCATTTGATTACAAAGAAAATATTGCAAGTTTTGAAAATTTATTTTGCATTAGTTATAGTGGAAGAACTAATGGTATATCAAATGCTTTAGAAAAATTTAGAGGAAAAAAATATTTAATAACAGGCTCTAATAAAGTAGAAGATAGTAAAACAGTTTTACTACAATACAATATGGTAGATAAAGAAAAAAGTTTTGTTTCATTAGCTACTACACTAATACCTATGAGTTTATTTTTAAAAAGTAATGAAATAAATAATGGAACATATAAAAGTGAAGAATTGCATGAGTTCTTAGATTATTGTTTTGAAAATAGTAAATATTACGAAAATTATCCTTTAAATTTTCAAGGATTAAATATTGAAATAATGAGTGGATATGACACAAGTTGTGCTGCAAAAACATTAGAATCAAATTTAGTTGAAACAGGAACAACACCAGCTGTTGTACATGATAAAGGTTCATTCTGTCATGGAAGGAGTAATCTAATAAATAATAATCCAACAAATGCTTTAATTTATTTAGAGCATCAAAAAAAGGATTTAGATTATTTGCTTTTAGATTTATTAAAAAAAGAATATAAAAATATCATTGAATTATCCTCAACAGAAAAATATCAAGATATTTTAAGAAAAGAGTTTTTACTTAATTTAAATTCAATTTATTTATCAAAAAAAATAGCAAGTGATAATAATATTGATCTCTGCATGGTTGAATATAATCCCAAAGTTATTAATAAAATATATAGTTATCGAGGTGAAATGTAATGGGAAATTTAATTTTTGTAACAGGAAATGAAGGAAAATATGAAAAAGCAAAAGATTATTTTCAAAAAATAGGTGTTAATGTAGAACAATTAGATTTAGATATTGAAGAATTAACTGTTTCTGATGTTAAAGAAGTATCATTAGATAAAGCTAAAAGAGCATATTCTGTATTAAAACAACCTTGTTTTGTAGAAGATAGTGGTTTCTATATTGAAGCATACCCTAATAAAACTAATTTCCCAGGTACTTTAGTAAAAAGATTAGGAATATCAAACAATATAGAAGCTTTATTAGAAACAATGAAAAATATTGAAAACAGAAATTGCTACTTTTTAAGCTGTATAACATTTTATGATGGAGAAAATATCAAGCAATTTATGAAAAAATCAGAAGGAACACTTTCAAAAACAATAAGAGGTGAAATATCTACATCTGCTAAAAGTCGTCTTTGGCAAGTTTTTATTCCGAAAGGTTCTAATAAAACTTTAGCAGAAACTTCTAAAGAAGAAAGATATAATAATAAAGAAAATAAATCATCAACAGAAGCATTTGTAGAATGGTATAAATTTAACAAAATATGTCAAATAAGCCGTAAAATAAAAAAAAAAAATTTTAATTGTTGTAATTTAATTCATAATATGTTAATATCAATATGGGATAAATGTTGTTTAAAAATTAGTTTTGTTTTTTCTAAAATAATATATCGTTTATCACGCGTTCGATTAAATATTTTGTTAATATGTTTATCCTAAAAAAAGAAGAGTTTTCTCTTCTTTTTTTGTACATTAAATTAATTAATGATAATAATAAGTTAGGAGGTGAAAGTACAACAAGTGAAAGTTGTTTTACAAGATGGTATCAAAGATTGTGGAATATGTTGTCTCTTATCTATAATTAGATTTTATGGGGGAGAAGTATCTAAAGAATATTTAAGAGAAATAACTTATACTACTAAAGATGGGACATCTTTTTATAATTTAATAGAAGGTGCAAAACTTATTGGCTTTGAAGCACAAGGATTAACAGGAAAATTAGAAGATATAAATGTAAATAACTTACCATGTATAGTTCATTTCATTGTTAATAAAAGCTATAAACATTTTGTAGTTCTCTATAAAATTAATGTAAAGAAAAATCTTATTCATTTAATGGATCCAGCTAAAGGAAAAAAAATAATCTCTTTTTCAGAATTTAATTTATTATCCAGTGGTAATTACTTATTCTTACATCCTGTGAAAAAATTGCCTAAATTACAAAATAAAAATGTAATTTATAAAAATATTAAAAATGTAATTGCTACAAATAAATCAGTAATATTTTTAATTTTTATTTTAACACTCTCTTATTTTATATTAAACATTTTAATTTCTTTTCATTTTAAATACCTTCTTGAATTCTCAATAAAATATAGTATTACAAATAACATTTTTATAATAAGCACAATACTTTTAATCATTTATATTCTGAAAAATATAAGTAATTTAATTAAAAATCTTTTAATGAATAAATGGACTTTTTCTTTTGATTATGAAACAACAAGTAAAACATTTAAACAAGTACTTTTACTTCCATATTTATATTTTAAAAATAGAACTTCTGGAGAAGTAGTCGCAAGATTTAAAGATCTCAATACAGTTAGAATTTATCTTGCTAATCTTTTTACAATATTATCGACTGATCTTATTACTATAATAATCTTTAGTATAATAATGCTTCATTTTAATAAAAAATTAACTTTAATAATTTGGATAATCTCAGCATTACTTCTTATTAATACTTTTTTCTTTAGTATAAAAAGAAAGAAAAGTAATATAAAATTAAGTAAATATGAAGATAAAATCAATTCTTTTTTAATTGAAGGAATTAGTAATGTAGATACTATTAAAGGTAGTCATTTAGAAAAAAAACTTATTGATAGATTTTCTCTACAATATAAGAATTTTTTATCAGAAATTTATAATTATAATTTTATAGTTGAGTTATCTATTTTTATAAAAAATAATTTAACTGATTTAATCCATATTTTTATATATGGTTTAGGAAGTTATTTTGTTGTTACAACTAAAATAAGTTTAAGTAATCTTATTGTATATCAATTGTTTTTTTCTTACTTTTTAAATTGCTTTTCTAATTTAATCAATTTATTAGATAATTTTAGTTCTTTTAAAATAGCGTTTAAGAGAGTTGAAGAATTGTTTTTAATTAATGAAGAGATATTTAAAAACAACTATTTCTATTTACCTTATAATTTAAATGGAGATATTATAATATCAAATCTTAATTATAAGATAAGTTCTAAAAAACTATTCAATAATCTTAATTTACAAATCAATAAAGGAGAGAAAGTTTTACTTTTTGGAGATAGTGGCTCAGGAAAAAGTACACTTGTGAAAATGCTTATGCGTTATATTGATATAGCATATGGACACATAAAAATATCAAATATAGATATTAACCATTATCATTTAGAAAATTTAAGAAATAATATTACTTATACAACAAGCAATGAATATTTGTTTAATGATACTATAAAGAATAATATAATGCTATCTAATAATATTAAAGAAGAAGATTTTTATAAAGTATGCGAAATTTGTTTAGTAGATGATATTATAAAAAATTATGACACGAAATATGAAAAAATTGTTGAAGAAAATGGTTTTAATCTTAGTAATGGTGAAAGACAAAGGATTATTCTTGCAAGAAGTCTATTACGAAAAAGTAACATATATATTTTTGATGAAGCATTAGGGCAAATTGACATTAATAGAGAAAAGAAAATTCTTACTAATATATTTAATTATTTAAAAGATAAGTCTATTATTGTAATTTCTCATCGTTTTAATAATAAAAAATTATATGATAGAGTTTTAAAACTCGAAAATGGAGTTATAATTGAAAATTAAAAATTATGAAAAAAAAGAATTAATAATATTTTTTAGTCTTATTTTCCTAATAGTAGAAGCATTATTTATAACTTATCTTTTTATTTCAAAAGAATATCATTATGAAAAATTATCAGGTATTGTTTTAAAAGATAATTTAATAATAGTAGTAGCTAGTGATACAGAAAGAAAGAACATAAATAATAATACATTTTTTTATATTGATTCAAAGAAAGTAAAATTTAAATTAGTTGAAGATAAGGGTGTAGTAATGACAAAAGAAAAAAAGAAATATTATGAATTAATAATAAATGTTAAATTTGATAAAAAATATAAAGTAAATGATTTAATAAATATTTCTATAAAAACGAAAAAAATACGTTTAATAGAAATATTTAAAATAATATGGGAAGGTGATTAGTATAAAAAATATAACAACTACAGATTTAGAAAAAATAAAAGGTGGAGCTAGTGTTTCAATTGGAACATGTTTAATTATAGCAACAGTTGTAGTATTTCTATCAGGTTTAATCGAAGGAATAACTAATCCAAAGAGGTGCCAAGGATGAAAAAAATCAATAATAATGATTTATCAAATATAGTAGGTGGTACAACTTTAACTGCAACTGTAATAAATGCCATAGTAAATGTTATTAAAGTTTTAAAAGATGCAGGTTATAGTTTAGGTTCTGGTATAAGAAGAATTAGTGAAAATAATATATGTCCTTTAGAGTGATTTATTTTAAATTTAAAATTTTTTTTAATTTAATATTTCTATTTTTAATACTCCCTTTAATATCAATCATAATTAATTTTATTTTTAATATAGGATTATATTTTGGAATTTTCTTAAAAAATGTTTACTTTTTCTTTAGTTTTTATTAAAAAATAGGAAAAACTGTTGAAAATATTATAATATTTTGATATAATTCATTTTAGTTATAGCGAAGGGAGGGAAATAGATGGCAACTAAAGTAACTGTTAGAGGTAATCTTGATCAAGCTCTAAGAAAGTTCAAACAAAAAGTGGCAAGAGACGGTGTCCCTTCTGAATGGAAAAAAAGAGAAGCTTATGATAAGCCAGGAGTAAGAAGAAGAGCAGCTAAAAAAGAAGGAATCAAAAATTCAAGAAAAAGAGATAGAGCTAATAAAAGCAGGGATAATTAATATCCTTGTTTTTATTTCTACATAATATGATATAATAAATTAAGGAGATGAAAAAATAATGTTAGAACAATTAGAAAAAGATTATATTGAAGCCATGAAAAATAAAGAAAAAGATCGTTTAATAGTAATAAGAATGATCAAAGCCTCTTTAAAGCAAGAACAAATAGATAGAAAAAAAGAAATTAATGAAGAATTATTAATTTATGTTGTAAATAAACAAATAAAAATGCGTAAAGATTCAATAACTGAATTTGAAAAAGGTAATCGTCAAGATCTTATTGAAAAAACAGAAAGTGAAATAGCTATTCTTACAAAGTATTTACCAGAACAGTTATCAGATGATGAAGTTTTACAAATTATTGATGAGATTTTTTTAGAAATTAAACCAGAAAGTCAAAAAGATATGGGACAAATTATGAAAATAGCTCAAAACAAATTAAAAGGAAAAGCAGATATGAAATTTGTATCAACAGTAATAAAAGAAAGATTAGCAAACTAAAAGTATATAAATAATACTTTTTTTTTCTAAACAGCTAAATTAATTCATATAATTACATAGGTGATAATATGATAGATAAATTATATGATTATGTTAATGACAACGAATTTCGTTTTACAGTTTATGACAATAAATTTAACGCGTTAAATTTTAAAAAAATATTATCCTTAGAAGATAACTATATTTCACTTCTAAGTCCAAGTAAAAAAATAACAATTACTGGTAATAATTTTACTCTAAATAAACTAGTAAAAGATGAGATTTTAATAACTGGTACAATAACTAAAATTGAGGTAGTAAATGAATAATCGCCTTAAAATTAGTATTACTGGAAAAAATCCTACTTATTTCCTAAAAGAAATCATAAAAAGAAATATAAATATTTATAAAGTAGAAAAAAAATATAAAGAATTAAAAGTAATAATAGATTCTGCCGATTTAGAAAAAATCCTAAAAATTAAAACAACTTATAAAATTAAAATTATTGAAAGATTCGGTATCAGTAAATATAAATTTCTACTAAAAAAATATTTATTATTAATAATATTTATCTTAATGGGAATTTTTTTAAATATAATTTTATCTAATCTAATTTTTGATATTGAAATTACACATTCTAACAAGACTATAGTAAAAACAATAAAAAATGACTTAAAAGCTCTGGGATTAAGGAAATATCGCTTCAAAGTATCATATAAAGAAAAAGAAAATATAAAAAAACAATTACTTGAAAAAGAAAAAGATTTATTAGAATGGGTTGAAATAGAAGAAAAAGGAACAAAATATATTATAAAAGTTGAACAAAGAAAGAAAAACAAAAATGAAGCTAACTGTAATTATCGACATATAGTTTCTAAGAAAAATGCAATAATAAAAGAAATTTTTGCTGATTCTGGAGAAATTATTAGAAAGAAAAATGATTATATTTCCAAAGGAGAAACCATAATAAGTGGACTAATTTATAATAAAGACAACATAGTTTCAAAAAGATGCTCCAAAGGAACTGTTTATGGAGAAGTATGGTATACTGTAACTTTATCACTTCCTAAAAAAATAAATGAAAAAAAAGTAACTTCAAAAGAAAGCTTGGGCTTATCTATCAAAACTTTAAAAAAAGAATTTAATTTATTTAATAAATTCCGTACATTTGAAAAAAAAGAGTATAATATAATAGAGAGTAAAATAATTCCTTTAAAAATATCTTTATCTAAGTTTATCAAAACAGAAGAAAATATTAAAAATATTAGTTATAAAAACGTTGATAAAGAAGCTTTAGAAATTGCTACTAAAAGAATTGAAAAAAATTTAAAAAGTGATGAAAAAATAATAAGTAAAAAAGTTTTGAAAAAGAATGAAATTAATAGTAAAATAAAAGTAGAAGTGTTTTTTAAAGTTCTAGAAAATATTACAGATTATCAAGATATAACTAATTTAAACATTGATGAATTGAATGCAAAAGAGGAGTGATTAAATGTTAGGACCACTTACAAATACAATTCAGGGAGTTGTCAATTTTACTTGGCCAATGATATTGATTTCGATAGTAATAATGGTTTCTTTTAGAATTTGTTACCTAATAAAAAAACAAGAAATACCAATTATCTATAAAGAATTATTAATGCTAAGTTTTGCAATATATATTTTGTGTCTCTTTCAAGTAGTTACTTTTCAAGATGATGTAACCTGGTCCAGTAATAACTTCATTCCTTTTAAAGAAATTTTTCGTTATGACATAACTAGTAGATTATTTATAAAAAATGTTATAGGTAATGTGCTAATGTTTTTACCACTTGGCTTTTTTTTCAGTTATTATTTAGAGTTAGACAAACCTTATTTGCAAATAATTTTAACCATTATAGCTTCAACATCCATAGAAACTGTTCAAATGTGTATTGGCAGAGTATTTGATGTTGATGACATAATTCTTAATTTGCTAGGTGGTTTTATTGGATATATAATTTATAAAATTTTAAAAAAAACAGGTAATATTTTACCTAAAGTATTTAAAAAAGAATGGTTTTTAAATATCATATCAATAATTATATTAATTAGTTTATTAATAATTATTATATAGGAGTAATTATGAGTAGTATAGAAATTTTTGTAAAAGTAAAAGAAAAAATAGAAGAATTAAAAATAGTAGAAAAAGTTTTATATAGCGCTATTGAAAAAGAACATTTAGAAAATATATCATTTAATTTAATTATCGTTGATAATGAATATATTCATAACTTAAATAAAAATTATCGTAATATTGATAAAGAAACAGATGTTATAACATTTGCTTTAGAAGATGAAGAAAGTATAATAGTTCCAACAAAAGAAAGAATTTTAGGAGATATATATATTTCAATAGATAAAGCAAAAAATCAAGCAAAAGAATATAATCATTCGCTATTAAGAGAATTATCATTCTTAGCTGTACATGGTTTTTATCATCTGTTAGGATATGATCATTTAACAAAAGAAGAGGAAACTATAATGTTTACTAAACAAGAGGAGGTATTAGAAGAAAATGAAATTTTTAGATAGATTTAGAAAAAAAACTCCTCAACGAAATAAAGATACTGGAACAGCTTTTGAAAGATATGTAAAAAGTTTTAATCATGCTTTAGATGGCATAATATATTGCATAAAAAATGAGCATAATATGATTATAATTTTAACTGCTACTATAGTTGTAGTAATTTTAGGATTCATGTTCTCTATAAACCTTTATGAGTGGCTTTTTATCATAACAATTTGTGGTTTAATAGCAGCTTGCGAAGTAATAAACTCTTCTATAGAAGCGACAATAGATTTAATAACAACAGAGATTCATCCTTTAGCAAAGATAGCAAAAGATACAGCTTCTTCAGCCACACTGATTCTTTGTATTGTTGCACTTATTGGAGCAATTATAATTTTTTATCCTAAACTAGGAGGTATAATATGAAAGATAAATTATTAGCTTTGCATAAAAATAGTTATGTACCAATATCAAACTTTCCAGTGTCAGCCTGTCTTATTACGAAAGACGATCAAGAATTTTTTGGAGTAAATGTTGAAGATGCAAGTACTCGAGCTGGAACTTGTGCTGAACGCTCGGCAATTTTCAATGCTATAACAGCAGGCATCAAAAAAAATGATTTTAAAGAAATACATGTTATGGTTTCCTCTGGAAAAGTAGGTACACCATGTTTTGTTTGTCGACAGTTAATTTCTGAATTTTTTGATAAAAAAAGTAAAATTTATTGTTACGATACTTCTGGGAAGGTAGAAATATACACAGTAGAAGAATTATGTCCATTTCCTTTTGGAGAGGATGATTTAGTATGAAATGTGGTTTTGTAAGTCTAGTAGGAAGACCAAATGTTGGAAAAAGTTCGCTTTTAAATAGTATCCTAGGAATGAAATTAGCCATAACATCTAATGTTAGTGGAACAACACGAAATATTATTCAAGGAATTTATAATGATGAGGATTCACAAATAATCTTTGTAGATACTCCTGGTATACATAAACCAACTAATAAACTAGGAAATTTATTGAATAAAAAAGCTTATAATAATACTGAAGGTGTCGATATAATCCTTTTCTTAATAGATATTTCTAAAGGATTTGGAAAAGGAGATCATTTTATTCTAGATAAAATCAAAAATAAAAATATTCCAATATTTCTATTACTAAATAAGATTGATTTGGTAAAAAACAAAAGCAAATTACTAGATGAAATTGATCAATTAAAAGATTTATATGATTTCGCCGAAATAATTCCAATTTCTGCAAAAAAAAATGATAACATAAACTTGCTAATTTCATGTATAAAAAATAAATTAGATGAAAATGATAAGATCTTTTCAGATGAAGATTTAACTAATGTTTCTACTCGTTTTATAATGGCAGAATTTGTTAGAGAAAAAGTTTTAGAATTAACAAGAGAAGAAATTCCTCATACAGTAACATGCTATGTAGAAAACTATGAAGAGGACGAAAAGCTAATTCATATACAAGTTTTAATAGTTGTAGATAGAGACAATATTAAAAAAATAATTATTGGAAAAAATGGTTCAATGTTAAAAGAAATAGGAACTAGAGCAAGAAAAGAAATGGAGACGTTTTTAGGAAAACAAGTATTTTTAGAAACTTATGTTAAAACATTAAAAAATTGGCGTGATCAAGAGAAATATTTTCTAGAATTAGGTTTAAAAGAAGATGATGAATAAAAAAATTAAAATCTTACCACTATATTAATAGAGGTGATTTTATGAAAAATGATATTTTATGGCAATTATTTATAAAAACTGGAGATATCAAATATTATAATTTATTAAAGCAAATAAAGAAAGTGTGATATAAATGAAAATTGAATGCTTCGAGGGAATAATTTTAAGCGAAACCAATTATAGTGAGTCAAGCAAAATTTTAAATGTAATAACAAAAGAACATGGTCTAATTGGTATTTTATCTAAAGGCTGTCGCAAAATGAAAAGTAAACTTCGAGGCGTTAGTAGAAAATTAATTTATGGTAAATTTAATATTTATTTTAAAGAAAATAATCTTTCAACACTTATAAGTGTTGATGTTTTAAATTCTTTTCCTAATACACTAACCGATTTAGAAAAAATTTCCTATTCATCTTTTATTTTAGATATATCACTGCAAGTTTTAAGACAAAATAAAGAAGAAGATATTTTTGATTTAATAAAAGATACCTTATTAAAAATTGAAGAGGGACACTCACCAATTGTCTTAGCAAACATATTTGAATTAAAATTGTTAGAATATCTTGGAGTTGCTCCTAATATAGATTCATGTAGTTACTGTGGAAGTGATAAAGCGATAGTGACCATATCATGCGATAGTGGAGGCTATATTTGTAAAAATTGTTATAATAATGAAGCATTAGTAAGCGATAAAACAATTAAAATGATTAGAATGTATTATTATGTTGATATTAAAAACATTTCAAAACTAGATGTCAGTGACAAAATAACTTTTGAGATAAATCGTTTTTTAGATGATTATTATGAAAAATACACAGGACTTTATCTTAAAAGCAAAGATTTTTTAAAAAAATTAAATAAAATAACAAATATATATTGAATAAACTTTGCTTTTTTATCAAAATAAGTTATAATAGATATGGTGATTATATGGAATATATTATAATAGCAATTGTACTAATAATTGTTTTATTAGCAATTATCAAAGCAACAAAAAAAGATGCTTCTTTAGATTTTAATAAATTAGTTGAATTATTAGGAGGAAAAGAAAATATTATTGGAACTGAAACAAATATGTCACGTTTTAAAGTTACACTAAAAGATATTTCCAAAGCTAATAAAGAAGGAATTCAAAAATTAGGAGCTAAAGGAATTGTCGAAATAGATAATCAGTTAAAAATAATTTTAGGATCAGAATCTAAGCAATTAAAAAAATATATAGACGAAATTAAATGACACTATAAGTCATTTTTTTATTTTTTATGACAAAATTCGACAAAATTCTACATTTAAAAATGTTAATATTTTAATAGGTGATAAAAATGTATTTTATTAATTATTTAAAAATTTTAACATTAGATTTAATCTGCTTATTTTTTCCCATTATTTTATATTTATTATTTATTGTTTATACAGATACATATAAAAGCAAAAAGAATAATATAATATTATCATTAACATTAATATTATCTTTATTAATACAAATAATATTAAATAAAAAAATAGATTATTCTACATTAATAACTTTAAATATTCCTTTGTTAATTTGTTATGTAACTAAGAAAGAAAAAACTTCAATTATTACAACCGTAATGCTACTAATATTCTTCTCCACAAATTTTGTATTAAATAACTATTTACTATTACTAGAATATATAATTCTATTTACTGTTTATTGTTTTTCAAAAAAATCAACCAAATTTTTTCAAAATTTTTCAATATTTTTTTATCTTGAAAATCTTCTCTTTCTATTTTTTCAAAAAAATTATCTTAGTATTTCAAACCGTGAAATAATATATTTAATTAGTCAAACATTACTTTTTATCATAATAACAAATTTAATAGGATACTTTTTTGATAAAAATAAAAAAGTATTAGGAATAAAAGAAGTCTTAAAAAAGTTAGATAAGGAAACAAAAATAAAAGCCTCTATTTTTAAACTTAATCATGAATTAAAAAATCCTTTAGCTGTATGTAATGGATATCTAGAAATGATTAATGATGCTACTAAAGATAAAAAAGAGGCCTATTTAAAAATAATAAAAGAAGAGATAAACAGAAGTTTAACAGTTATTAATGATTTCTCAACCTTAGGGAAAATAAAGACGCTAGACAAAGAAGAAATGGATTTAGCAATGTTATTTGATGATTTAAAAGATATTTTTATCCCATTATATAAGGAAAATAATGGTACTATTGCTATTCCAAACTCGGATGAATTATATATATCTGGAGATTATAATCGTCTAAAACAAGTATTTGTCAATATAATAAAAAATTCCTTAGAATCAAAAAATAAAAATACTATTAATGTAGATATAAAAGTTAAAAAGTATAAAAATAATTATAAAATTATTATAAATGATAATGGAATGGGTATGACAAAAAAAGAATTAGATCATATTGAAGAAATGTTTTACACAACAAAAGAAAATGGCTCGGGAGTAGGAATTCCATATATTAAAGAAATTGTAGAACTCCATCATGGAAATATATCTTATAAATCTAAAAAAAATCAAGGAACAAAAGTTACTTTAACTTTGCCCATATAAAAAAAGTCCTAAGACTTTTAATAATAATAGTTATTACTACTTGAAATTGTTGGATATGATGGGTATGGTTGGTACATTGGATAAGGATAAACAGGATATACAGGTTGCATAGAACCATTATTTAATTGATTGTTATTAGCAATACCAAAGCCTAAAGCAGTACCAGCAAGTCCTCCTACAACAAAAGGTGCCCAAAAAAATCTTTCATCATCCATTGGATATTCTGAATTATAATTGCGATAATCCATTGAATAGTTACTATTAAAATTACGATAATCCATTGGCTGATAATTCATTTTTGGATAATTCATAGAATAATCATTATACATATTACTCCTCCTTCATTATAATTTATGATAATTTTCATAATAAGTTATTAAACAATAAATATTTTAATAAAAATAAAATTTAAATCTTTCATTTTTTATTAAGAAAAAGATTCAAAAATAAAAAATAATAAGTCATCATAAGACATAATATTTTGTTCATTAATTTAATAAATTTCTTTAGGAACTATTTCATAAATAATAACTACATTATAAATATGCATATGATAAAAAATAATTTAAATAAAGTGCTGCACTTGAAATTATATAAAAACTCAAGGGTTTAATTGAACTAGATTCTCTTACTCTTGATTTTTATATGTCTTTTTGTTTAATGTCTACCAAATAAAATCGCATAACACACAATGCGAAATGCTTTTAAATATTAAATAAAAATAAAAGATAGAATTATTATTAAATATATAGTAAAATGAATAAAAGAGGTGAGAATGTGGAAAGACTTCAAAAAGTAATAGCAAAATCAGGATTAACTTCTCGAAGAAAAGCAGAGGAATTAATAAAATTAGGAAAAGTAAAAGTAAATGGTAAAACAATTCAAGAATTAGGTCTAAAAGTTTCTGAAAGTGATAGAATAGAAGTAGATAATAAAATCTTAGAAAAAGAAAATAAAGAGTATTATTTATTAAATAAACCACGAGGTGTAATCACCTCAACCCAAGATGATAAATATAGAAAAACTGTTATAGACTTAATTAATACTACTGCTAGAATTTACCCAGTAGGAAGATTAGATTATGATACCACAGGAGCACTTCTACTAACAAATGATGGAGATTTTGCAAATATCATAATGCATCCAACAAGTGAAATAGATAAGGTTTATCTAGCAAAGTTGGAAGGAATAATTAAAGGAGAAGAAATTAATAAGCTAAAAACAGGTGTTAAAATAGATAATATAGAAGTTCATGCTAGTCGTGTTAAATTAAAAAAGATTAATAAAGAAGCCAATACTTGTTTAGTAGAAATAACAATTCATGAAGGAAAAAATCATCAAGTAAAAAAAATGTTTGAAGCTGTAGGCTTTTCTGTTATAAAATTAACTAGAAAAAGAATTGGAATATTTGAGATAAAAAATTTAAACTCAGGAAATTATCGTAAGTTGACCCCAAAAGAAGTTCAAATAATCTATAGTTACAAAAAATAAAAAAATTAATATAAAAATTGTACAAAAAGTGTAAAATAATATATGTAAAAATCTAACTTTAAATGTACATATGATATAAAATTAAAATATAAATAAAATGGTGCGGTTGAGATTTTAAAAAAGAAAAAAGAAGATGTCATCTTCTTTTTTATTACTCATTATCTTCACTAACTTCAACAATTGCATCTGTAGGACAACTTTGAATCGCATCCTTTGCTTTATCAATTAACTCATCAGGAACAACTGATGTAGTAGCAACTGAAACTCCCTCTTCATTGATTTTAAATAATTCATCTGCAGCAGCTGTACAAGCACCACAACCAATACAAGCTTCTTGCTTAACTTTAACTTTCATTTATCTCATTCCTTTCAAAATTATTATATCTAAAAAAAAGTTTTACGTAAAGATTTATTTTAAACTGTTTTAAACTACTTTTTTATGATATTCTAAAAATATGAAAGAGGTAATAATATGCTATATACAAAAAACACAAAAAAAGCAATTAAGTTTATGTATAAAAAACATCAAAATCAAATAGATAAAGGTAATATTCCATATATTTTTCATCCTTGGCATATAGCAGAACAATTAGAGGAAGAAAAAAGAATTGTTGTTGCTCTTCTACATGATATTTTAGAAGATACCAATACTTCTGTAAAAGAATTAGAAAAAGAAAATTTTGATAATGAAATAATTGAAGCTTTAATATTACTAAAGCATGATAAAAACATAGATTATTTTCAATATATAAAAAATCTTTCTAAAAATGAAATAGCAAAAGATGTAAAAATAGTCGATTTAAAACACAATTTAGACTTATCTCGCTTAGATAAGGTTTCAGAAAAAGATTTAAAAAGAGTAGAAAAATACAAAAAATGTTTAGAATTTTTAGAAAAAAACTAAATTATTTTACCTCAATATATTTACGTAAACCCAAACTTTAATTACTTTAGTTTTTACAGTACTTATGTTAAAATAATATAAGAATATAAGAAGGTGAATAGTATGAGACGTATGGATCGCTACAATGATGAAACTAATCAACATTTAAAAAGATCAGAAAAAAATCAAGAGCTATATCAAAATGTTTCCACTAATACAAGATTTACTAATATCTCCGATGTAACAAATGCTAATGCCTTTGAAATAAATCCTAAAAATAATTCAATAAAATCACGAGAGAATTATCAAAAAATGAAAAAATATCAAAATTTAGAGTATATTCCTCGCAGTAAAAAAGAATTAGAAGATGTAAAATATATATATAAAACAAAAGAAAATAAAGTTTATGATATTAATAGTGTTTTAGAAGAAGCACGAAAAAATAGAGAAGAAAAAGATCTTTTAGAAGAAAAAAGAAAATTAAAAAATACAAGTTACAATATTCTAGCTGGCTTAAATGCTGAAGAATTAGAAAAATATCGTGAAGCAAAGAAAAAAAGAATTGAAAAACCAAATGAAGAAGAAATTAGAGAACTTATTGACACAATTACATCAAAAACGCTAGCTGGTGAAATAGATAAAGCAACAAGTATTGATTTATTAAGTGATTTAATGGCAACTAATTTATTAGATAAAGTAGAAAAACCATCTAAAGAAATATCAAATGAAGAGATTGATGAAAAACTTTCATTATCTAAAGAAATATTAGATCAAGAACAAATTAAAAAAGTAGAACAAATGAAAGAAAAAGAATTAGAAAAAACCGCTAAAAGTATAAAAGATGCTGATCAGGATTTTTATACTAGGAGCATGGATTTATCCGATAAAGACTTTGACTTAAGTGATGATTTTAAAGAAAAAAGTTTACCTCTAGGTTTAAAATTTTTCATTTTTATTCTTATTTTAGCAGTAATAGCGGTAGCAGTATATTTTATTTATCAAAGAATTTAATAAAAGTAAAAGTTCCTATTCAACTTTTACTTTTTTTTTGGTATTATATATTTAAGAGTGGTGTTAGTGATGAAAACAAAATTTATTGTAAATGATTATGCTTTGATATGGAACTTATTATTTCAAGCATCAATTTCAGAAAATATTTATAAAATTAAGCAATATCTATGGGAAACTTATCGTAATGAATATAATCTAACTTTTAAAGACAAAATATCTATTTTGAAAGATTATAAAAATTTTATACCTAGTAACGATACTATTTATAATATTGTTATCGAAAAAAAGGAATACGATAAAATAAAAAAACAAGCCGAAAAATATCGAATAGAAATTATGAAATTATGGGATAAAAATCAGAAAGAAACCGATCATCTTTTAAATGAGATAATAAGAAAAGAATTACCTAATTATACTTTTTTTATCGTCTGTAAAGAATTAAATGTTATTGATCATCCTGTAAAATCTAGTTTAGTAATTGGAAAAAGTATCAATAAGAAAGCACCCTTAAATTTATTACTTGAAATAAACATGAAAATTATTTCCAATAATTTAAAAAAATATCCAGAGGAAAATAAAAAATTCAAAAATGCAATTATTGAATTAGCTGTTTTAAACGAATACGCAACTAGAATTTACAATCGTAGTTGTTATCTTATTGGTAAACCAGATTTATTAGCCTTAAAAAGGCAACTATACCCATATTGGTTAATGTATTTAGGAGTAAAAAAAGAAAATCTTAATAGCTATATGATGCGCGATAAGATTGACTTTGACATCAATAAAATAACTTATAATAAAGAATTACAAGAAATGAATCTTGAAGAGTTTATAGATTTTTGCATAAAAAATGAAAGTACTATCATAAAAAAAACAAAAGAAGAAGTAATTTAAAAACAAATCTAGGGGGATTATATGGAGAATAAAATAAAAATATTATTGCAAAAAATTAATATTGATGAAAATAGTTATCAATATTTTTTAGATGCTAAACTAACAAAAATAAAAATTAATTCACAAAATAATAGTTGGAATATATTTATTGAAAAAGAAAATTTACTCCCTGTTGATATTTTAGAAGAATTAGAAAATAAGAAACTGTTACTAGATTCTTCTGCTAGTGAAATCAATTTTATTTTTACAATCAATAATCCTGTTAATGAAATATACTTAAGCTATTATCAATTATTATTAAAAGACTTAAAAGAAGAGTTACATGTCTTAGAAATTTATGAAGACTGTATGAAAATAGAAAGTGATTTTTTAATACTTGTTACAAATAACGAAATAGAGAAAGAAAGATTAGAAAAATGTCTTCCAAAAATCACTACTTTTTATAAAAGATTAGGATATTGTTTTAATATTGAAGTGATAGCAAGAAAAAAAGAAAATATATTAGAAGAAATCCAAAATGAATTAAATAATGTTGAAATAGAACCACAATTACCAAAGAAATCAGAAAAACAAGAAACACCATTAAAGGAAAAAAAACAATACCGTAAAGAAGCAAAAGATCCTAATAATGTTATTGGAAGAGGAATAAAAGAAGAGCCAATTAAAATAAAGACATTAATAGGAGAAGATAATAATGTTGTAATAGAAGCCAAAGTTTTTGGTACAGACTATTTTGAATCAACTAAAACAGATTTTAAAATTATTACTTTAAAAGTTACTGATTTTTCTGATAGTATTTATTGTAAAGTGTTTGTTAGAGAAAATGAGGAATATAAAAGACTATGTAATGAGTTAACAGTAGGTACTTGGTACAAAATAAGAGGATATACTAAAAATGATCAATTTGCTAAAGAATTAGTGTTAAATGCACGAGATATCATAAAAATTGAGAAAAATGAAAGTAGTATATCAGATACAGCAGAAGAAAAAAGAGTAGAACTTCATTGTCATACAAAAATGAGTCAAATGGATGGAGTAGCTGATGAGTGTGACATTATAAAACAAGCAATGAAGTTTGGAATGAGTGCAGTAGCAATTACTGATCATAATGGTGTTCAAGGTTTTCCCCATGTTTTTAATATGGTAACAGGTCATAATAAAAACTTAAAAGAAGGAGAACTTCCATTTAAAGCTATTTATGGTTCAGAATTAGTAATGATAGATGATGAAGTAGATATCGTTATACGACCTAATGATGAGATTATGTTAGATCAAACTTATGTTGTTTTCGATTTTGAAACAACTGGTTTTAATGCTGGTGGAGCGGATTCTATTATTGAAATAGGTGCTGTTAAAATAAAAGATGGTATGATTATTGAAAAATATGATGAACTAATTTATCCAGGCAGACCACTTCCTCAAAAAATTGTTGAAGTAACAAATATCACAGATACAATGTTAGAAGGAAAAGATAATGAAGAAAATGCTGTTAAACGTTTCATTGAGTGGTTTGGGGATTGTCCAATGGTTGCTCATAATGCAAAGTTTGATGTATCATTCTTGGAAATGGCTTATAAAAAATATAATTTAGGCAAATTTACAAATCCTGTAATCGATACATTAGAATTATCAAGAACATTAGATAATAATTATGCAAGACATTCATTATCAGCCTTAGTAAAAAGATATGAAGTACCATGGGATGAGTCAGCTCATCATAGAGGAGATTATGATGCTGAAGGAACAGCTTTAGTTTTTTATAAAATGCTAAAAAAATTATCAAATCGTAACATAGAAAAAATGTGTGACTTATCTAACTTAGTAAGTAAAGATGAAATTCATAAATATGGTCGTGCACATCACATAAATTTGTTAGTAAAAAATAAAGTAGGATTAAAGAATCTTTTCACTATAGTATCTCTAGCTAATACTACTTACTTATACAAAACACCTAGAATTTTAAGAAGTGTAATAAATAAATATCGTGAAGGACTACTAGTAGGTAGTGGTTGTTACGAAAGTGAAGTTTTTAGACAAGCTAAATCAAAAAGTGATGATGAACTTTCTAATATTATCAGATTTTATGATTATGTAGAAGTCCAACCAATAGACTGCTATGACCATTTAGTTCAAAGTGGAGATTTTGGAACAAAAGTTGAAGTTGCCGCCAATATCGAAAAGATAATTCGTGTTACTGAAGAAGCAGGAAAAATTATAGTAGCAACAGGAGATGTTCATCATTTGAAAAAAGATGATAAAATTTTTAGAGAAATTATAGTTAATCAAAAAGTTCCTGGAGGAGGACGTCATCCATTAGCTAGAAATAATATTAAAGAAATACCATCAAACCATTTTAGAACTACAGATGAAATGCTTGAAGACTTTAATTTTCTTTCAAAAGACTTAGCATACAAAATAGTAGTCGAGAATACTAATAAAATTGCTAATATGTGTGAAATAGTTGAAGTAATTCCTGATACTGGTGGTATACCATTTTCTCCTCGTGTAAAAAGTGATGATGGAAAAGAATATTTAGATTGTCCTGTAGTAGTTACAGACTTAGTTTATACTAAAGCTGCAGATTGGTATGGAGCACCACTTCCATATTCAATTGAAGAACGTATCTCTACAGAATTATATGGAGATATAGTATTTAAAATAATAAAAGAAAAATATCAAGAGCAACAACTTTCAGATGAAGAATATCAAACAGTTATTCATAAAGAATTACATGATGAAATTTTAAAAGGTTCAGAAAATATCAAAAATCTAGTTACTGAATATGTAAAGAGTAAAGATGAAGAAGATCTCGATGAAAAAGCTTTACAAAAAAAAGTTAAAAAGACTTTAGGTGGAGTAATAGGTGGAGGGTTTGATCCGATTTACTTAATTTCTCAAAGACTTGTTAAACACTCTAATGATGAGGGATATCTTGTTGGTTCACGTGGTTCAGTTGGATCTAGTTTTGTTGCGACAATGATGGGTATTACTGAGGTTAACCCTTTAGCGGCACATTATCGTTGCAGTAAATGTAAATTAAGTATCTTTGATAATGAAAATAACGAACCCTTAGGAGCAACTTACTCATCAGGTTTTGACTTACCAGACAAAGATTGCCCTAATTGTAATATACCACTTATTAAAGATGGACAAGATATGCCGTTTGCTACTTTTTTAGGATTTAATGCTGATAAAGTTCCTGATATTGATCTTAATTTTTCAGACCTTAATCAAGCAAGTGCTCATGCTTATACAAAAGTTTTATTTGGAGAAGATAATGTTTACCGTGCAGGAACAATCGGTACAGTTGCAGATAAAACAGCTTTTGGTTTTGTAAAAGGCTATTGTGAAGAAAAAGAAAAAGGCGATATGCGAACAGCTGAAGTAGAACGTCTTGCAATGGGCTGTACTGGTGTTAAAAGAACAACAGGACAACATCCAGGAGGAATAGTTGTTATTCCAGATTATAAAGATGTTGCTGACTTTACTCCATATCAATTTCCAGCTGAAGATGCAACTGCAGAGTGGCGAACAACTCACTTTGATTATCACTCAATTGATCAATGTCTTTTAAAATTAGATATTCTTGGTCATTCTGATCCAACTCAATTACGTTTAATCCAAAATCAATCTAAAACAGACATAATGAAAGTACCTTTAGATGATAAAGCAACAATGAGTATATTTACATCAACTGAGGCTTTAGGTGTTACAAAAGAACAAATTATGTGTAATACAGGAACACTTGGTATCCCAGAATTTGGAACACCTTTTACAATCAAATTAGTAGAAGATACAAAACCAACAACTTTTGCAGAGCTTGTAAAAATTTCTGGTCTATCACACGGAACAGATGTCTGGCTTGGTAATGCCCAAGAATTAATTGCTAATAATATAGTGCCATTTAAAGATACTATTGGCTGTCGTGATGATATAATGGTTTATTTAATGTATCAAGGTTTAGAACCGATAAAAGCATTTAAAATTATGGAGTTTGTTCGTAAAGGAAGAGCATCAAAACAAAAAGATCATGATCAATGGGTAGAATATGAAGAACTTATGAAAAAATCAAATATTCCAGATTGGTTTATAGGTTCTTGTGCCAAAATAAAATACATGTTCCCTAAAGCTCATGCTGCAGCTTATGTTATAAGTGCGTTTAGAATTGCTTGGTATAAGGTTCATATGCCTGTTTATTTCTATGCTTCATGGTACTCATCAAAAGCAACTGATGTAGATGTTGAAAGTATGATAAAAGGCTATCAATCAATTAAAGCAAGAATTGAAGATATCCAAGCAAAAGGTTATGAAGCAACTAATAAAGAAAATGGACAAGCTGAAAGTTTAAAAGTTGCTCTAGAAGCAACAGCAAGAAAAATTAAATTTTTAAATGTTGATTTATATGAGAGTGATGCTACAGTTTGGATAGCAAAAAATGAAACAGAAATTTATCCTCCATTCAATGCTATAGATGGACTAGGAGATACAGTTGCCAAAAATATAGTAGCAGAACGTGAAAAAGGAAAGTTTATAAGTATAGAAGATGTTCAAAAGAGAGCCAAAATATCACAAACTTTAATTGACAAAATGAAAGAAATGGGAATATTAGAAGGAATGCCAGATTCTAATCAATTATCATTATTTTAAAGCATTTTAAAAAATACCTAAGGAGAAATAGAAATGAAAATATTTAGAGAAGACAAAAGTGAATTAGAATTCACAACAATTTTTGAAGATGCCAATAATGCATCAATATTCAAACATTTTAAAGGAAAGATTTATAAAATAGTAACAATTGCAAAAGATAGTGAAAATTTACAAGAAATGGTAGTTTATCAAGGTCAATATGAAGATAATCCCTGTTGGATTAGGGAAAAAGAAGACTTCTTTGGTCTTTTAGATAAAGAAAAATATCCAAATATTGATCAACAATATCGTTTTGAAAAAATACAATAAGCAAAAAAGAGATTTAAAAAAAGAAAAAATAAGAGATTTTAAAAAAATCTTCTTTTTGTTATAATTAACTAGGTGATTTAAATGTATAAATCTGTTTTAATTAATAAAGAAAATTCAATAAATGAAAAAATTTTAAAAAAAATCAGTTTAATTGAAATTCTGAATATTAATAAAGAAAAAACTTTAATTGAAAAAAAGACTTATGAAGCTTATTTAGAACTTGCGGATTTTTTTAAAACTAAAGACATAATTCTTGGTATTGATTCAGCTTATAGAAGCATCGAGCAACAACTACAAATCTATAATGAATTTGTAGATCAATACAATAAAGAATATGCTAATGAAATTGTTGCCCCAGGAGGAAAAAGTGAACATCATACTGGTCTTGCAATTGATTTAAATATTTTAATTAATGGGAATTGGCAAAAAAACAATAAAGAACTTTTAAAATTAGAAGCAGAATTTTCTGAAATATCTAAATATCTTCACAAGTTTGGTTTCATTTTAAGGTATCCAAAAGGAAAAGAAAAAATAACTGGTTATCCCTATGAACCTTGGCACATTAGATATGTTGGAAAAGTGATTGCTAAAGTAATCCACGATAATACTTGGACCCTTGAAGAATACAAAGAAAAATTTAATGGAATAATCGCTATAAATAAAAAACAAGGGATGACTTCCTTTGATGTCGTTAGAGAGATTAGTCACATTTTTGGTCTTAAAAAAGTAGGCCATACTGGAACTTTGGATCCATTAGCAGAAGGAGTTCTGCTAGTAGCGATCGGTAAAGCAACTAAAATAGTAGAATTACTAACTGCTGAGGATAAGGAATACATAGCTACTGCTAAATTAGGACTAAAAACAGATACATATGACATTACTGGAAAAGTTTTAAACACAAAACCACTACCTATAGATAAAAATTTACAAAAAGTTTTTGATTCTTTTCAAAAAACTTATCTCCAAGAAGTACCAATCTATTCCGCCATTAAAGTAAAAGGAAAGAAACTTTATGACTACGCAAGAGATAATCAAGAAGTGGAATTACCAAAAAAACAAGTAAAAATTAAAGAAATTGAATTATTAAATAGCACTACTGAAACATTTAAATTTAGAACTTTAGTCTCAAAAGGAACCTATATAAGAAGTTTAATAAATGATATTGGAGAAAGTATGGATACCTATGCTACTATGACTTCTCTAATAAGAACAAAACAAGGAAATGTAGATATTGAAAATACATTTACAATTGAAGATGTGAAAAATAATAATTATAAAATATATAATGTTGATGAAATTCTAAATTTTCCAATAGAAACTGTAGATAAGAATCTAGAATTTAAAATTTCTAATGGTCAAAAAATAGATAATATTTGGAAAGTAACTGATAAAATAATCTTTAAAAACACTGATAATAAACTACTAGGAATATATGATTTAGAAGGTCAAAAACTTAAAGTTTGGAAAAATTTTAACTAAAAGAAGACATAAATTACTTTAATATAATAAAAACTATATTAGTCTTTCTTATTAAAATATTTATTAAATCTTTTTTAAATGAGGATTAAGCTTAGACCAAACATTAGAAATAGTAATGACAATCATAGATTAGAAGCAGCGGAAGAAATTGTTAGATTTATAAAAGCAATTTGTAAATAAATTAGAGGTATAGATATTAAATCAATCCTATATTTATAAACAGTATTACACCTATAGTAACAGTATTAGTAGTAGTTTTATTTCTATTCTAGAAACAAAAAAATGTATATAAAAAAATTAAATAATGTGATAATGTACAATAAAACCATTTATTGCACAAAAGATTACAATTAATTCTAAAATAATTAAAAGATTATAAAAGAGAGTAAAATTAAAGAAAAGTTTTTATATACAGAAAGACAAGAATTATAAAAAAATAAAAAGAATTAATAAATAGAAAAATAATTTTTCTATCTGATATTGTGTGCTTTCCCCAAACCATTTTACACTATCCCCTAAAAACCAAATTTGACAAAAAACTAAATTTATGTTATAATCTGCTACATCCATAGAAGAAAGAAGAGGGGATTCGATGGGATTTAAAGATTATTATAAAATTTTAGGTATAAGTGAAGATGCTAATTATCAAGAAATAAAAAGTGCATATCGTAATTTAGTGAAAAAGTTACATTTTGATTCACATGCACAGGAAAATTTAAATGAAAAAGAAATAAAGGAATTAAATAAAAAACTTATTGAAGTTCGAGAAGCTTATGATGTTTTATCAAATGCAGAAAAACGAAAGAATTATGATGCTTTATGCTTATGTTATCAATTTTTAAAAGATTACGAAGAAGAGCAAAACATTGATAAAACATCAAGTTTAGACGAAAAAGAAGAAAATTCTAAAAAAACATTAAAAGAATATTATCAAGAAGTAAAAAAAGACGAGGAAAAATTTTCATTTTCAAAAAGACATAGAAGTGTAGAACGTAAATATAGAACAGTTTTTTCTGAACAAGATAAAAATAAAAATTTAAAAGACAGAATGTCATTTTCATTAGGGAAAGGAACTGTTCATGTTTTTCACGAAATGTTTTATCAACTTTCTAAGATAAAAAGCTCATTTAAAGAACCATTTCCAAAATTTGTCATAAGAAATAGATATTTATTATCTACTTTAGGTACAGCAATGTTTTTATGTGGCTTTAGTAATAATTATTCTCTAGAAAAAAATATAAGAGACTGTGAAACAATAATAGAAGATGCAGATTTTAATAAAAAAACAGAGGAAGACACATATTTAAATGATTATTTAACAATGAATAGAGTTCATAAAATAAAAAAAGGGGATACACTTTATTCTTTAGCAACATTAAATGGTATAAAATTAGATAAAGTTAGGAAATTAAATAATTTAGAGAATGACAAAATTATTAAAGGACATTCAATAATTCTTCCTTATGAAATAAACAGTCAAGACTTTAAATATTATACTCAAGCAATTAATATTAAAGATAGGTCAATTTATGAAATTGCCAAGGAATATGAAACAGATTTAAAAACTATTTGCTCATTAAACAAAGATGCAATTGAAGAAATAAATAATGTTTATTATATAATGTCAGATACAATATATGTCCCAAATTTTATTTCTTTAAAAGAATTATCTCAACTAAAAAGTCAAGAAATTATAAATCGTTTAAATTAGTATTTGTAAATTAAAAAAAGTATGATATAATACAAAAAGAAAGGAGTGAGAAAGTATATTTCTCACTCTTGTTATTTATTAGGAGGTGAACTATGAAAGAAAAAATTTCTAATCTTGTAGATGAGTCTATAAAAGAATTAAATGTTTTTGTATATGATGCATTTATAAGTACAGAGGAAGGAAAGAAAATATTTAATATTGTCCTTGATAGCAAAGAAATAATTGACCTTAATATAATAACTGATGCCTCAAGAATAATAAATAAAATAATGGATGATAACGTAAATCTATTAGAAGATGCTCAAGAGTTAGATATTTATTCAAAAGAGAAGGGAGAGAGTAATGATGAATAGTAAAGAATTCAAAAAGGCACTAGATAATATAGTTAAAGAAAAAGATATTGATCCTGAAGTTGTTTATAGTGCTATGGAGCTTGCTTTAACATCAGCTTATAAAAAGAATTTCAATTCTAAGACTAATGTTAAAGTATTGTTTGATCGTGATACTGGTGAAATTAGAGTTTATTCTTATCTAACAGTAGTTGAAGATGATAAAATGACTAAGGAAGAATATGATGACTTTGTTTTTGAAAGTTATGCTTTAGATGATGAAAAAGATACAAAAGTAGAAATTGAAGAAGAAACTGTTGAAGGAGAAGATGAGGGTGAAGATAGTGGTTCTTTAGAAAAAGAAAAAGTCACTGGACCTACATTCTTTAATCCAGAAACTGAAATAAAGTTAACTGATGCTAAAAAAATAGATAAAATGTTAGAAATTGGTGATACTATTGATACAGAAGTAACACCAAAAGATTTTGGTCGTGTAGCAACTTCTACTGCAAAGCAAGTAGTTATACAAAAGATTAGAGAAGCTGAAAGAAATAGTATCATGGAAGAGTTTGGAGATAAACAAGATGAAATGCTAATCGGAACTGTTGCACTGGAAGATACTGATAATTATTTTATTGATCTTGGAAGAACTAATGGTATTCTTCCTAAGAAAGATATAATACCTGGTGAAAAAATTGAAATGGGTTCTCAAATAAAAGTTTATGTTTCAAAAGTTGATAACAACGGAAAAAATTTACTTATTCTTTTAAGTAGAGCACATTATGGATTTGTAAAGAGATTATTTGAATTAGAAATACCAGAAATTAATGATGGTACAGTAATGATTTATAGTGTTGCTAGAGATGCTGGAAATAGAAGTAAAGTTGCAGTTTATTCTGAAAATCCAAGTGTTGATCCAATCGGTGCTTGTATTGGAGAGAAAGGATCAAGAATTGCTAGAATTATAGAAGAGTTACATGGAGAAAAACTAGATGTTGTAAGATATGATAATGATCCTGCAGTATTTATTGAGAATGCATTATCACCAGCTAAGGATTTAACTGTAGCTGTTACTGATCCTAAAAGACAAGAAGCTATGGTAATTGCAGATGGAGATAATTTCTCTTTAGCAATAGGTAAAAAAGGACAAAATGCTCGACTTGCTACTAAATTAACTAAGTTTAAGAAAATTGATATTAAAACTACTGAACAAGCTAGAGAAGCAGGAATTAATTTTAGATAGAGGTTTATATGAAAATTAGAAAAATACCTTTAAGAACTTGTGTTGTTACAAAAGAATCACTTCCTAAAAAAGAGCTTTTAAGAATTGTTAGAACTCCTGAGATGGAAGTTAAAGTAGATGAGTCTGGAAAGTTAAATGGAAGAGGAGCATATATTAAAAAAGATTTAAATGTTTTAGATGCTGCTAAAAAAAATAGAATACTTGAAAAAAGATTAGAATGTAAGATAGAGGATAGTGTCTATGAAGAAATAAAAAATATTATAGAAAAGTGAGGTGAGTCTGCATGATGAGTTTAAATGATTATGCACAAGACGTTGGAAAAACAGTTGAAGAAATTAAAGCACTTTGTGATAAAATTGGAATTGTTTACCAAGACGAAAACTCAATGATAGATGAAACTAGTATTATATTACTAGATAATGAAATGCAAGATGAAGAAGATTATATCGAAGGAGATATAGAGAATTTAGAAGAAAGAAGACTTTTAGAGGAAGTTGAAGATAAAGCTGAAGAATTAGCTTTTAGTACTAAAATAGATTTAGATGATACAACTTCCTTTACAAAAGTTAAGCCTAAACAAGTTAAGAAAAATGATAATAATAAAAAAGATTTTTTAAAGGAAAGAAAAAAACTTTACAAACATCGTGAAAAATTACAAAGTAATGAGGCTAAACAAGATGAGAATGTAATTTTATATAAGGAGAATATGACTGTTTCTTCTCTTGCCGATGCATTAGAAGTAGAAGCTGTTGAGTTGGTAAAAAAACTAATGGGATTAGGTATTATGGCAAATATAAATCAAGCATTAGATTTTGATACTGCTGAAATAGTTGTTTCTGATTATGAAAAAAGCCTTAAAAAGGAAGAGACTGCTGATATTTCTAATTTTGAAAATTTAGAAATAGAAGATAATGAAGAAAATTTGATTGAACGTCCTCCTGTTGTTACTATTATGGGTCACGTTGATCATGGAAAGACAACATTACTTGATGCTATTAGAAATACAGATGTAGCTTTAGGAGAAGCTGGAGGGATTACTCAGGCAATTGGTGCTTATTCTGTAAAATGTAATAATAAGTTAATAACTTTTATTGATACTCCAGGACATGCAGCATTTACAGAAATGCGTGCAAGAGGAGCTAGTATTACTGATATAGTTATCATTATAGTAGCTGCTGATGATGGAGTTATGCCACAAACTAAAGAAGCGATTGATCATGCCAAAGCAGCAGGTGTTCCAATTATTGTTGCGATTAATAAAATTGATAAACCTGAAGCTAATATTGATAAGATTATGTCAGGATTAGTTGAAAGTGGTTTAACACCAGAAGAATGGGGTGGAGATATTATTGTTAATAAGATCTCTGCTAAAGCAGGAACTGGTATTAATGAATTATTAGAGAATATTTTATTAGTAGCAGAAATGCAAGAATATAAAGCTAACCCAAATCGTTATGCAACTGGTGCTGTTATTGAAGCTAGAAAAGATAATAAAGTTGGTTCTGTTGCTTCTCTTCTTATTCAAAATGGAACTTTACGTA
Organism: uncultured Mollicutes bacterium; assembly: GCA_947652375.1. Taxonomy (GTDB): domain Bacteria; phylum Bacillota_I; class Bacilli_A; order RF39; family UBA660; genus UBA3789. The sequence goes on along the minus strand of CANTCS010000002.1, from coordinate 6,411 downwards.
TTGGAGATCCAATTGTAATTGGTAACTTTTATGGTAAAGTTAGAACTTTAAAAGATGATAAAGGAAATAATATTGTGGAAGCAAAACCATCAACTCCAGTTGAAGTAACTGGTATATCAGAAGTACCTAGTGCTGGAGATAAATTTATGGCATTTGAATCAGAAAAACAAGCTAAAGAAATAGCAAAAGAAAGAGAATTACGTTCAAAAGAAAAAGATTCTAATTTTAATGGAATGTCATTAGAAGATTTATTTGGTCAAATTAAAGATGGAGCAAAAGAAATTAAAGTTGTGTTAAAAGCAGATGTAAATGGTTCTTTAGAAGCTGTAAAAAATGCTTTAGAAAAGATTTCAATTGAAGGAGTTAAAGTAAATGTCATTCATGCAGGAGTTGGAACTATAACTGAAAGTGATGTAGTATTAGCATCAGCATCAAAGGCCATTATAATTGGATTTAATGTTCGTGGAAATGTAGCAACTATAGATACTGCTAAACAATATGGAATTGAAATAAAAACTTATGATATAATTTATAAGGCTGTTGAAGATATGGAAGCAGCGATGAAAGGTATGTTAGATCCTGAGTTTGAAGAAAAAGTAGTTGGAACAGCGGAAATTAGACAATTATTTAAATTTTCAAAAGTCGGCTTAATTGCTGGATGTCACGTTACAAGTGGTATAATTAAGCATAATTTAAAAGCTCGAATAGTAAGAGATGATGTTATAGTTTATAATGGAGCTGTTAAAACTCTTCAACATGAAAAAGATCAAGTTAAAGAAGTAAAAAAAGACATGGACTGTGGAATTACTTTAGAAAATTGTCAAGATTACAAAGAAGGAGATATAATTGAAGTCTACGAACTTGTAGAAATAAAGAGATAATACTATGAAAGCAACAATTAGAGATGATCAAAATAGACAAATTATAAAGGAAGAATATGTAAATGAAAATTCATTATTAGAAGTATCAAAAGAAAATGAAGATTTTATAGTAACAGTTAGATATGTAGAAAGTCCTAGAATAGGTATCAGAGAACACTACTTAACCAGGATAAATTTTTTTGAATATAAAACTTTGTTTTCTGAATTAGTAAGAATATCAGATGATAATACAACTATAGCAATTTTTAAGTGTGTAGAAGATGGTTTCTTATTAGAAAAAGTATATGATGCTTCTTCACATGAATTTTTACCAGATGAATATATGGATATTAAATTTATGGAAAATTTTTCAGATATAGTCTTAAATAAACAATTAATTTTAACAAATGATTTTAAGAAAACAAAACAGTCTCCACAATGATTGTTTTGTTTTTTTAAGAGCAAAAAAATTCTGTGAAATATTAATTCATGATAAAAAGTTTGTTTTTATTAAATACAAATTATATTTTTATAGTTAATAATTCTTAAATGCTACCATAAAATCTAAGTGATGATACTTCTAAATAACCTAATTTCTATATCTGACAAGCCATTATTTTACAAGACTTTTACTCATATAAAAAATCTTTCCATTTTTATTTATCATGGAAAGATTTCTTCTTTACAAAATTTTTTTTCTTTAAATTTTTAATAATTTTATTGTCTTCATATTTAATACAAACTTTTAGACATTCTTTTGTAATTAAATCTACTTCATCTTTTGAAACATTAAAAAGTTTGGCAATATCCTCGCTACTAAAAATAGTACGATTAAAGAAACCTAATCTTAAAGCAAGCATTGTTTTATGTTTATTATCACATAATAAAACATAATCCTTATAAATTGATTTTTCTAATTGCTTTATTCCGTTAACTAGCGAATTTTTAGAATTTTCTTTTTTTCTAGCACTTTCTTCAAGTTTTTGGCTATTAACACTTATATTTTGTAACTCATCTTGACTAAGCAATATTTGTTTTCTTGGAGCTTTACTTCTAATAGTAGCCTCTTCGACTGCAGTCGGATAAATATTTTTCAAAGTAGGATTATTAACAATTTTAAATAAAGCACTACTTTCGATATTAGTTGAATAACAATATGAAACATTTAATTTTTCAGAAATCTCATTATAAGTAAAGATGTCTTTTGTTTTATCTGTTAATACTAATTCTGCAAATTCTGCTTCTTTTTTGTTTAAATCATAAAGTTTAGCATTTTCATAGTTTTTCATATCTTCCATTAAAGTTGGATATATTTTGATAACTTTATTTTTTAATTCTTGATTAGATTCTATACTTCTTTGTATTATAGATTTCTTTGTTAAGAAACAATTATAACTAATTTCTAATATTTCTATAATCTCATTAATATTCCTATAAGTTCCATCTTCTTTTTTTTGATATATAAGTTTTAAAAATTCACTATATTTAAATTCAATAGGAATTCTTCTTTTTTCATATTTGCTTTCAATTTTATAAATTTTCAAATCTTCAAGAACTTCTCTATAATTTTCAATAATATACTCTTTAAAATTGTCATCATTATTAAATTTTTCTAGTATTTCAACTCTTTTTTTTGATATGGTTGATTCAGTATAATTTAATAAAGAAGCAAGTTCTAAATTACTATAATATTCTTTATCTTCTTTCTTTTTTAAAATTAATTTTAAAAAATTTAAATCAGAGATTTTAAAATTATTTGAATGACAAAAAGAAGTTTTTTTCTTTGAAATAGAGATTTGATTTCTTTGCTCTTGGTAATTTTCGTATTCTTTTTTATCTTCTAAAAATGTAGGATATAATTCAATTATTGCTGCTTTTAAATCTTCATTGGCTTCTATTTCATTAAAAATAAAAATTTTAGCAAGTTTAATCGTAGGAATATCTAATTTTCTTAGATAATTATATATATCCGAATCAGGAGAATAAATATTATGTTTTTTCTTTAAAATTCTTTTTAATATTTCAGCATATAGTGGCGCTTTTTTAACTCCTAAATTCATGTCATTATATTTTTTTTCTTCTATATCATATCTTGCCATTTCTTCATGGAAATCAGGATAAAGTTTATTAAAACATCTCCTTACTTCCTTTTCATTTTTTAAAATATTTAAAATTTTTTTAATTTTCATTAAAAATTCTATTAATGTATAATTTAGTACACTAAGATGTTTTTGTAATGGAATATGCTTTTCTTCATGATAAATAGATTTTAAAAAGCTTGAATATCTTATAGCAATTTTATCAGCTAATTGAACATTATTAATCGTGTTAATTTTATTTTTTTTATGAGCAGTAACTGCTTTTCTAATTGCAATATCTTCAAATAATGTTGGATAAAATTTAAGAATTTTTTCTTTTATTACTTTATCAGATTTTATTAAACTTAATATTTTTCCTTTTCTAGAATTTGTAATAGATACAATATCATTATTTGCATTAGCAATATCTTTTAATGTATTATAGCTACCATCATTCTTTTCTTCATAATAACTTTTTAGAATTTTAGCATCATCTTGAAGTTTTTCAGGAAAAAAGTTGATTTTATTTTTTGCAGTTTCATAAGTTTCTCTCTCTTCTAATATTTGAGGATATTTATCTAAAACTTTTTTAAGAAAATCTTTATCATGTTCTAAAAGATAATAAATAGTTTTTCTTTTATCAATAAAAAGAAGATAAGGAATATCATGTATTCTTGCAATACTAGAATAATTTAAAAATCTTCCATCTATTTTTGTTTGAAAAATATTTTTACAAAATGCTACAACATTATCAATGTCATCTAAACTTTGTCTTTTAAGATTATCTTCATTACTAACAGTTTCATATATATTTTTATCTCTATAAAGAGTAGGATATTCATTTAAAACTGCTATTTTTAATAAGTTATTCTTTTCTAGGTTCGTAATAAAATTATTTTTTCTAAGATAAACTGTTTGTTTACTGATTCTATATTTTTTAGCTAATTCACTTGGAGTAGCATAAGTATTATCATCTTTTTTAGTATAAACATCACGTAAAAAATCTACATATAATTTAACTATTTTAGGATCAGGTATTTTATTTTGTTTTTTCATTGTGCTAGAAGAATTTTTTTCCTCATTTTGCTTTAAAACTTCTAATTTTTCAGTTTCAGGATTTTCTCGCTTATTATATTTTTCAGCAATTTCTTTTGGTAAAAAAGTTTTAGGATTTAAATCTAAAGATTTAGCTTTAATAACTAGAATCTCTTCAATATTAGGAAATTCTCTTAATAAATAGGAATATAAAGTTTTATTTTTTAAGGAAGTTATAATTTTTTTTAATTTTTTTTCTATTTCTTTTTTTGTTGTATAATTTTGATTAGCTAATTCATCAATATCCAAACATATATCATTGATTTGTCCCGTAAAACACCCTAATAATTCAATGTCCTTTTTTGTTATAGAAGATGCATTTATTTTAGAACTCATATTTTCTTTTTTAGTTTTATCTATATAATTTGGAAATAAATCTAAAATTTGTCGTCTATTTTCAGAATAATATTTTTTTGCTTTATTAATAGTATTAGTAACATCAATAACAGAAATGTCTAACTTTTCCGCAATACTTTCTGATGACATTCTCTCATTATTTAAATATAAATTCATAATAATCATTTCTCGTTTTGAAAATAATTCATTTCCCTCAATATTTATATTGTTTATTTTTGTTAATCTTTCTAAAATGTAATTTTGACAATAAAAAATAAAAATTGAATTAATATTTTTATTAAGATATTCATTCGTTGCTTCCATTAATAATATTTCTAATTGCTCATCTGTTGGTTCTAATAAATATTGTTTTAGTTCTTTCTTAATCATATCTTTAAAAAAATTTTTTCTATTAATATCTCCCTCTTTAATAGATAAAGCTACATCTCTAAATTTATTCATATTATCACTCCAGCTTCTATTATATAAAAATTTCTTCTCAAGTCAATAAATATTTACTAATGGCTATTTATTTAAATATTTGTTATACTAATAATATGAAAGGATTTGATTAAAATGGCAAATATTAAAATTGAAAGACTAAATCATGCTTTTCAAGAAGAAATTAGTATGATACTTATGACTGAGATAAAAGATGATGATATAAAATTTGTTACTATTACAGGTGTGGATACTACAAGTGATCTTAGTTTTGCAAAAGTATATTATACTGTTTTAGATGAAAATAAAAAAGAATCTACAAAAGAAGCCTTAAGTAAAGCTGCATCTTTTATTAGAACAAAATTAGCTGAAAGAGTTGAAATTAGACATACACCAGAGCTTAAATTTATTTATGATAGTTCAATTGCCTATGGAGAGCATATTGAAAAAATAATTGAAGAAATAAATGATAAAAAATAATTTTAAAATCTTTAAATAACCTCTGTAGATAAAAAAAGAAATTTAGCTAAATTTAAATTGGTTTAATTTACTAAATTTTTTCTATTGCTTGTAATTTTTTTCATAATGTTATAATATAAATATATATAATAAAGAGGGTGTTAAGATGGCAAAGAAAAAAAAGAAAAAAGAAGAAATAATTTATAACGATTGTTGGATGTATATTTTATTAGAAACAACATTAGTTATATTGATAGAATCATTAAAAAGTTATAATTTTAAAATTTTTGGAGTATATTTAACTTATTCAGTTTTTTTACTTCCTTTAGTATATTTTCTAGCTAATTATATTACTAAAAAATATGATTACAAAAAAACAGTAGCTACAATTGCTATATCGGGAGTAATTCTAATTTGTTTTCCAATGGGTATGTCGTTTATTTTGGGAAAAAGTTTACCTTTATCAAGTTTAAGTGGTGAATTTTGTGCATACGTTGTCAGTCATTTTATTAATTTAACAATTTATTTATTCCTATTAAATAATACAAAGTCTCCTAAAATATTAATTTTTCTAAATTATTTATTTGCTTTGATTATATTCTATATGTTTTATACATTAATTCATTTAAATATGATTATATTAGATAATTTTTGGGAAGGGTATATTTTAACTATAATTATTCAACTTTTTATCATTATTCCAATTGTTATTATAGATAAATCAATTAAAAGAGGATTTAATAAGAAAGAGAAAATGTAGTCAATGACTACTTTTTTTAATAAAATTCATAGAGGATACTACTTTATGATTTTTTATTTTTATCTATATAAAATATACTATATTTTAATATTAAATACAAGTGCTTAAATTATTTACTTTTAATAAAAAATATTGAAGTATAAGGGCTAAAATAATCTAAAAAAAATATAAGCAGTCAAACAAAAAATCATTTTGATATTGATTTTAAAAACTAAAATAGATATTAAAAAAATTTATAAATAGTCAAATAAGTAGTCAAAATATTTTCATACTTAATAAATTCAAGCATAAAAAACATTCTATTCATAAAGTAGTATCATTTATGGTAATAAGAGGTGTTTTATGGGATATAAAATTAAGTTAAAATTTAAATTATTTAAAA
>CANTCS010000001.1 GCA_947652375.1 uncultured Mollicutes bacterium | reverse complement strand
CTACTGACATTTTCTCAAAATGATTTTACTGACATTTTCAAGAAATTTTGACACAGCTATTTTTAAAGAATTTAAATTAATAAAAGTCTAGCTCCATTTGTTAATCCAGAAAATTTTACTATATTATTACTATTTATAATATTACCATCGATACCATTATAAAGTAAGGCATTAGCATTAATTTGATAATAATCACCTGACATTTCTTTAACAGTATTCTGAATTAATCCTATTATATCAGCTACCTTTTCATTAATAGGTATAAACATATCATATTCTTCATCAATAGCTAAAACATATATACTAACTAGTATCTTATCCATCAAATCAACTCCAATTTTCTCTTATATTTAGTATACAATGTTTTATCAAAAAAAGAAACAAAAAAAAGAAGGAGTAAATCATTCTCCTCTTAAAAACTACTTTTCTCCATCCTTTATAAGTTAGCAAAGTTTATAAAGAATACGCGTTTGTTCGTTATCAAAACATGAGTCCGTCTCTCACATTCAATATTTCTATTACATTAATTATCGCCGGCTTGTATAAAATTGTAGTTACTTAAATAAATCAAATAACTTTTAATAATACAAACATATTATATATCTATAATATTAACTACAAACGATTCGGTACGTTCCAATGGATTGATTAAATCCTAATAAGCTATAAGCAAAGCTTATAAAATAGAAACATCTACTACTTTCTATAAAATAATTGTTAAAAACAACTACTTTATAAAGTGATTTAACACTTACAAATTAATTGCCAATTTGACAAATGATAATCAGTTGACAAACAACAGAACCATTATCATTTATTATTGACAATACTAATATACTATATATAAAATAATATGTCAATACTTTTTTTAAAATTTTTTTATTTATTAATAAAAACTAATTAATGTATTATCTTAAATAGTATTATAAAATATCTGGATTAGTAGTAAATGCACTTTTTTATGAAAAAAATATTTGAGCATTTTTTATCTCTAAAGATTTTAATAAGATTTATTTTCTAAATCTATTTTTATTGGTTTTACTAATTGATTTTATAAAATATTATGTTATTATCATCACTAATAAAAATTTTTATTTAAAACAATTAATTTTAAATAAAAAAACTTGGAATAAACTCCCAAGTATATTTAAATCAATTAAAATATAGAATCTAAATCAGACATATCTACATCATTTTCTTCTTCTATATCATCTGCTGAGATATCATCATCAAAAACATCAGAATCCGAAACTGAAACACTAAATTCATTAGAATCTTCTTCTGTTTCTTCTTCCTCTTCATCAACATCTTCAATTTCATCAGTTAAAGATATTCCTTTTTCATTTAAAAAGTCTAAAGCAGCTTTTAAATCCTCAGCCATTTTTGGATCAACAGAAATATTGTTATTATCATTCATAAACTAAATACCTCTTTTAACCAAAATCAATTCCATTTGCTTTTGCTTTCTTAAATACACTTTCTAAACTATCTCTAAATGTATTAATACCATTACAATAAGCATAAACATTTTTATAACGTTCATTTAATGCTGTATACCATGCATTAGCTTTTTTTCCACCATACCATACATTTTTATTTAATTCTTGTACATCTGTAACTAATGTATTTAGATGAGCTACAAGGGCATTTAAATGTGTACCTAAATCATTATAAGCTTTTTTAGCAACTTTTGTATTAACTCCTCCAGTTTTTGCCATTCCAATCTCCTCCTTTTAAATTATTGTAAACCTGCAACTATTTTTTCAAGTTGTGTTACTTTTTCTTCTAAAGTACCAACTGACTGAACTATGCTAAGAAGATAAGCTTTAGTATCAGAAGCCATTTTACTCTCAATACCTCTTTTTGAAGTTTCAAATTTTGTTTTATATGTATTAGATTTTTTAGCTAATAAAGCAGCTGTATCTTTCCATGCTCCTTTTGTACCCTTGTGATCACGCAAAGTTTTTGCAGCTTTATTGATTTTATTTAAATCCTCAATAATATTACTTAAATCTTTTTTGATTCTGCTCTCATAACTGCTAGCTCCTTGTGGATCTAAAAACATCTCATCAGCAGTAGTATTTGTGTATGTTATTTGTGAATTTTTTGGTAAAATTGCCATGAATTTATTCTCCTTCCTACTATTATTACAATAACAGTATACCACAAATTATTATAGATGCAACAATTTTTTTTATACTTTACTCTTTATTAACATACTTTATATAGTCTAATCGTCCACTATTAACAACTATAGCATCATCACGAGTAATAATATTATTAGAATAATCAGCATTTGCTATAAATAATTCTTGTGAATCAAGTTCTTCAGATATTAAAATTCCTGTTTTAAGATCCACTAAATTATACCATTCGAAGCTATCAACAGACCTCAATATTCTATAATCATCAACTATTACAAAAATAATTTTCTTACTATTTTTTGATAATAAAATTAATTTATCTAAATCAATTATTTCTTCATCGCTTTCTTCTTGTAATTTTTTAAAATGAACTGCCAATTTTCCATATCCAAAAATTGTAATAATATATTTATTATTATTATTTGAGTCTTCCATCGCTTTTTCAATATTTTTATATAATGCAGCTAAAACTGCCTTAAAGTTTGCATCATAAAATTTTACTTTATCATTATCAATAGTTAAATAATCGTATGCTGATAAAACTATATTTTTAATATTATTCATATAAGAAAACATTTCGACTAAAGCAGGTAAAAAGCTTTTAATACTGACATCTTTTCCAAAAGTTATAATATTTATAAGTTTATCAAAATCATAAAAATATGGACATGCACTTTTTTGTTCTATTCCAATTGGAACAGATGATAATGAAATACTTTCATCCTTAAATGTACTAATGTTAACTCTATTAGGTACCACTGGAACATTCGGTGCTTTATTTTTCATAACCTTTGAAAGTTCCCCAATAATATAATTTAGCTTTTCATCATAACCTATATAATCAAAAACTAAAGCAGTTTGAAATTCATAAACATTATCATTATTAGCAAACACTCCACGACCAGGATTATCATTTGGAATCACATCTTTAGAAGAATATATAACATTATAATCCATAGGATCAGCTAATTTTAATGACAATATAGCAGGGAAATTATTATCAACAACATAACCAAGAGAAGTAGCAACTCCAGTGCAAATCATAAATATACCATATCTACTACATTCTCTAGTAAAAGGACCTAATAAATTTTCTAATAAATCTTCAAATTGCTCTTTAAAAACATCAAAACCATTAATTACAACAAAAATATTAGGGAAAGAACATTTTCCAACTTTTACCTCACTCTCAAAACTACCACCGTTCAAAGCATAAAATCTTTTTCTTTTTTCTAAAATTTTTTGTAAAAAATAAAACATTCTTGTAATTTTTTGTTTATCATTTATCGTTAACACTTCTCCAACTTGAGGTGCTTTAGCAAATTTTCTAAGCATTTCAGCACCTAAATCAACTATATAAAAATTTACTTCTTTTGCACTATGAGTAGTAATAATCGAATAAATTAATGTTGAAAGTAAAGTTGTTTTTCCACTACCACTAATACCAGTAATATAAGTGTTACCTAATCTTGTCAAGGCTAATCTAACTGGACCTTGACTTTGACTCTTAGGATCATCATATTCTCCAATAAGTGGCTCTATATCATAAGGTTTAACTTCGATATTATATTTTTTTCGTAAATTTTCCAAGTAAAGCATTTTAGGCACATTATCAAGCCATAACTGTTGATACTTAAAATTCTCTTTATTCGCAAGCTCTATTATATAATGAGAAATATTAATAAGCTCTTCACCTAAATTTACTTTTTTATCAGTTTTACCATCATCTTTAGAAATATTTTTAATAATATCTCCTAAATTATTTATAAAATCTATTGAAGTAGAAACTTTTGATTTTATTTTATCAGATGGAATATATCCTGTTCCTGTATAAGCAGATTGCCCCTTAACAAAATACTCATCATATCCAACTTGTAAATAAAATCTACCTGCTTCTTTTATAAATGCTGCATCTGGCTTTCTAATCATTTCATTACTATCTTCTGCAGTTTGAACTTTACAACATAATTTAAATTTAGAATTTGACCAAATTTGTTCATCAACAACTCCACTTGGCTTTTGAGTAGCAAGAATTAAATGTACTCCAAGCGAACGTCCTATACGTGCTGCAGAGACAAGTTCATCCATAAATTCTGGTTGTTGTGCTTTTAGTTCGGCGAACTCATCACAAACTATAAATAAATGTGATAAATATTCCTTAAGTTTACCATCTCTTACTAACCTTTGATATTTATAAATATCAATACTACCAGTATTAAGTTGTTCTTTAGCCTCATTAAATATTCTTTGTCGTCTTTGTAATTCACTTTTAATAGAAACTAATGTTCTTTTCATTTCAGCTTGATCTAAATTTGTGATAGTACCAACTAAATGAGGTAATTTAACTCCAGTTTTTCTATTTTCAAATGCACCAGCTAAACCTCCACCTTTATAGTCAATTAATACAAATTGAACTTCGTTAGGACTATAATTAACAGCTAAAGATAAAAGATATGTTACAATACATTCTGACTTACCAGAACCAGTCATACCAGCAATTAATCCATGAGGACCATGTTTTTTTTCATGTAAATCTAGATTTAATAAATTACCGTTAGCATCAACACCAACAGGAGTCATTAAACTATTAACTATATTTGAATTTTGCCATCTATTTAATATATTTAACTGCTCTACTCTACCAACACCATACATTTCCAAAAAACCTAAACTTTCAGGAAGTAATCCTGAATCATTAACCTCAACCTTTAAAGGAATATTTGATATTTTAGAAATACAGTCTTCTAAATTAATATTATTATAATTACCACCAGCAAACTCAGGTTTATATTTATGAATAGAATCTGAATCCATCTCAGAAGTAAAATAATATCCCTCATTTTCATCATAATTTACAAAATTTTCACAACCATCTGGAATATTATTAACTCTCTCATCAAACATTAAAATTCCAAATCCTCTATTATTTTTCTCATCTAAAATATCTTTAACAATCTTTAAATTTTTATACATTGATATATTATCAGAGATAATTAAATAGAAAGGGAACATACTTCTATTACCAATATTACTTTGATTACTCTTATTTATATCTTCAATTTTCCTACTTGCAAAAATCTTTTCCAAATATTCTGAAAGAATTTGTCCCTCATCAAAAGTCGTAGAAAAAAAGCGAAAACTTTTATCATTACTAAAACAATAATTTGAAGATTTTAAATAATGAAAAGAAGAGGAAGCAGCGTTATCAGTTAATATTATAATTCTAAGATCTGCATAACTATGATAAGCTAAAAGTTGTAATATAATTGCATCCATATAATATTTTTTGATACTAGCATTACCAATAAAAGCAGTAATATTTTTCTCATACAAAGATAAGTAACAAGGTGTTTCTTTTAAAAATTTATATTCCTTTACTAATTCAGTAGCTTTATCAACTAATTTATCGTGAATTTCACTATATTCTACTCTATCTATTTGAATATCTGCATATAAAGGAACATTTCCAATTCCTAAACGTACAGATAAAAAATTCTCATTATCATAACCTCTTGAAAATAAATTAGGTGTTTTATTGTTTATTGCATCGCGACACTCTGCTAAAGATAAATATCTCTCTATCAAAATCGCTTTTTGTTTATTAGAAACATCCTTTAAAAGTTGTTCCTTTTCTTTTAAATATTTATTATAAATTTTATTTCTTCTTATTTCTACTGCCCAACCACTAATTCTTTCATAAAACCGCTCTATAAAAGGCCATGCAATACTTGTAAATAACATTATAACGCAAGTAACAATAGACATCATATTGTCCTCTACTGTTCCTTTACCAGAAGTAATATTTGTATATGCTTGAACTCCTGAGTAAAGTGAAGTAACACTCATCAATGCTGATGGAACCATTTGTAAAAATAAAGGGTTTCCTCTATTAATATTTTTTTGAGGTGGTGGTGCTATCATTAATTCTAACTTTTCAAAAGCATTACGAAAAACAGGAGTTTTATAAAAATAATCTTTTTCTTCGTAAAAATCCTTATAAAATTCTGAATTTGCTTTATAATCTTGAAATACAAGACTAAATTGTGGATCCGTAAATTTATCAGAAAATATTGCTACTAAAGAACTAGGATTATTAATATATAATTTATTACCAAGTATAAGTATCTTTAATCCCATTATAAATAACATATCAAAACTATTAAGATATCCAAACTCTTTTCTAGCATTATTTACATAAATAGGAACCCCAGAATTTAAATTTTTAAATGAAAATTTTCCATTCATATAATTTAACTCTAAGTGTCTTCCACCGATTAAAGGAAAATTAATATCACAATTACTATTACCACAAGTAATAGTAGTATTATCAAAAACTTTAGTACATATAAAACTATTATCATATACAGGAGCAATATACATAAGAATAGTTTCTGTTCCATAAACTACTAATTGATAGAAATTATATAATTCCAAAGTAATTTCATTATTAAACATAGAATTATAAAATATCTTAACTTCATCATTATCTTTTATAACCCATTTTCCTGAAATAGCTTCAACACTAACTAAACTACGTTTATTTCCATTATCATCATAATCTGACAAAATATAGCTTCCAGAAATCTCAAGAGGTAATTTAAAAGTATACATTTTATTAGCTTTTAATAAATATATATTCATAATACACCTCTTTTTATCTTCTATCCTAGAATAAATATATCATAAAATAGCTAAAAAAAAAAGAATAAAATTTTTTTATAAAATAAAATTAATTTAAATAAAAAATTCTTAGAAAAAATATTCTAAGAAATCTTTTATTAACCAAAATCTATTCCATTTGCTTTAGCTTTTTTGAATACAGTACCTAAACTTGTTCTAAATTCATTTATACCATTACAATATTTATAAACATTATTATATCGATTATTTAAGTTTGTATACCATGAATTAGCTTTTGCTCCACCATACCATACATTTTTATTCAATTCTTGTACATCTGTAACTAATTTATTTAGATGATTTACTAATGAGTTTAAATATGTTCCTAAATCATTATAGGCCTTTTTAGCAGCTTTAGAGTTAATTCCACTTTTTTTGCTAGTAGATTTAGTTGCTCCTCCCTTACCAGAACTTGCAAAAGCTGCTGCAGATATAGCTGCTCCTCCAGAAGAAACTGCCGAAGAACCTCCACCACCTATATTACCTACACCACCTACATTTCTATTAGCAGAACTTGAGTTACCTTTTAGATTTGAACCCGAAGATGATTTGTTTGAAGATGATTTTTTTGTGCCAGATCCCTTACTTTCAGTCTTATTTTTAACATATACAGAACCCTTTCCCATCATACTCTTATGATATTCGTCTATTTTCTTTTGATTATTATTATTATTTTTATTATCATAAGCTGCTGCTGATTTAGGAACATTTGATTCTGGAGCAGCAGGTTTTCCTTGTGCAGCCGCTGCATAACTACTTGCTGGTGTTTTTAAAGTAGTTCCTGTTGACTTTGGTTTTGAAAACATTTGTGCAGTTTGCTGTGCTGCTGCATTTTGCGTAGCATTTTTTGGTTTACTAAAATTTAACGCTTGCTCCCTTTTATATAAATCTACTGCTGACATTCCCATAATATCACTCCTTTTTTTTACACACACTATATCTTTTATACAATATCTATATTAAAGAAAATTTATAATAAAAGCAATACATAAAATATAATTATTTCACAACTTTACACATTTAATAAATATTATTTACATTTAAAAAAGTTAAAAATTTTTATATATTTTTTAATCTTATAAAAAAAAGAAGTTAATTACTTAACTTCTACAGTAGCACCAGCTTCTTCAAGCTTAGCTTTAATTTCATCAGCTTCAGCTGTAGGAATATTTTCTTTAACAACACCATTGTTATCAACAATATCCTTAGCTTCTTTTAATCCTAAACCAGTAATTTCTTTAACAACTTTAATAACTCCAACCTTAGCAGCTCCAGCATCAGCGATTGATACTGTTACAGCACTTGGTGCAGCATCAGCGCTTCCTCCAGCAACAGGTGCAGCAACAGCTACAGCTGAAGGATCAACTCCAAACTCTTCTTTCATTGCATCTACTAATTCTTTAATTTCTAATAAATTCATTTCTTTTAAACTACTGATAAAATCTTCTTTTGTTAATTTAGCCATTATATTTTCCTCCTATTTTTAAATTAATTTTCTTCTTTTTGTTGACTATATAAGTCTAAGCATATAGATAAGTCTTTTACTAAACCTATCATACCACCAGCAAGCATAGTAAGTAGTCCATCTCTTGATGGTAAAGTAGCATATTCTGCCAACTTAGCTTGGTCAGCCTTTTCTCCATCTACAATCCCTACTTTTAAAACTAATGCTGGGTGTTCCTTAGCAAACTCAGATAAAACCTTAATTGGAGCTATTTGATCCTCACCAAATGCAAAAGCACTAGGACCAGTCAAACTTTCATTAAGATCAATACCTAAATCATTAAAAGCTCTAGCCATTAAAGTATTTTTATATACTTTATAATCAGAATTTGACTCTTTTAATTTAATACGTAATTCTTTTGCTTCACTATCAGTAATACCACGATAATCAAATAAAACTATAGTTTTAGCACTCTCAGTACGCATTTTAATTTCATCAATAACTGCTTGCTTTTGCTCTAAGATTTTCTTACTTGCCATAATACACCTCCTTAATCTATTTAGGGATGCCATAAAAAAGCTCTTAATATTTAGACATACTAAGAACTTTTTGATTACTAATTAAAGTCCTCGGTAGGATTTACTTTACACCTACTGTCTATGGCACCAATAAATTGTCTTTATTATATACTATTAAATCCTATTTGTCAAAGTTATTTTCAACTTTTATTCCAGGACCCATTGTTGAAGATATAGAAATGTTTTTAACATATTCTCCTTTTACAGTTGTAGGTTTAATTCTTAAGATTTGCGCAACAAAAGCATCTAAGTTTGCTATTAAATCTTCTTCACTAAATGAAACCTTTCCAATAATTCCATGAATATTTCCAAAACTATCAGTTCTATATTCAACACGACCAGCTTTAACTTCTTCTACTGCTTTAGTAATATCCATTGTAACTGTTCCAGTTTTAGGGTTTGGCATTAAACCTTTTGGTCCCAAAATTCTACCTAATTTACCAAGTAATGGCATCATATCAGGTGTTGCAATCATAGTGTCAAATTCAAACCAATTTTCTTTTTCAATTTTTTCTAAAATATCTACATCTCCAACATAATCAGCACCCGCATCTTTTGCTTCTTGTGCTTTTGGACCTCTTGCAATAACTAAAACTCTTTTAGTTTTTCCTGTTCCCTTAGGAAGTACTATTGCACCTCTTAATTGTTGATCAGCCTTTTTTGTATCTAGATTTAATCTCATAGCTACTTCAACAGACCCATCAAATGAACTTACAGAAGTCTCTTTAACTAATTTTACAGCTTCTTCTTTTGAATATACTTTATTTTTTTCTATTTTAGAAATAGCTTCAGTATACTTTTTACTTCTTTTTTTCATTTTTCTTCCTCCTTATGTGGTAAAAGCGGATTTAATTCCTTCCACTAGGTATAACCTATATGTTGAATCTTAATTAATCTTAATTTTATTGCTCTTCAATAGCAATACCCATATTTTTTGCAGTACCAGCAACAATTTTCATTGCTTCTTCTACAGTATATGCATTTAAATCTGGTAATTTTATTTCTGCAATTTCTCTTAATGTTGCTTGAGAAATTGTAGCAACAACTTCTTTAGCTCCTTTAACAGAACCCTTTTGTACCTTAGCAAATTTCTTTAATAAGAAACTAGTAGGTGGAGTTTTAATTACGAAATCAAAACTTCTATCATCAAATATAGAAATTTCAACTGGTAAAACATCTCCCATTTTATCTCTAGTAGCATCATTATATTTTGTACAAAATTCTTGTAGATTAATTCCTGCAGGTCCAAGTACAGTTCCAACTGGTGGAGCTGGTGTAGCTTTTCCTGCTGCGATTTGTAATTTTATTTTTTTAACTGCTTCTTTTGCCACGAAAAACACCTCCTATATTTTTAGTTTTCGCGAGTGGTACAAATAGCTTGATTCCCGCTTTTATTAAATGCAAACCATGCTTCCCACTAAATCTATATAAATTAAATATAGCTCTTAAAGAATAACATAAACTTCCAATTTTTGCAATAATTAATTTACTTTTTTCATGAAATAACTTCAATTTTATTTTATAATACAAAAAAAGATAAAAAAAACTTTTTAAACACTTAAAAACTTCATCTTTTTAATTATCTTTTTCCTTTTTTATGATCTAACACAAAATAAAAAACTCATTACTGCTCCAACTAAAGAGACTTCTCTAATCATAAATATTAATTGAGAATAGTAATTTACATACCAAATCCCATCATATCGTAAGTATATGTAAAGTTAAAACAAGTCCTAACCCTAAATCAGTTACTTGCTACATCTTTAATTATGTTTCATTTTTATTCCTATTAATCTATTTTATTTATAAATTAGTAATAGTAAAGCACTCACTAAAAAAAGCAAGATTCATTAATCTTACTTTAAATTAAGCATTCTCTATTTGACCAAGCTCCACTTCAACTGAAGTTTCTTGTCCAAATAAATCAACAAATAATGTAGCTTTTTGATTTGTTAAATCAACTGTATCAACTTTACCAAACATTCCATTAAATGGTCCAGCAACAATTTTAACTTGACTACCTTCAGTAAGTTCAGTCTCAACATTCATTCTACTAATGCCCATATTTCCTAAAATATTATCAACTTCATATGGTTGTAATGGAGTTGGTTTAGCTCCTTTTCCACTAGAACCAATAAATCCTGTTACTCCTGGCGTATTTCTAACAACATACCATGCTTCATCAGTCATAACCATTTCAACAAGAATATATCCAGGAAACATTTTTTTAACTTTTTCTTTAGTTACTCCTTCTTTAACTTCAACTACTTTTTCCTCAGGAATAACAACTCTATAAATAAAATCTTGCATATCCATAGATTCTGCTCTCATTTCAAGCTTTTCCTTAACCTTATTTTCATGTCCAGAATAAGTATTAACTACATACCATTGTTTATCCATAACCTTAACTCCTTTTTAACTAAATAATGATTGAACTAGTGCAAAAATAACATTTATTAAATAAAAGAAACCTGAACAAAATATTATAAAAATTATACTTGCAACAGAATATTTAATCATATTATTCTTTGAAGTCCAATTTACTTTTTTAAATTCACCTTTAACTCCATTACAAAAAATTAAAAATTTCTCTAAAATATTTTTTTCTTTTTTATTTTTGTTTGTCCCTTTAGTATTATTAATTTCAATTTTATTTTTTTTACTTTTTTTATCTTTTATTTGAATATTTGAAGTATTAAATTTATCTTCTACAACCTTTTTTCTAACTTCTGCCATATCCTCACCTATTCCTTATTTTTTCAAAATAAAAACACTTCCAAGTGCTTACATCTATAAAATAGCATATACAAAAAAAAAAGTCAATTATAATTTTATGTCTCCTTAATAATTTCAACAAAAAATTTCTTTAAATTAAAAACTAATAAAAAATTCAAGTTTATAAAAATTATAAAGAAATTCTTTTTTCTATTTAAAAAATAATCTTTATCAATTATATTAATAATTATTTTATTAAAAATACATATATATAAACTGACTTTTATAAAAACTATGTAAATAACAACTATTAAATAAAACTAACTATCCAACCTATAATACTTAAAATCACTAAACCAAATAAAATAAGAGTAGGTAAAGCTAAAATATTAATAAATGCAGAGTCTCTAAAACCATTTATTTGCCTATAAATTGAATCATTAATTTTATCATTATTTATTGTTTCTACTCCTATAATCCTACCACTATTTTTCACTAATGCCTTACCATTTCCACCAGCTTCTCCTAATTCTTTTTCTAAATTATCTAAATCTCTATTTCTTCTTTCAACAGCAAATTCACAAAAATAAACAGTTGCTCCTCTTTGTACTACTCCACGATAATATGGTACATCCCCTGATGGTAAAAACTGAGCAAAAGAATCAAAATTTTCCTTTACAAAATCAGGATTTAAATATTTTAAACTATTTGAATAAATACCTATTTGAACTAAACTAGAATTAAATATATCTTCTTTTATCATCTGTCTTCTTCTATCTAAATCTTTAGAAAGTTCTATTAATTTATTAAATTGAATATGATCTATTTCATTATTAAGAATTTCTATTTCTGTTGGAAAAAAAACTTCAATACAATAACCATGATCATGTATATATTTTAGTGCTCTATCCATATTAAGAAATACCGTTCTAATATCATCTTCACTAGGATGACTATTTAACCAATCTGCTAAAGAAATTGATTCATGATTTTTGGCATTAAAAAGTTTATTATTCATATAATCACCCTACTTTAACTATATTGTAAAACAAAATAAAAAAAAAGACAATTTAAATAAACATTTCACTAAAACTAGACAGTAAAAAAACATATAAATTAATTGTTTTTTTATTAAATCCAATTATAAATAGCATAATCGCTAAAATTATAAATTAATTATAGCAACTTGAAATTTCTTAAAATTTATTAAACTTTTTTGCATGTAATATTTTTCAAATATTTAAGTTTTTTAATTATCTTTCGTGTATGATAAAAAAATAAAAAGTAAACATTTCTTGTGTCCACTTTCATATTATTATCTAAACTATCTTTTATATAATCTTTTCATAAAATTTGCTTATTAAACTTTCACATTTTTTCTTAGCAATTCTATTTTTAAATTCAACACTACTAGCAGGAATATCTAATAAAATACTTATTTCTCGATAACTAAATCCATTAATTCTTAATTCAAAAATACAACTATTTTCAAATGGTAAATCTAACAAAATTTTTTTTAAAATGCTATCAATTTCTTTCATATCATTGATTTTCTCAATATTAGCATTATTATCTAATAATATATTTTCATACTCCTCCACTGAAACATAATTATTATTAGAAATATTTTTTCTACTATTCGAAATATTTCTACAAAATGATAACAATGATCTTCTAATACAAAGAACTACAAAAGAATAAAATAAAGTTTCTTTATCCTCATTAAAACTATTAATTGCTTTTTGAAAACCTATCATTGCTTCTTGGACAAAATCATCAAAATCATATCCATAACTATTGTATTTTTGATAAAACTCATTAGCTAAACTCTTTATAATTGGAATATATTTTTCATACAACAAATCTCGTGATAAATCATCATTCTCTCTAACCATATAGATTAATTCATAATCATTCTGTTTATAATTCATTTTCCCTACTTTCTATTTCGAATTACTTCATAAATCATAATTCCCGCCGCAACACTTGCATTCAAACTATTTGTTTCCCCATACATAGGTATTTTCGCAAGAAAATCACAATTCCTAGAAACTAATTGAGACATTCCTACTCCCTCATTACCAATAATTAGAGCAATCTTTCCACTATAATCAATTTCTCTATAATCAATACTATTTTTTAAAGATGTTCCTACTATCCAGAAACCATTTTCTTTTAATTTTTTTATAGTATTAACTAAATTAGGAACTAATATAATATTCATATTATCTAAAGTACCAACACTAGTTTTCATGACAGTAGCATTAATCTGTACCTGTCTATCTCTTGGCATAACAATAGACTTAACACCTGCTGCCTCACAAGTCCTTATAATAGCACCTAAATTATGAGGATCCTCTAAATGGTCAAGTATCACTATAAAATTATCATTATTTTCAAATATAGAATTAATATTTTTATATTGAAAATCCGAAACATCTAAAATTATACCTTGATGTACACCATTTACCAAATCATCAATTTCCTTTTTTTGTTTAAATATAACTTTTATTTTTCTATTTTCTATTAAAGAAATTATCTCTTTATCCTTAAAACCTTCCTGTAAATATATTTTTTCTATCTTTTTATTTTTTTTTAATAAATCTTTAGCCACATTCTTTCCATATACTATCATTTGCTACTTTAAGATGAAACTCATTATTTCATCTATCCTTTCTTTTTTATTTTCTAAATCTAAAAAACCAATAAGCGCCTCAAGTCCAGTTGCATTTTTATAAGTTAAAATATCACAATTTTTAGGATGAGAAGTTGTTTTATAATTTCTCGCTCTTTTCACAATTACAATTTCATCATCTGATAAAAATTTCTCACCTAACATATTAAATAAAAAACTTGCTTGCGCTTTAGCACTAACATATTTTACCGCTTCTTTTTGCAACTCATCAACTTTCGCAATATTTTGTTTAATTAAAAACTTTCTAACATAATTTTCATATATAGTATCCCCTAAATAAGCAAGTACCAAAACATTAATTTCTTTTATCTGCATTTTAATCACCAAATTAAGTATAACAAAAAAGAACTTTATTTTAAAGTTCCTCATTTATTATTTATAATTTATATAAAATACATAGTAGAAATGTTATTTTAATAAAATACTTTTTCCATTCAAAATAAAAATTCTAATTCACGTTTATTTTTCCTCTTAAATTTTAATTTTATTTATTTAATATTTCAAAAGTAGTTCCATCTCTTGTATCAATTAATTTAATTCCCTCTGATAATAAATCATCTCTAATTTTATCAGCCAATTCAAAATTTCTATCTTTTTTAGCACTATCGCGTTCTTTTATTGAATTATTTATTTTATCATATAATTCTTTAGAAATTTCGTTTTTAGTTTCTTTTGTTAAATCAAGTGATAAAACTTTATCAAAATCGTTAATCAAACTTAACTTTGTCTTATTATTTAAATTATTATCTTTTAATATATCATATAATACAGTTATCATAGACGAAGTATTAATATCATTTTCAAAAGCTTCACAAAATTTTTTCTTATAGATTAAAAATTTATTATTATCAATCTCACCATCATCGGTTAAAGAATGAATTTTATTTTTTAACTTAGTTAAAGTATTTCTAGCAATATCTAGTGATTCATAGCTAAAAACTAATGAATTTCTATAATGACTATTTAAACAGAAAAATCTATAGTCGAGTGGATTATAACCCTTTTTCTTCAATAGTTCTATAGTTAAAAATTCTCCATTAGATTTACTCATTTTACCAGTCTCATCATTTAAATGAGCTCCATGGCACCAAAAATTACACCATTTATGGCCCAAAAACGCTTCACTTTGCGCAATTTCGTTAGTGTGATGTGGAAAAATATTATCTACTCCTCCACAATGAATATCTAAATATTCTCCAAGCTTCTCATAAGAAATTCCTGAACACTCTATATGCCACCCAGGATATCCAACTCCCCAAGGTGAATCCCACTTCATGTCCTGATTCTCAAATTTTGAAACAGTAAACCATAACACAAAATCATATGGATTTCTTTTAAAATCATCTTTTTCTACCGTATCTCTAACTCCAACTTTCAAGTCATCAGGATTTTTACCAGACAATTGATAATAATTTTTAGCTTTACTAATATCAAAATAAACGTTACCATGCGAAAAATAAGCATAGTCTAATTCAATCAATTTTTCTATCATTTTAATATATGTCTTAATATTATTACTAGCTTTTTCTATTATTTTTGGTTTTCTAATATTTAAACTTGCCATATCTTGAAAAAAAGCATTTGTATAAAATTCAGCTATTTCATAAACAGTCTTATTCTCCCTTTTAGCTCCTTTAGTCATTTTATCTTCACCAGAATCAGCATCACTTGTAAGATGACCAACATCAGTAATATTCATTGCCCTTATTACTTCATAGCCAATATACTCTAACCCTTTTTCTAAAATGTCCTCAAAAATATAACTTCTAAGATTTCCAATATGTGCGTAATGATATACAGTTGGACCACAAGTATACATTTTTACTTTCAACTTTTCATTAGTAAAAAATTCTTCTTCTTTTTTAGTTAATGTATTATATAACTTCATAAAATCACCTATTAATTTATTATAACAAATTTACATAAAATTTTAAATTTAAATTACCGAAAAAGAACAAACTACAAAAAAATATATTTATACATTTAATAATAAAAAATATTTATCTAAAAGTGTCTCTATTTTTTCAAATCCATTTTCAAAATAATTAGCTTCTTTTTTTATCTTTGCAATAATCTTTTTCTTATTTTCAATATCACTAATTTGATAATCTTTAATCTTAATATTTATATACTTATCAATAGATTTTTCATCTATATCGTTAAATTCAATAATATTAGAAACTCCTTTTAATATTTCATCTTCATATTTATTAGCCGATTCAATAAATCCTAAATTATTTGCTTTTAAAGTCGATGTCATAAAAAACAAACAATTACTAATATTTATTATTTCTCCTTTAGAATTAGTAAAATAACCATCTTCGAAAGCTTTTAAAAATAAATTTAAAACTTTATTATTACACTTATCAATATCTTCTAATAGGACAACTGCAAAAGACTTATTTTTTAACTTATCTAAAAAACATCCACTATCATCATAACCTACATATCCTGGATTAGCCCCAATAATTTTTGAAATTGTATGTTCTCTAGTATATTCATTCATATTAAGTTTAATCAAACAATTTTTATGAAATAAGTTTTCTACTACTTTCTCTACTAAAAATGTTTTACCAACTCCTTTTTTACCAACTAATAAATAATTAGGAACTTTATTTTTCTTAATATAATCTATATTTTGTAAATAACTTGTTAAATAATTAATAGATTGATCTTGACCATAAACACATTTTTTTAACTTTTCTTTCAAACCAGTTATTTTCTTTTGAAAAATTTTACCCAAAGGAATATTAGTTTTATTATATAAAACATTATATAAATCATCTTCACTAACACAAACAACATTACTTAAAAAATCTTTTGAAGTATAAATTCTATTATATTTATTTTTTAAATCATTTTCTTCTTTTCTTAATAGCAATGCTTTTTTAAAATTTCTTTTTAAAATTTCTTGATTTTTCTTTTCTTCAATTTCTTCTATTTTACTTTCTATTTTATTTATCATAACATCATTTTTATTATTATTCACAGAAGCATAACAACAAACTTCATCTAAAAAATCAATAGTTTTATCAGGTTGTCTCCCTTTAACAATATATTTATCAGCTAAATTTATCATCAATTCAACTAAAGTATCATCAATTTTTACAGAATGAAATTTTTCATAGACTGGAACAAGCTTTTTCATTATATCTTTTACTTCTGATAAAGTTGCTTCTTCAACATATACTTTTTGAAATCTTCTCTCTAAAGCTTTGTCTTTCTCAATATATTTAGCATATTCTTCTAAAGTCGTTGCTCCTATAACTTTAATATCTCCCCTAGAAAGGAATGGCTTAAATATATTCGAAGCATCAATAGCTCCCTCTGCTCCACCAGCTCCTACTAAAGTATGTATTTCATCTATAAACAAAATTATATTAGGATTATTTTTTATTTCCGAAATTACCTTAGTTAATCTTTCTTCAAATTCACCACGATATTTTGTTCCTGAAATTAAACTTGACATTGACATATTATAAATAACTTTATCTTTTAATTTTAAAGGAACATCATTATTACAAATTCTTCTAGCAATTTCTTCAACTATTGCAGTCTTTCCAACTCCTGCCTCCCCTATTAAAATTGGATTATTTTTATTCTTACGAAGTAAAATCTGCATAATTCTTTCAATTTGTGATTCTCTTCCTACCACTGGATCATATTTATTTTCATAACACTCTTTATTCATATTTATTGAAAAATCATCAAGTAATAATTTACTTTTTATATTATTTTTTATTTGATTATTAGCTATAAATTTATCATAAAGCAAATCTAAATCAATACTCATACCAAGCAATATTCTATTAGCAACTCCATCTCCCTCTTGTAATATAGAAACAAATAAATTATAAGGACTAACACATTTATTTTCATCTTTAGAATAATAAGTAGCATTATTTAAAATTCTTTTTAATAATGGTGTAAATAAAAACCATTCATTACATTTACTCCCAACACCAATTACCCTAATTAGTTCTTCTTTAAAAATTTCATAATTTATTTCATATTCATTTAAAAACTTAGTTATTTCTAAATCTTTATTTTTTAGTATTGCTAGAAGCAAATGTTCACTTCCAACATAAGGATGTTTTAAATCATACATTTCTTTTTTTGCATCAACTAAAATTTTTTGAGAATCCTCATCAAAAAACAAATTCATTTAATCACCTCTTCTATTATTTTATAATTTATAAATAACTATTTTCAATAAATTAAATACCCAAAAATAAGACAAAAAAAGCAGATCGTGTGATCTGCCTAAAATTTACTCTTACATTACTGCTAAAATCATAAATATAATAAGTAAAACTATGAATAACTCTAATAAAAGTCTCCAAATATTTTTAAACCATTCTTTGTAAGAAATCTTTAAATATGAAAGAATTCCCATTAAAATCAAACTAGTTGGTGCTACTAACATAGTTAATCCATACATAGATTGGAAAATAATTCCTGCTATAGAATAATTATCTGAATTAGTAACTACACTTGCAAAGTATGGTACAACACTTTGAAAAACATATGAAGCATCTGCATTAAATAAACTTGCAAAGATTGCAACTATTGATGTTGTTGCTATATTAAATCCTTTAAACCATCCTAAAACATTTTTATAAATTACTAATTGGAATGGATGATATGTAACTAATACTAATACTGTATAGATTAGTAAAGAAACAAATGCTGGTAATAGAGCCTTTTTAGCTCCAGTAGCAAAACCATCAAATATATCATTTAGTTTAACTTTGTAAACTATTGCAATTATTAAAGTTACAATTACAATAGGGAAAACCATATCCATTAATGTCCAATTACCAAATGAATTAATTGTTCCTAATAATTTTCCAAATATTTCAAAACCAAATAATTTAAATTCTAATACTCCTTTAGTAGCATCATCAAAAATAGAAACATTAAAACCTTGTTCTCCCCAAGAAATAAATGCTAGTACCATCAAAATAAATAATAATGAGAAGCCAGCAACAAATGGCCAAATCTTATGGTTACTATTTACATTTTCTGGTATTAATTCTTCCATTTCTTCTTTAACTACAATAACATCTTCATCTTTTAAAGCTGCTTTGTTAGCATTTTTACTTGATTTAGAAGTATTCTTTTTAGTTGTATTCTTTTTAGCACTAGTTTTTGCTTTTGAAGTAGTCTTTTTAGTAACTACAGTCTCAACTTTCTTGTCTTCAACTTTTGTAGAAACAACTTTTTCTTCTTTTTTAATTGGCTTCTTTTCAATCTTTATATCAGAAGCATTTTTCTTTATATACATTAATGTATTAAATATAACTAGACTTACTCCTATTAATAAGATAATAAATCTTATTCCAATTTCATAATCAAACTTTAATCCTAAAGCTGATTCAAGTACACCTACATTAGAATAAGCATAAGTACTTCCAATTAATCCAGCAGCCATTGCTCCTACTGTAGCAAATGCTGCAACTATCTTATCATAACCCATTAATAGTATAAGAGAAACAATAAAAGGAATAAATAATGCTATTGCTATTTGTAATCCACAAATTGATACTGCTAAAGCAAGTAAAACAATAATTATAGAAACACATATTTTTTCTTTACCTTGAACTTTTGATACTATCTTATCTAAAAATGTACGATAAGCTGGAATTTTATATAAAACTCCATAAAACCCTCCAACTAGAATTATAAAGAATGCAATATATCCAAAATATGATAATGCAGTTAATGGATAATTAAACAAATCAAATAATCCCATTTGAACGCGTCCTTGTTCTGTGTACTGACCAGAATAATATGCAGCAGGTAATATCCAAGTAAGTAATAAGAACACTAAAATAGTTATAAGAACGACTTTTACTATATTATGTTTTTTCATAAATTTTCCTCCCATAATAATTATAACTAGTAAAGTATTAATTTACAAGTATTTACATTTTATTTTTATGAAATTTTCGTGAAAAAAGACCAAAGTCTCTTTTAGTCTCGATTCTTTTCTTTCATTGTTGGAAATAATAGTACATCTCTAATTGAATCTTGCTCTAAAAATAACATCATTAATCTATCAATACCATAACCAATTCCACCTGCAGGAGGCATACCATATTCTAATGCCTCAACAAAATCCATATCAATATCATTAGCTTCATCATTTCCTAAATCTCGCTCAGCAAGTTGAGCCTCAAATCTTTCTAACTGATCAATTGGATCATTTAACTCAGTATAAGCATTAGCAAATTCTTTACCTGAAATAAACAATTCAAATCTATCAACAAATCTAGGATCATCAGGATTTTTCTTTGTTAATGGACTAATTTCAATTGGATGACCATATAAGAATGTCGGTTGAATTAAAGTCTCTTCAACATACTTTTCAAAAAATAAATTAATAATATGTCCTAATGACTTTTCATGTTCTAGTACTTCAATATGATGTTCATAAGCTAATTCTAAAGCTTTTTCTAAGTTCATATCTTCCGCTTTAAAGTCTATTCCTGTTTGTTCTTTAATAGCATCAGTCATACTTATTCTTTTCCAAGGTCCCTCAAGATTAACTTCATATCCTCCAAAATTATAAGTCATTTTACCTATAACTTCTTTAGCAATTGTTTGAAACATATTTTCAGTAAGATTCATCATACCCTCTAAATCACTATAAGCAAGATAGGCTTCCATTAAAGTAAATTCTGGATTATGTTTCGGATCCATCCCCTCATTTCTAAATACTCTTCCTATTTCATAAACTGCTTCCATACCACCAACTAAAAGTCTTTTCAAAGGTAACTCTAAAGCAATACGTAAATACATATCTAAATCTTGCGCATTATGATGAGTAGCAAAAGGTCTAGCTGAAGCTCCAGTAAGTAAAGTTGCTAAAATAGGAGTTTCAACTTCTGAAAAACCTAAACTATCCATATAATTTTGTATACATCTAATAATTTTCGGTCTTAAAAAAGCTACACGTTTAGAATCATCATTCATAATTAAATCAACATATCTTCTTCTATATCTTTCTTCAATATCTGTTAATCCATGAAATTTTTCAGGTAAAGGCTTTAAAGCTTTAACTAAATGCGTATACTCTAAACATTTAATAGTAACTTCCCCAGTCTTAGTTTTCATAACTTTCCCATGAACTCCTACAATATCACCAATATCTGCTGACTTAAATAAATTATAAGCATCTTCTCCTATATCATTAATTGAAATATATACTTGAATTGATCCACTTCTATCTTTAATTGTAAAAAAAGAAGCTTTTCCCATTTTTCTAATAAACATTATTCTACCCGCAACAGTAGCAGTATCTTCCATATTTTCAAAAGCATCATGTTCTACTTCTTCATATTTATCTTTTAAATCTTTTGCAAAATCTTTTCTATCAAACTTTTGTCCAAAAGGATCAAGTCCTAACTCTCTTAATTTTTCACATTTTTCTCTTCTAACTAATTCTTGTTCACTAAACTCTCTCATAAATTTTTCCTCCTAAATTCTAATCACTTTAGTATGTGCAATTTTATCATGAATAGAACATCCATCTTTTCTAAACATCACCATAAATATTGAAATTAAAATTATCACATATTGTATTAAACCAAAAATACCTGTTGAATAAAAATATATATCTTTAGATGTAAAGACCATAAAAGCAAAAGTAATTATTTCTAATAAAATTGAATTAGCAATTAAACTTCTAATAATTAATTGATTCATAGAAAGATCTCCGTTATCTGCAACTACTCTAATTCTCATTATTTTTTTACCTATAGTTTGTCCATTTTTATATATTTGAAAAACTATAAAATAAACAATTTCTAGTAAAATAGTAACTATTGATAAAAAGCCATTATTTCTAGCTAAACTATATGAAATATTCATAAATTTTATTGAATAATCTTTTGTACTTATTTCATGATTCATGTATTTTTGCATTATCTCAGTAGACTCTTCTGTAAGTTTATTAGACTTATCTATATCAATAAAAGGTGTCGAAATCATAGAAGCTATAAGATAAATTATACTTACATCTATAATAAATGCTATTAATCTTTGAAAAAATAAAGCCTTATTTTCTTCTATTTTATTTGTATTTTCACTCATCGTAATTTACCTCCTTAAATTCCATTAATAAAGAAATTATATCATGAATATTTGAAGTTTGATAGACCTTATTTTTCAACTCATTAGCTCCTTTAATACCTTTAAAATACCATCCAATATGATTTCTAATTTCTAAAGAAGCCATTTTATCATTTTTTAATTCTCTTAAATAATTTAAATGTTTTAAACACATATCAACACGATCAATTAAAGAAACTTTTTCAATTAATTCATTATTTAAATAATGAATTGTATTCTTTATAAGCCAAGGATTCCCAAGTACTCTCCTACCAATCATAACTGCATCACAATTAGTCATCTCAAGCATCTTTTTAGCATCCTCTGGAGTTTTTATATCTCCATTACCAATAACCGGAATAGACACATTTTCTTTTACTTGTTTAATAATATTCCAATCAGCCTGACCACTATATCCTTGACTTCTAGTTCTAGGATGAACACAAATAGCACTTGCCCCAGCTTTTTCAATGATTTTTGCTACTTCCACCGCATTTATACTATTTTTATCCCATCCACTTCTAATTTTCACAGTAACAGGAACATCTACAGCCTGAACTATACTAGATACAATATCATAAATCTTTTCAGGATTTTTTAACAAAGCTGAACCAGCTTGCGCCCTAACAGCTACTTTTGGAACAGGACACCCCATATTAATATCAATAATATCAGGTTGCATTTCACGACATATATACTTTGCAGCTTCAACAAAAGAATCTTTATCACTACCAAATATTTGCTGAACAATAGGTCGCTCTTCATCACGCATATAAAGCATATCCAAAGTCTTTTGATTACTAAAAGTTATTGCTTTATCACTAACCATTTCAGCATATATAAGACCACATCCCATCTCCTTACATATTCTTCTATAAGCAGAATTGCAAATTCCCGCCATAGGTGCTAAAACAACCTGATTTTTAATTATAACATTTCCGATTTTCCATTCCATTTTTTCACCTTTAACTTATAAATTGTTTTAATTATGTTTCAGTACAATTTTCACAAAAACATAAAAATATTAGAGATATTCTAGTTTGTCAATAAATAATTTCATAATTAAATTTTGTACTACTTTTTTATTAACAAAAATTTAAAAAAATTATTAACTTAATTATCAAATTTCATATCTTAAAATATTTATTAAACACTAAAAATAATTGATATTACTTTGAAAAATATTATATACTAAACAACTTTATTTCTCAAGTAAGTAAAAATATAAACTACTATCCTAAAACAATTTTTTTATCAAATACGAATGGCTTTGTACATAGTTTGTTAATTCATCTTTATAATTTAAATGATTTAATATTTCATCAATATTATTTTCTACATAATTAAGTTTCTTCTCATCAAAAGATTCAACACCTTGCTGATTTAAGAAAAAAGCTAAATTTATATCAGATACAAATTTTCTTAACGGAGTTACAGAATGCGTATAATTTATTTTGGAAGATTTACATTTATATTTCCCAGAATCTCGATATATAGCAAATAAAGATTTATCTCCAATATAATAATTAGTAAATATTGAAGAAAAAGCCACTAAATCAATAACTTTATTAACATTTAATCTATTTATATATAAATCTTTACTTGTTTTCACTACTTTACCAACTGCTTCTTTATATAATTTTAAATCAGCTTGAATTTCACTTAATACTTTATCATTTGTTAATAATTCATTTGCTTCTAATTGTGAAAGATTTTTATTTACATTTATCTTTTTTATCTTTATAGATTTATTTTCTACATTTCCATTATTATCTATTATAAATTTAAAAACAATTGCATTTCTAAAGCAACCTTGTAACAAAGAAAGCTTATCACATGATAAAAAAGGAGGTAGCATATCAATTTGATTAATTGGTTCTTTACCATTATAAATATAAATTGAATTTCCCCTATTGTATGCTTCTCTTGCTAATTTATTATTTTCTTTTAAAAAACTAGGTACATTTGTTATATATACTTTAAGATTATAACACTCTCCCTCTTTTCGAATACTAAAAGCTCCATCCAAATCCTTAGATAAAGGATCATCAATACTTAATATTCTTTCATTATCTTCTTCTATTGGCAAACCAATTATTTGAATTGACTCTAAAACTTCTTGAGTAAAAACTTTTTTTAAAATTTCGATTTCAGATAATACTAATTCTTTTTTCTCTTTTTTAGCTCTTCTTTTACTGATTATTTTTAACAAAGAAAATATTCGATCATAAAATTTTGAATATTTTTCTAAACTACCAAGTCTTGATACTATACTTTCATCATTTTTAATATAAACAAATATCTTATTAATTATTTCTTCATATTCATCAATATCTTTTTGTTCTAACAATAAATTAAGATTTTTATTTAAAATTTTACAGGAAATTCTTTTTCTTCCTAATTCACTAATCATTTTCCTTAATATATCATTTATTAAATCACTTTCTAAACCATTTAAAACTTTTTTTATATCTTCTAATTCTTGATTTTCTATTTCTTCATTATTTTCTTTTGAAATATTTACTAAATAACTTATTTTATTTAAAACATTTATATAACCTTTACCTCGCTTAAACAAATTACTTCCTTCCAATAGATAAAATAATAAAGATATATCATTTAGTTCATTATTTGATAAATAGTCATTCGATTTAATACGATGCTGAAAATAATTACCCAATTTGCCAATATCTATCTTACTTCCAATCTCTTTTTTTATTGAATCAATTAATTGAGAAATTGTCATATCAGTAAATTTCATTTATAGCCCTCCTATTTAAAAAAATATTATACACTATAAACTAAAATTTTCAAAAAAAATTAAAAAAAAGAATTAAGATTAAACATCCAATTCTTTTATTAATTCAGCTTTATTCATTTTATCAGAATTCTTAATACCTTTTTCTTTTGCCATTTTTCTTAATTCTGTAATTGACATACTTTCTAAATTATCTTCTTCAACAGGCATTTTTCCATTTTTAACTAAATAATCGATTTGCTCTTTAGTTAAAGTTTCATATTCTAATAAAGATTCAGCAATTAATTTTAATAACTCTTTATTTTTCTTAATAATTTCTGTAGCTTTCTTATGGCAATCATCAATAATTTTTCTCATTTCCATATCAATTTCATTTGCAACTTCATTTGAAAAATGTTGACTTTTATTATAATCACGTCCTAGGAAAACACTCCCTGCTTGTTGCTCAAATTGAAGAGGACCTAAATCACTCATACCATATTCTGTAACCATTGAACGAGCTATCTTAGTAGCTTTTTCAAAGTCATTATGTGCTCCAGTCGTAATTTCCCCAAACGTAATCTCTTCAGCAGTTCTACCTCCAAGTAAACCTGTTATCTCTTCTAATAAATCAGTTTTTGTAGAGCATAATTTTTCTTCACTTGGCACCATCATATTATATCCACCAGCTGAACCTCTAGGAATAATAGTAACTTTTTGAACATCACTAGCATTTCTAAGCTTTAATCCAATAACCGCATGACCAGCTTCATGATATGCTACAAGCTTTCTATCATTTTCACTATATTTATGACTAACCTTAGCAGGTCCCATCAACACTCTATCAGTAGCTTCATCTACTTCACTCATTGTAATTTCATCTTTATTTCTTCTAACTGCAAGTAAAGCTGCTTCATTAAGTAAATTTTCTAAATCTGCTCCACTAAAACCTGGAGTTCTCTTAGCTAAATTTTTTAAAGTAACACCATCAGCTAAAATTTTGTTTTTAGCATGTACTCCTAAAATTTCCTCACGTCCTGAAACATCAGGAAGATTAACTGTAACTTGTCTATCAAATCTTCCAGGTCTTAAAAGTGCTGGATCTAAAACATCAGGTCTATTAGTTGCTGCTATAATTATAATTCCTTCATTAGCACCAAATCCGTCCATTTCAGTAAGTAATTGATTTAGTGTTTGTTCTCTCTCATCATGACCTCCACCTAAACCAGTTCCTCTTTGACGACCAACAGCATCAATTTCATCTATAAATATTAAACAAGGAGCATTTCTTTTTGCTTGTTGAAACATATCTCTAACACGACTTGCTCCAACTCCTACAAATAACTCTACAAAATCAGATCCACTAATAAAATAAAATGGTACATTAGCTTCTCCTGCAA
The DNA here is from genome assembly GCA_947652375.1 of uncultured Mollicutes bacterium. GTDB lineage: Bacteria > Bacillota_I > Bacilli_A > RF39 > UBA660 > UBA3789. Next base: position 233,465 of record CANTCS010000001.1, on the reverse strand, counting down.
CAGCCTTAGCTAACAATGTTTTTCCTGTCCCTGGAGGACCAAATAATAATACACCCTTAGGTATTCTAGCACCTAATTTTTGAAATCTTTTCGGATTTTTTAAGAAATCTATTAATTCTTTAACTTCTTCTTTTTCTTCTTTTAATCCTGCAACATCTTTAAATGTTACTTTATTATTATCAGGATTTAAACGAGCTCTACTTTTCCCAAAATCCATTGAACTTTTATTACCAGCAAGTTGTTTATTAAAAAACCAAAATGCAACTGCAACAAGTAAAACAATTGGTAAAACATTAACAACAATTAATAATAAAGATGAAGATTCAGGATCAGGTGAAACATTTAATTTAAAATCTTGTTCATCACTAGCATCCACTATTCTTTTGATAACTTCTTCACTTAGTGGAAGTAATGCTTCAAAAGATTCATTTTTGTCATATCCTTTTAAAGAACCTGTTACCTCATATACATATCCACTACCCCTAGCTACTAAATTTAATTCTTTTACTTTACCATTATCTATTTTAGAAATAAATTCATTATAAGTAAACTCATGAATATCTCTATTAAATACATTAACTGCATAAAAAACACCTAACATAATAACAAATAAAAATAAATACGGTAAAAATCCTTTTTTTATTGTTTTTTTACTTAAATTACTATTCATAATTTGCCTCCTTAATTGTATTTTAATATTATATCATATTTTTCTGATTTTTTCTTATCAAATTTAGATTTTTTTATTCCAGGAATCCAAACAACTACTCCTTTAGAATCCAAAACTATTGGCCAAATATCTCTATTATTAAGAGATATTTTTTTATCAATAAATATATCTTTAACTTTTTTTGTACCATTTAGTCCTTTTACTTTTATTTTATCTCCTATTCTTCGACTTCTAACTATTAACGGAAGTGTTATTTCACTACTATCTAATCTACAAATATTATTGCTATTATCATTTATATCTTCTATTTTTTCTATATAATGTTTATTAGGTAATAATACATAATTATCAAATTCAATTTCATAACTAGAAAGCATATTTGTTTCTCTAGTAAGATAAAAATAATTATAATTCTTTTTCGCTTTAACATCATTAGGTAAATTAATAAAAGCATTACTTTTTTTCTTATTAATTAACTCCAAAAGAATTTCAATATGTTTGTCTCCAACTAAAATTAAATCATCTTGATAAAATTCACTAAGTAAATAATAAAGTATTTCCTTTTGAATAAATTGATCTTCTTCTAAAAATTTATCGATAACTATTTTTTCATCTTCCATTACTTTTTTTATAGTTTTATCTCTAACTTTATCAATAAATCTAGATGCATCACTTAATAAGTTACTAAATTTTAAAAATTTTAAATGACTTAAAGATTCTTCTTGTTTTAAAAATGGTAGCAAATTTTTTCGATATCTATTTCTTGTATATTTATCCTTATCATTAGAACTATCAATAAAATATTTTATATTATTTTCTAAGTCATATTCTTCTAATTCTTGTTTAGTAAATCTAATTAATGGTCTAACTATTTTATAGCCATCCATATCCACAATACTTTTAAAACCAGCATAACCATTTAAATTTGAACCTCTAACTATTCTCATCATTATAGTTTCAATTAAATCATCTCCATGATGTGCTGTCATTAAATAATCTGCATTATATCTATGAACTAAATTTTCAAAAAAATTATATCTAATATTTCTTGCTTCGTTATGAAAATTATCATCTCCATATTCTTCTATTATCATACTTTCATAAATTAATTTATTAGAAAAACAATAAGATTTCAAGAAGTCTGCTTCTTCATAAGACTCCTCACGAACATTATGATTTACATGCGCAACTACTATAGATAATTTATACTTTTCTCTTATTTTCAAAAGCATATCAACAAGAGCCATCGAATCAGGACCAGTAGAACATCCTACAACTATTTTATCATTAAGTTTAAAATTAAATTCTTCATCAATTTTCTGCATCTAACTTCCTCCATCTAGCTAAAATAATTATATCACAATTTAAAAGAAAAAAAGAAAATATCACATTATTCTTCAGGAATTTGTAAAATAAACTCACCATCTTTAGAATATTGATATTTTTCTCTAGCATATCTAGCTATATAATCAGGATTTTGTAATTTATTAGCATCAACTTTTAATTCTTCTTCTTTTTCTTTCAAACTAATTAATTCTTTATCAAGTGAATTTTTTTCTTTATATTTTTCAAATATTTCTACCCAATATTTACCTATAGTAAAAGACATAGCAACAATTGTAATAATAGAAAGAAAACCTAATACAAGCATTCTTCTTCTACTTTTAACCTTACCTTTCTTTTTTGCCATATCACATACCTACCTTTTCATCATATATTATACATCTACTAGACAGAATCACACAATATTTTATAATGTATTTACACTTTTTTACATCACTTTTTATTAAAATTATAAGTAATTAGAAAACCAAATATAATAGAAAGTAAAAAATATAAATGTAAAGTTCCATTATTTAAATAATATAATATCAAAAAGTAAAGTAGAGATAAGTCGAAACAAAAAATAAAACTAAAAATAACTTTCTTTTTATTAGAATTAGAAAATAAGTATTTATAATTTAACTTAATCATAAAAAAAAGGAAAATACCAAATAAAAAAGAAACAAATAAGCTTAATAATTGGATTTTTAATTCCATCTATTTAAATAACCTTGCTAAAACACTTTCTTCTTTATTCTTTTTGTTATTTTCCATTACATATTCTACTGAATTAATTGTTCCTTTAATTGATACATTACCTGCAAGCGTATCTAACTTTATTAATTCTAATTCTTCTCCCTTTACAACCATAAACCCCATAGTAGTTTCTAAAACAAAATGAAGATTATCAAAATTTTCTATTTTCTTAACCCCTGTTATAACTAAAGTTTTTCTTTCAAGTAAACTTAAACTATGATTATAATTATTGATTCCAACTGTATCTTTATCCATATTATCCTCCTAAAAAATAATATGATATAAATAAAAATTTTATTACAAAAAAAAGATGCATAGCATCTATTCTTCTTCACTTTCTACATCTTCTGTATTATTGTAAGCTTCAATAATAGCATCTTCAAACATAGAACGTACTTCTGGATTAATTGGGTGAGCAATATCACGATATCCACCAGTTGTAGTTTTTCTACTAGGCATTGCTATAAATAGACCGTTGTCTCCTTCAATAATTCGAATATCATGTACTGCAAAACTGTCATCTAATAATACAGAAGCAATTCCTTTCATACGAGATCCTTCTTTTTCAATTTTGCGTACATTTACAGATGTAATTTTCATAATCTGACTTCCTCCCTCTTAAAGCATAACTACTTTACAATTTAATTTTATACTACAATTTATAAAAAATCAATATTTTTTGTCTTTAAGATAAAATTTTTATATTACCAATTATTAAATCATTATAGGAATAAGCTTTTATTAATGAATTATCTAGTTCAATAATAAAAATGGCGGAAAACATTTTACTAATTTTACCTGAAAATTCTTCATTTTGATTTCGATTTCCTTTATATAAAAATTTATGATTAACTAATAAATTATCTTCTACTATCTTTTTGGCAGTATCTATATTCATCTTGGATACCCCACATACATAGTTCCATTAGTAATAATTCCACCCATTCCATCACTCCCATATTTTGTCTTATCAATCATACTTATTAAATCTATACTTTGATTTTTATCAGCAAAAGCAATTGAAGAAGCAATAATTGCTGGGTCAAGAGCATGAATATTAATTCTTTTTGGACTAGACGCAAAATTTGCTCCTGCTTTGATTAATTCTTCATAATTAGATTGACATGCTCCAGCAATAATAATTAATTTATCTTGACTCTTTTCAAATTTACGTGCTTCTTTTATAGCCGAAATAAAGTTACCTGTATTCTCGTAATTATTTATATCTTTTTTATTATTTTTTTTCGAAAAATATGCATCATGTCCAGTAATAACAACAATATCAGGACGATATTCTTTAATTAGATTATAAATCTTTGACGAAATTACAGCTTCTGCTAAAGAAATACCATTAGCTTGGATTCCCATACTATCATAAAATTTCATACATCTATCAAGATATTCACTATCGCCATCAATGTGAAGCACGCGTCCAGGTAAGTAAAAATAGTTATTTCTATCTATTTTTATATCTCTTACATTTTTTTGAATTATATCTTCATCACTATGAGAAAAATTACTTACACTTACAATATCATCCATACCAGCATCTGCATAAAGTCTAAAATCAAGTCCCTTTAAAAAAACCGTATTATCAACTATTCTAGTAATTTTAAAAACTATATCATGATTATAAGAAATTCTGCTTACTAAATCACCTATTTTAAAGTTCAATTAATCATCTCCCCTTTAACTATATGTTTAAAAGAAAAAATTTAGACTAAAAAAAAAGATGGAATAAACCATCTTTATTTATTTAAGAACTGGATATCCTTTACTAGATAGACTATCTAAATTCCATAAAGCTTCATCAAAGCCTAAATCTTTATAAAATTGTTTATTTAAGTTTGTTCGAGAAACACTATTAAGTTTTCCATCAGTATTTTCACTAACTCTAGTTGATCCAATTTCTTCCAAAACTTCAAAACATTTAGTCATAGTTGCTATGACTTGAGCTTCTGTAGCTCCAACAAATTTATAAGGCTTTAATTCTTCACCCGCATTATTTGTATATCCACTCATAGTACCAAATGCAATAGAGCTTCTAATTACTGGGGTATTATAAATATTTCCAAACATTGACCCATTAATCTCTGCCAAACTTGCATTCTGATAAGTATTATGAGTCTTAGTAATAGAAACATCAGTAACAACATTTTCAACAATAGTTCCATTCTGTTGTAAGGAACCTACAAGTCCTCCATTTTCTGTCGAGTTAATAGTTAATTTACCCTGTACAAATACATTAGAGATTCTTCCACCATATTTACGTCCAATAAATGTAGAAACATAAACTCCAGTTCCAGTAACATTAGCATTTTTAACACTAATATTTTCAAATACAGAATTTGCATTATCTCTTGCATCAGCACCAGAAACAACAGCAACATTATTTCTTCCAGATAAAGTAATATTTTCAAATCTCAAATTTCTAAAAGTCGCTGTAAAGGATTCTTGCGTGAATGCAGTTACATAATCACCATTTCCTCGACCAGTACTAGCATTATTAAAATTCTTAATCTTAAGATTTTCAACTTTACCTCTAAAATTAGCAAATAAACTAGCATCTGTTAAATTAGAAAGAGTATGACCTTGACCATCTATTGTTCCAGTAAATATATTACTAACAACTGTACCATTATAAGTCTTTCCAGTAAAATCAAGATCTGTTTCTAAAATATAAATTCCACTAGTATCTTCATTAAGCATTGCTAAATCCTCAATACTTCTGATGTAATGTTTAAGTTTTTCAACACTACAATCTCTAGTTACAACATTACTTACAGCTCCACCAATTAAACTTAAATCATTTCTTCCACCAAAATTCATTTGTAAGTTAGTTACACTAATTTTTTCAACAGTACTCATCTCAGATTTATACGCTAAAGCACCAGCATTATTAATAGTTTTTGGAATATTTGTTCCATCTAATTTAATATTTCCTACATAACCATATCTAATCTTATTAAAGATAGGTAAAGTGTTTCCAATAATCTTATGACCCTTACCATCTAATCTTCCCATAAATGTTTGAGTAACATTCGTTGTCATATGAGAAAAATCAATATCATTATCTAATACATAATAACCATATGGTTGAGCATTAATCTTTTCAACTAATTCTTCTGCGGTTTTAATATGATTTACTTCAACTGTTGTTCCTAATGGATCATCGACAAAGTCATTCGTAACACTCTTTAAGTAATGATAATATATTTTTCTAAGATTTGTTCTTGAAGTCGCATTTCTATTAGTATCACTTGATAAAGCTTGATAGAATCTTTCAATCATATAATCAACATCAATATACTTATTGTTTCTTATATTTTCTTCAACAGTAGCATATCTACTCATCTTATATTCTTTCCAATTCATTGCTGTTCCAGTAACAGACTTTGTAATTTTTTGAATAGCATCAAGATCTGTTTTCGTACTTCCTCTTCCGTAAGTAACATATCCATCAACTCCTGCATAACCAAGCATTTCAAAATAATTACGTTTTGCTGAGAATGCATCTGGCATACCATTATCATTATGACCGATATACCAACGATTTACCCAAACAGACTCAAATCCATAATCATTAGTACCAATACTATTAATTACTTTAAGACCTCTTACACTTACACCCCATGCATTTTCAGGACGTATAATAATTCTATTATCATATAAAGATTCTAAAGATGTTAAGTTCATTTGTTCTGCTTGTGCTGCAGTAATCGCTCCCCAAGTAGACCATCCTCCAGACTGATTCATTCTTGTAGCAACTCTTGCTTGTTGCTCTGGTGTTAATCTTATAAACGCCTTACCTTCGATATAATCAAGTAAATCTAAAGCATTCTGTTGTCCCTTGAAATAATTTTCTAGTTTTTCTCTAGTATCAATTCTATCAGGACTTAAATTTTGAGTTGCATTTCCTTCCTTATTTAAATCAAAAGTTGTATTAAAGTAATATGGTCCAACATCTTGTGAAAGGTTATTTTCACTCCAAACACCATTTTGTTCAACATTACCTTCAGTTAGTGTCTCAAGACCATATTTAAATCTAGTTCCAGCTTGAAATAACATAATTTTATCAAATAGAGCATGTTCAAATTCATGAGTCCAAGTATCAAAATTAGTAAGACCTGGTCTAGCTATGAACCATAAGAATCCTGCAGTATTTCCAACACCAGCAGCACTTCCACCTGGTTGCCATAAACCTAATACCTCACTAAAGTTTTTGAAGAATGGATAATTTTGTCCGACTTTTCCTTGAGTATATACAGGTGAAGTACCTATTACAATATTAGTACCTGGAAAATATGAATTTTTATAACCTGTAATGATTTTAGTACAGTCATAAACCATAATACAATAATTATTCCATTTTCCTGGGTCAAATGAACCAGCTAATGTATTCAAATGCCTCTTTACAAGATTCAAATGATTATTAACAATTCTTTGAACAGCGGCTTTTCCTGCAGCAGTTCCTACATCTTTATGATACAACTGTGAAGGTCCAATTTGTAAATGTGCAGGTCCAGAAATCATATAAGTACAATTTTCAGGTAATGTTATAACAGGAAGTATCATTCTACCATTTTTCTTAAGTTGATACCATCCTCGATATAATATATTTGGATTTTTATCTACACCAAATTCGGCTAATATATTTCTTGCTCCAAAATATTCAGTAAACCAATCATCAACGTTATCATAGCCACCAATTCCTGCAATAATACTATCCAAGAAAGTTGCTATATTAGTACTATTTGTATATTTTTTAATATTAGTATTAAAGAAAGTATGTGTTTCTGCAACACCCATATTTCCAACAAGCACTTCATTAATAATTGCATCAAATGAATTAGTATCTTTAAACATTTTATTTTCAAATAATAAGATATCTGATATTTTAGCTCCACCTATTTCAAAGCTATACCATCTATTAAAATAGTTATAAGCATAAATAATCTTATTAAGTCTTCCACTATCAATTAAATTCTCTTTTATTTTATTATTAAGAATTTCATTATTAATAGTTAGAATATTCTCTTCATCATTTTGTAATAATTGTAGAGTTATATTTAAAGCTAATCCTTTAATTACTTCGTTATAATTATCTTTATAATGTCTAGCATCAGCAACTGTTGTTAAAGGATCAAGTACAGTAGTATAATCTATTCCCTTGATATACTCCTCAATTACACTAACAACAGATGCATCATTTTTAATAACATAATTATTAGGAGAATAATGTAACCCTAATTCTTCTACTTCATAAATAGAAATATTATTTTTTAATTCTTTAAAATTAACTTTATAATTAACAACTTCAAAACCATCATATATAACTTTAATATCAGTAATACTACTATGATTTTCATTTGTGAAATAATTAACTAAACTACCATTACTATAAGGTAATATATGTTTAATTACTTTTGTAGCTAATAAATTATCACTAGCTATTTTTGTAGCATCTTCTACTAAGTATTTAGCATCATAAAATGGCATTAATTTGTAAATATTATGATATAAAATTTCTTTATTTTTATTATAACCAGCTACATTTTTTATTCTCTTATAATCAGGAATATATACACTTTGAGTTTCTGTCTCGCTTAAAACTTTATTAGGATCATCATTTTTTAATAATGGTAATCTATCATAAGAAGTATCTGTTAAATCCCAAATAGTCTCATCAAAATTTGCATCATTTTTATAGAAACTACGATTAATATCTTCTTTAGCAATTATACTAAATTTACCTGCTGATGCATTAGAATTTAAACCAGAGTCTTGTAATTCATAATTATTAGTTGCCGTTACTGTACCTGCATTACCATATACAGTATAAAAATTTGATCCAGTTGATAAACTAACATTATTTTTTAATACAGAGACATTATTCTTAAATAAACCTACTACTCCTCCATTTAGTCTTGGACCTTGATTATTAGTAATAGCAATCTTTGTTATACAATTTTCAACAGTTTCTTCACCAAAACCATGTCCTAAAACTCCACCGATACCATTAGCATCTTTTGTTTGTGTAGAATTAATAGCACCTTGAACATAACAATTCTTGATAGAACCATTAGTAAGTTTACCAATAATTGCTGAAACTCTAATATGACCAGCTGTTGTAATAACAAAATTTGTTACACTACTCTTTTCAACATTTGTATCAGTTGCTTCTCCAATAAATCCAGCTGAATGATTATCACCTGTTGTATAATTAAGACCTTTAATATGAACATTAGTAACAGTAGTATCAGTTGCAATATTAGCAATAGTACCATGACTACTAGCTCCTGATAAACTAACATTTTCAAAAATTAAATTTTTAATTGTTGCCCCTTCTATTTCATTAAAGAAAGGTTTTCTCAAATTAGTAATTTTATGTCCATTACCATTTAATGTACCACTAAACTTCTCACTTATAGCAGTAAGAGCAGCTCCAGAAACAAATGAAGCATCATAATCTTTAGTTAATTCAAAAGTTCCACTAGGATTAGCTTCAATCTTTTTTATAAGAAGCTCTAGGCTACCTCCTTCAACAGAACCATTTTTAACAGTACCATATTCTATTTCTAAATTATTCTGTTTCTTTGTACCATTATACTGAACAACATCATCATATTTTAATGATAATTTTAATTTATTATTATCATCTACTCTATAACTTTCAATTGTTGTATAAAAAGCAGACATATCTCTAGGTTTAACTTTAACAATATAATTATTTAAATTTTCTAAATCAGAAATTTTAATATTTTCGGCTTCTCTTATTCCCTCGTCTGTTTGAGTATAAACAGTCGATGATACAATATCTTTAATCTGGAACTTACGACTACCAAGTGATATTTCATTTTCTAATAAAATGGCATCTTTATAACTGTTAGAAGTATTATCTAATTTATTAGTATCTAAGTCATAATCTGCTAATATTTTAACAATATAATCAGCATTTTCTTTAGGAGTAAATTTAACTGAATTATTATCTTCATTTAAAACTTCTTCTATAATAGAACCTGCATCATCAATTATTTGTACTTTTCCCTTAGTTACTGTATTTTCTTCATCAACTAAATTAAATTTAATAGTTACATCACCATAAACATCTTCTTCGTAACTAAATTCTTTAATAGAAGGTTCAGTTTTTAAAACCTCTAATTGAATTTCATTATCTTCAGTTATATTAAATTCTTTTGTATTAGAAAGCTTAACCTTTTCAATAGTTAGTTTTTTAACACCAGATGTTTCATATCCAGATATATTAACTTGATAATAATCATTATTCTTAGTAACACTATACTTTTTACCATTAACAACTACTTCATTAATATCAAAATTAGTTACATTTGTACTTTTAAATAATAATGCAATATCTTCATTTTTTAAGAAATATTTTGAAGAAGTATTATTTTTATAAGTTACTATATCACTAATTGTTAAGTCATAATCAACTACTAATTGAACTTCATGAGTATGTAATATTTTATCTGTAATTAAATTATCATCAGTTGTAAGAGTATTTGTATCTCTATCAAAAGTTGCTTTAATATTTAGCTCATACATTTCTAACTCTACAACATCGAACTCTAAACTATTTGCTCCTACTTTGATAGTTTTACTTATTACACTTCCATCTTTTCTACTTATTAAATCAGCTTTTCCATTAACAAAACTATTATCAGAATCATTAATATCAAATCTTAAAGTGACTTTCGAATCATCTGTATTATCAACTTGTTTAAAATTACTGACAGTAGGTTCTGCTTTTAAAACTTCTATTTTTATAGTTTTATTAACTCCAGCTATTAAATGATTACTAAAGGTAACTCGTGAAGCATTTAATGATTTAATTCCACTAGTTGAACTAGCTTTTAAAGTAACTTGATAACTTCCATCGCTTTGTTTTATAGCATCATAATCTTTATTATCTATCATAATACTAGAAATATCATCAATTTTATTAGTATTAAATACATAAGTAAGAATTACATCAGAACCTTTTTCATAATATTTTTGATCACTTACAACACTAACAACTTCAGCTTGTGCTACAGATTCAATTTCTTTTGTTCCTAAAATAATATTTTCTTTTGTATCACTTTCTTTATCAGTCAATAAATATGAAGAAACGATATTAACCTTATATTTTGAAGTGAAAACACTATTAAATCTCTTAGAAATACTTTCCATAGCTAATTCATCAGATGTTAAAGAGATTTGTTCAATAATTTCATCTTTATCATTATATAAATCTATACTCATAGAAATTAAAGCACTATCATCATCTTTAATATCAAAATTTACTTCAACATAATTCTTTTGAGTATTATCTTCAATATCTAAATTTGAAATACTAGGTGTATTTTTAATAATATTAATATCTATACTTTGCTTAACTTCAAATTCTTTTTGATTAGATAGAATTATTTTTTGAATATTTAATTTTTTAGAACCAAAACTATTAAATCCTGAAACAGTAGCAATATATTTTCCATTTTCTAAACTAACATCATATTCTTGATTATTTATTTGAATTTTTTCTGGAATATTAGTTGTCGCATTAGAACTTTCAAAAATAATTTTAACATCTTGATCTTTAGCAAAATTTACAGTTTCTTCATTCTTATCATTATAAGTTTTAAAATTATTAGCAACAAAATTATAATTAATATCTAATCTTAATGTTTTATCTAATTTGACTTTACCAACTATATTTTTATCTGTTGCATCTTCATCTAAAGATAAATTATAATCAATGACAAAATTAGCCTTATAATCCTTACTTTCTTCAACGTTTAATTTAACAGTATTAGCACCTTTTTTAATAGTCACAGTTTTTATAACTTTACCACTATCATCACTAATTTTAAGTGTACTGTTAACTGCTGAATTATCAGAATCAACTAAATCAAATAATATATCTAATGAACAATCATTAATATTTTCAACTACTGAATAATTATTAATCGAAGGTTTATTTTTTAAGATTTCTATTTCTATAGTGTTATTATTCATAACATCCATTTCAATATTATTAGATAATTTAACTTTTTCTATAGTTAAAGCCTTACTACCAGCATCATTAAATCCATCTACTAATACATGATATAAATTATTATTTTTTGTAACAGCATATTTTTTTCCATTAATTGTAACTTCTGTAGTATCTAAATGACTAGCATTTTCACATGAGAAAGTAAGATTAATATTTTCATTCTTAGCAAAATAATTACTTTCTACATCATTTTTTAAAGCTTTTATATCCGTAATTGTTACACTATAATCAGTAGTATCAATAATTTCTTTAGTAAATATTGTTTTATTTTGATAGTTATTAGTACTATCTACTTTACTATCTCTATCATAAGATGCATTTACTTTTAAAGTATAAAGTACTGCTCTTTTAATATTAAATTCTAATGCAGTTTTACCTTTAACAATATCTTTACGAGAAACTACATCTCCCTTATTATCAACAAGTATAACTTGAGCATTAATTAAACTACTATCAGTATCATTAAGATTAAATTCAACTTTTACTTTAGAATTATTTGCATCAATTGTATACTTAAAATCACTTACTGTTGGGATATCTTTTAAAATTTCTATTTTAATATTATTATTTTCTTTAACGCTTAGTTCAACTGAATTACTTAATTTTACTTTTTCAAGTATTAATGTTTTTTCTAAAGCATCACTAAATCCATCAACTAAAACTTGATAATTATTATTATTTTTTGTAACAGCATATTTTTTTCCATCAATTGTTACTTTTTCTATATCTAAATTACGAGAATTTTCACTTTCAAAAACTAAATTAATTTTTTCATTCTTAGCAAAATATTTAGTTTCTTTATTATTTTTAGTAGTTTTTAAATTAGATACTACTAATTTATAATCTTTACTACCCTCTATTTCTTTAAGAATTAAATCCTTATTAATTTTATTAAAGCTATCATTCTTAGAATCTCTATCATAAGTAACATTAATCTTTAAATCATAAGTTGTAAATGACTCTAAATCTAGCGTAAAAGTATTTTTACCTATATTTATGTCTTTTGAATATTTAACTTCACCATTCTTTTTTGTAAGAAGAATTTTTCCAGCAACAAAACTATTATCAATATCTCTTATATTAAAACTAATATTAACTTTTGATTTAGAAGTATTAAACTCTTCTTTAAAATCTTCAAGAGTTAAAACATCTTTTAAAACCTCTAACTTCATATTATTAGATACATTGGCAACATTTCCACTACTACAAACAACTTTAGAAGTAGAAATATCATAAATACCTCTATTAGTTGAAACAGTATAATCAACTTGATATATACCCTCTCCTACTTTTGTAGCTATATATTCTTTATTATTAATACGTAATTTAGCAATTTCATGAGAACAATTTGTTTCAATTTTATAAGTTAAAACCGCTTTATCGCCTTTTTCATAATAATTCTTATCGCTAGTAACTTCTAAAATATTAGCTCTAAATTGTGCTAAAAATTCATTTTGATATAGAATAACATTTTTTTGTATATCTTTCTCATCATTAGTTAATAAATAATTAGCAACTATACTTATTTTATATTTAGATTTATTAGTTAAATTATTAATTTTTTTACTAATTTTTTTAGAACCTTTTAATTCATCATTAGTTAATTTAACTTGTTTTAATAAAATATCTTTTTCATCTGTAATATTAATAATCATACTAATTAAAGCATCATCTTCATTTTCAGTATTAAAATTAATATCTATATCTCCATTTTCATTTTCTTCAAACATAAAATCTGAAATTTTTGGAGCTTTTTTTAGAACACTAATAACAAAATTTTTATTTATCTCAAACTGTTTTCCATTATCTAAGATTACACTTTCTATTTTCAAATTATTATTTCCTATTGAATCAAATCCAGGAACAATAACAGTATATTTATTATTTTCTAAAGTTAATTTATAATTTTTACCATTAATTTTAACAAAATCAGGAATATATTTACTAACATTAGAACTATCGAAAGTAATTTTTATTTCTTCATTTTTCGCAAAATTATTAGTTTCCACATTTTCATTATATATTTGATAATTTCCAATATTAAATTTGTAATCTTCAATGATTTGTAATTCTTTAGAAAACTCTAATTTATTTACATAATTAGTATCAGTTAAATCTTCTTTAGAAGTTAAATTATAATTAATATCAAAATTAACATTATAAATTTTATTATTTACAATTGTAACAGTAAATTCATTATTTCCTTTTTTAACATCAGACTTTTTAACTAAAGATCCATTCTCATCTAAAACTTCAACTTCTCCGGAAGTCATAGCTTTATCATTATCTACTAAATTGAATGATATGATTGCTTTAGAATTAATAGGGTCATCATTAACAATATAATTTTCTAATGTTGGTTTTGCTTTTAAAACTTCTATTTTTGAAACAAAATTAACATCTATATTTTTTTGATTATTTAGAATAACTTCGCTAAAATTATATTCTTTTATTCCAGCAGTATTAGATGCCTTAAGTTTAACTTTATATAAATTTTCATCTCTATTATCTAAAACAACATCATAATATTCATCATTAATTTTTACTTTCTCTATAACAGCATCATAACTAACTATAGCTTTAAATTTCAAATAGAATTCACTATTTTTACTAATAAAATCTTGATCCTGCTTAACATTACTAAATGTAACTTCATAGTCTAATTTATTTTCAAGTTTTTGAACTAATAAAGCTAAATCAGTTACAGTTATATGACTATCACTATTTAAATCGGCATTTTCTAAATATCTTGTTTCTAATAGTTTTTTATTAACTAAATGATTTTCTAATAAATAAAGATCATCATAATCAATTTTGCTATCTCCGTTTAATTCTCCTTTACTAGAAAAATCATAAAAAGCAGCTTCAACAGTGTTTACTAAATGTAATGAGAAGAAACTAATTAAAACAAACAAAAATGCTTTAATAGTATTTTTCTTTTTATCATCATCATCATCTTTATCTTTAAAATTTTTAAAAATGAAATATACTACAACTAAAATATCAATAAATAAAACAAGAAAAATTAGAAAGTAATTTCTATTTCTTTTTGATGATTTTTTCTTTATTAAGTCTTCTGATTCTCCATTATTATAATAATTACTTTCATCTAGAATTTCATAAGAAGAATCTGTATTATCATCAACTTCCTCAGTTTGAATATTTGAATTATCTATCTCATTCGGTCTACTAAAAATATTACTATCTACAACAACATTTACAGAATTAGAAGGTTTATTAGAAGCAATATCATTTACATTATTAACAACATTTATATCTATTTCATCATTATCTACAAAAATATCTTTTTTACCTTCTGATACAACTATATCTTTGATTTCTATTTTTGTATTAGAAGCATTAATTTTATCTTTAACCTTTAAATTTATTTGTAAAACATTTTCATCATTTTTAGAGCCTGTTTTTTTTATCGCAACAAATTCACCTGTTTTTTCATTAAATTGAAAACTTTCCCAATTATTTAAAGATTTAAAATTATTTTTATTCAAGTTCTCAAAAATATTTTTATCATATACAATTTTTGCTTTATAAGCATATAATCCTTTACTAACACTTTTAAAATTTGCAAATTTTAAAGTTACTAAATAATCTTGACCATTAACTAATTGTTTTTGATCACTATAAAATAATGTATCAATAACTTTACTATTAGCACTAATATTTATAAAAGTAAAATTAAATATAAAAATTAATACTAAACATAAAAATATTTTTCTATAAATTTTACTTTTTTTCATAATTTACCCCCTAAATCTAATTTGAGTACTTATTATATCACAAAATCGTTTTATTTCAAGTGTTTTTTACAAATTATTAGTTAATAAAATATATTTAAAAATTTTAAAAATTATTATTTAAATTTACAATCTTTTCTTTCAGATACAAACTCATTATTTATAAACATCTGATTAAGTGACTTATTTTTTTGCAAAAGTTCCAACAGTCTCCTGCTTGCATTTAATTGTTCCATTACTGTATCACTATGAAAAAAAAGTCTTATTAAATTCTCTAAAGTTTCCCTATCTTCGTAATTAAAATTATTATATTCTTCTTTCCTATAATAATTATTAATAATTTTAATCGTTTCTTTAAAAATGTCACTTAATTCTAAATTAATATTTTTTCTATCATTTTTATAATTGACAAATCTCTTCTTGAAATCATCTAAAGCTTTTATATTATATTCATCAATTGCATTTAGTAAATTATATATTCCCACTTTTCTAATTAATTTAGTAGAATAATAACTTTCATTTAAAGCTTTAAAATCTATTAAATCCTTATATTTAGGAAATTTCTTTCTTAAAAATTCCAAAAAATCATTAATACTTTCATTAAAATCATTATTTCTATCATCAATGTAGCTAGAAAAATGCCCTTTGCCACCATAAGGATTGTTATTTAAAGCAGCATGACTTTTATCAAAATATAAATTATGTTTTTCTGCTAAGTTTTTTAAACTATCTTTCATTATATCTTCAATTTCTTTATCATATTCAAAATATTGAAAACCAACTTTAGATGGTAAAACTCCCATTTGACTTAAAATCATATTAATTGCTAAATGTTGCTCTCCTCTAAAAATAACAACTTTACGTTCATTTAATTGTTTAATAAAAAGAGGATTTTGTTTCAAGTCATTATATTTTTCTTCATTAATTAAAATAATTGCATCATTAGAAATTGGTAAACCTTCATGTGAGACATCTAGATAAGCATCATGATATGCTACTGAATAAGCATATCCAGACTTTAAAAAGTTATCAATTCCATCAATAATAGTAAAATCTCTATTAACATCAACAAAGTTATATTTCCCTGTTGCAGATAATGGAGTATTAATAGTAAAATGCTTAGTAGAACGAAATCTCATTGGCATATTTATAGTTCCTAAATCTACATCTATTTTTTTACTTAATTCGTTTGTAACTTTATTAGATACAGGAATAGAAAAACCATTAAATTCCGTTTTAATATTTGCATTAGATAATGCAACTTCTGTTCTTAACTCTCTAGACAATACAAACGATTCTTTTTCTACACCAGTATTTTTAGAAGCAACTCTCCATTCCCAATCAACTGGAAAAAAATCATCTTCTCTTATAATCATAAAATTATCTATTTTTTTCTCTTTTTTTGCTTTTTCAACTAAAACACTAATATTATATTTTAAACCTCTTTGAGGCTCTTCTAAAGTTGTATCTAAAAACCCATCTTTAACTATAGTCACTAAATTACATTCGTTTTCCATAAAATATTAAAATACCTCTTTTCTTACTATATTTTATTCAAATGCATTTTTTAAAAATAATTTTCATCTTTCAAACTTTTATTTTTTATAAAATATTTTCTTTTAATACAATAATTTAAATCTTCTATTATAATAAGTATACTAAAAATAAATTAAAAATCAATTAAAAAAATACTTTTTTCGAGTATTTTCTTAATCTATATTCATATACAAAGCATTTGCCATTTCAACAAATACACAAACATCTAAATTTTCTGCTCTAACACTTAAATCATAACCATATTTATTTAATACTTCTAACACTATATTTAAATTATAGTTTTTTAAATTATTTTTAATATTTTTCCTCTTAAATTGAAAACTATCCTTAACTATTTTTTCAAAAAAAGAAAAATCTTTTAACATAAGTTTATCTTTTTTTTCTATAAAAGAAATAATTAAACTATCAACATTAGGTTCAGGAATAAATTGTTTTCTTGAGACAAAGAATTCTTTTTTTATATTAAAAAAATAATTTAATAAAACAGTAATAGAACCATATGACTTATTTCCAGGTATAGTTGAAAATCTCTCTCCAACCTCTTTTTGAACCATCATTGTAATTTTCTCAAACTTTAATTTACTTGTTATCAATTTTAAAATAATTGGAGTTGTAATATAATAAGGTACATTACTTACGAAAAACAATTTATTATACTTATATTTTTCTACATCAGAACAAAGATCAGCTTCTAAAAAATCTTCAAATAAAATATCAACATTATTTAATCCTACTAATCTTTTTTCTAATTCTTGAGATAATTCTTTGTCAATCTCATAAGCTAAAACATTTTTTGCAACATTAGCAAGTTCTTTAGTCATAATTGCTCCACCAGGACCAACTTCTATAACTAAAGCATCATTACTAACTTGACTAACCTCAACAATTCTCTTTACTATATTTTTATCTTTCAAAAAATTTTGACCATACTTTTTTTTAAAATTCACATCATATTTTTCCATATATTTAATTTCACCAATTTCTTTATTATAAAGCAAATAATTAAAAAAAGAAAAATTTTAATCTTTTAAATTACTTCCTTATTTTTCTTCATAGTTTGTGATATTCTCAATATATCATATATTATAACTACTAAAGTTGGAATTAAAACACATAAGAAGAAATTAGAGGGTTTTGCTAAAAAATTATGAACATACCCAACTTTAGGTATTTTTAAAACAACTTTTCCAAAAATAGCATCATTACTTACAGTTGATGAATCACTTACAGGATTATTATCACCTTTTGTCGTATAAACTACATTATTGCCTGAACTCTGTCCTTTTTCCACAATTCTATGGGTAATATTAAGTCCCTTATACTTTATATCAGCAGAAAGAAAAGTAATAATATCTCCTATACTATATTCTTCATCTTCTCTTTTAACAATAACAGCATCATTAATCTCAATAGTTGGAACCATACTAGGAGAGACTATAACATATGCATTAAATAAAGGACTTTTGTTAAGACCATTTTTTTTATTTACAAATAAATCTACACAATATACTAAAAATACAATAGATAAAACAATTAAAAAACAAATAACAGAAATTAAAAAAGAACGAGTAATAAAACGCATTATATATTTTGTATCTTTATTTAAAGATGTCTCTTCTATAATGATATCATTATCATTAATATCTAAATCCATTCTATCACTTCCTTTTATTATTATAATACTCAAAAATTAAAAAAACTATAAGAAATAGAAAAAAATAGAAACTTTACACATCTCTATTTAGCTTTTCCAACAACATTAACTTCAATGCTATAGCTTCCATTTTGTATAAGACTAGTATCAGCCAACCACATTTTTAATCTATAATTATCTGTTCCTGACTTTTCTTTTTCAACCTTTGTTAAAAGCATACTTTCCTCTTTAACTTCAAGTTTTGGATTTTTTTTCATACTTTTAAAATTAGTAGGATCAATTAACTTTGTATATGTTCCACTTTTTTCTTTCTCTAAATATATACGAATATCATCATCTACTATAGACGAATCATTTTTTTTCTTAGAAACATAAATTTCATATTCAACACTATTAGCTTTATCCAAATCTACCTTTATGGAAAAATCAAAAATTTGTTCCTCATCAGTAGAAGTCATTCCTACTGAATCAGTTGTAGGAATAGCATTTATAATTGAAATACCTTTGAAACTACTAGAATAATTTAAAGTTACATTTCCCCCATGCTTTTCTTTTTCGATAACTTTTTCACCTTTATTTAAAAATTTCTTAAAGCCAATTAAAACCAAAAAAATTAAGATTAGACAAAAACTTAAAACCATAAATAAGAAACGTTTATTACTCTTGTTATTATCTTTATCCATACTTCCTCCTAAATAGCTCTAACATTAATTTTAAAACTAAATACTTCTTCTTCTTTATTAATTACATAAGTATCCGATAACCAAACTCTAAGCTTAAATCTTTTTAAAGAATTTGCCTTGATTTTTCCCCTATATAATAAATTTCCATCAGGTTTATCATTTAAAGCCCCTAAATTAGAGTAAACTGGTAATAAATTTTTAATATTTTCTATACTATTATTTTTTTCATCAGTTAAATATAATTTAATATATTTTTCCGAGATTTCTGAAACATTTACAGTATTTTTCGTTAAAAAAATTTCATAATCTTGGTCTTTGTCAGTTTCATTTTTTATATAAAATTCACTATAACTAATTACATTTTCACTAGAACCTACACCATCATAATTTTTACCAAGTTCATCCGATACAGGCAACGTATTATTTAAATTCACCTGTTCACCTTTTATAAATTCTATCTCTAAATTAGATTCAATAAAATTATTTTTACTAAAAAAGTAAAAAACAATAAAAGATATAACAAATAAAAATAATATAATAAATAAAGCCAAAAAGAATTGTTTTTTATTAGCTTTTATCATATATCCTCCAACCCACTATTCTTACTATAAGATATCATAAAATTTATTTTAAGTCAAACATATCAAATGCATTCTCAGTAGTAATACTAGCAACATCATCTAGTGAAATATTTAAAATTTCAGAAATTCTCTCAGCTATCACAGGAATATACTTTGAACTATTAATTTTTCCTCTAAAAGGAACAGGAGCAAGATAAGGACTATCAGTTTCTAAAAGAATATTTTTTATCCCAATATCCTCAACCACTTTAAATAAATTACTATTTTTAAAAGTTACAACTCCACCAATTCCAATTTTATATCCCATATTAATATAAATTCTTGCTGTTTCAATACTACCACTAAAACAGTGAATATCTCCACTAACCTCAGGAAATTCCCTCAAGATATTAATTGTATCTTCAGTTGCATCACGACTATGAATTACAACTGGTAACTGATATTTAGAAGCTAAACTCATTTGCTTTCTAAATAAATCTTTCTGTAGATCAATATCTTCCTTTCCATAATGATAATCTAAACCTATTTCTCCTATACCAACAATTTTCAAATCATTAGAAGAAATTAAATTTTCTAACTTTTCTAAATCAGAATCAGTAGTAATAGTAGCTTCACTAGGATGATATCCAAGTGTCAAATAAATATCCCTATAATTTTTACTAAGTTCAATAGACTCATCAATTGATGCTCTATCACATCCTGAAATAATTATTTTAGAAACGCCTTTCTCCTTATTTTCTTTTAGTATAAAATCAATATCTTCATAATCTTCTTTTGACAAATGACAATGTGTATCAATAAACATTTATTTCCCTTCTTTCACAATTCAATTATATAACAAAATTACAATACCTATTAAAATTATTTAAAAAAAGCATCGTAAAACAATAAATTACAAAAACCTCTGACAAAATCAGAGGTATCAACAATCTATAAAGTATAATTTTTTCTATTTGTTAATTTCAATTCTCATAAATAAAGCAGATGGTTTTCCAAGTTCATATTTTGAATCATCTACAAAACTAAATGTCTTATCAGAATTATTAATTTGTTCTAATATTTTACTACTAGTCTCAGGCATAAAAGGTTCTAAGAAAACAGCACAAACTCTAATAGATTCGACTAAATTATAAATAACTGTCTCTAATCTATCATGTAGAGTATCATCTTTAGCTAACACCCAAGGAGTAGTCTCATCAATATATTTATTACTTGCACGAAGTAAATTAAATATTTCTCCTATTGCATCAGCAACTTGTAATTTATCCATTTTATTAGTAACTTTCGCTTTTAAAGAATTAATACTATTTAAAAATTCTTCATCTAATAACTCATTAACCTTTTTATTTGAAACTTTACCATCAAAATACTTATTCCCCATAGAAATAGTTCTTTGCACTAAATTGCCAAGAATGTTAGCAAGATCTCCATTAATTCTTTCAATTAATAAATCTCTGGTAAATATACCATCACTTGCAAAAGGAATTTCATGTAAAAAATAATATCTAACCGCATCAACGCCAAATTCCTTAACTAAGTCATCAGCGTAAATCACATTACCTTTAGACTTACTCATTTTACCATCACTCATAATTACCCAAGGATGTCCAAATACTTGTTTTGGTAAAGGTAAATCTAAACTCATTAAGAAACAAGGCCAGTAAATTGTATGAAATCTAATAATATCTTTACCAACTAAATGTAAATCAGCTGGCCACTTATATTTAAATTCATCACTTTCTTTTAAAACATCATAACCAATATTAGTTATATAATTTGTAAGAGCATCAAGCCAAACATAAACAACATGCTTAGAATCAAAATCAACTGGTATTCCCCATTTAAAAGAAGTACGAGAAACACATAAATCTTGTAAACCAGGTTTAATAAAATTATTAAGCATCTCATTCTTTCTAGCAACTGGTTGAATAAACTCTGGATGAGATTCAATATATTTTTCTAATTGATTTTGATATTTACTAAGTTTAAAGAAATAAGCTTCTTCACACTTCTCTAAAACATCCCTACCACAATCAGGACACTTTCCATCCACAAGTTGTGATTCAGTCCAGAAAGACTCACAAGGGGTACAATACATTCCCTTATACTCAGACTTGTAAATATCTCCCTTATCATACATATATTTAAAAATATGTTGTACTACCTTTTCATGAGCTTCATCTGTTGTCCTAACAAACTTATCATAACTAGTATTAAGAATATCCCAAATATCTTTAATTTCACTAGCTCTATCATCTACAAATTTTTTAGGTGATACTCCTGCTTCATTAGCTTTAATTTCAATTTTTTCTCCATGTTCATCAGTACCAGTTTGAAAATATACATCATATCCCTGTAATCTTTTAAATCTTGCAATCGCATCAGCCAAAATTATTTCATAAGAATTTCCAATATGAGGTTTTCCTGAAGTATAAGCTATTGCTGTTGAAATATAATATTTTTCTTTCATTTTATCATCTTCCTTTCAAAAAAAAATTATTATAAACATAAGGACGACTTAAATCGCGGTACCACCTTACTTTATAATAATTATTATACACTTAAATAGATAACGCCTATTAGCGACTATACCTACATATCGATATAGTAGTTCAGAAGCCATACTTTAATACAAAATCTTTACTCTTTTCCACCATCCGAGTTCTCTAATAAAGATTTACAAGTAAAAAAGCTCTTCATCAAAACTTTTTTTAATGCTCATAGTATAACATACAACTCTTTTTTTAGCAAGAAATTTAACTACTCACCTAAATTATCATTTAAAAGTCTCGAATTATTAAGTGTAAACAAATATCTCTCAGATTGTTCCTTAGTACCATTAATCAAAGTAGTATCTTTAACCAATATTTTAAAATCAATATTATCAAGTAATTGTTTCTGATAACTACCTTTAACATATTTTGAAACTTCTGAAACAATCTTCCCTCTTATATCTTCATTAGTATCAGTAATAAATATATTTTCCATATTTTTCAAAAATTCATTTTCAAAAGATTCTTTAAGTTGATTTTTTATAAGTTTCTTTATTTCTTTATTTACACTAATAAAATCTTTCTTATTAATTTTAATAACTTCACTATCTTTTAAAATTTCTAAACTTTTTACTTTATTAGATAATTCATCAATACGAATCTCTTTTATCTTATCAAAACACTTTTCATTATTAGTTCTATAAGCATCTAAAATTATATCAAGTTGTTCTATATTTAAAATAATTTTATTCTTTTTAGCTAAATCCAAAAACTTACTTTTAATTAAATCCATAGAATCAAGTGGCGGTTTTCTTGTCAAAGACATAATATCTTCATCAACAAGGACATTAGTATTATTTTTAATATTTTCTAAAATTGCATTTTTATAACTTTCAATATGTTGTTCTTTTAATTTTTTTATTGTTTCATCTTCCATTTACTACACTCCTAGTATATTAAATTTAACAATTAGAAAAATATTAGTCAATACTCTTAAGACACTTTTCTAAAATTTTATCTAATAATTCTACTAAATAATATACAGGATGCTTTTCTAATTTAATAATATCTAAAATTATAATTAAATTACTTCCTCGACTAATAAATCTAAACATATTTGTAATATAAAAAGCTTCCATAAATATTTCTTCTGTATTTAAATTTTTAACAATTTCATCAGGAAAAACCATTTCAATAGAATTCTTTGTCTGTCT
The DNA here is from genome assembly GCA_947652375.1 of uncultured Mollicutes bacterium. Lineage (GTDB taxonomy): Bacteria > Bacillota_I > Bacilli_A > RF39 > UBA660 > UBA3789. The sequence goes on along the minus strand of CANTCS010000001.1, from coordinate 209,722 downwards.
AACCTTTGTTAAACCTATTCTTTTAGCAAGTTTTTCAAACCACTCCTCATACATATAAATAATTAAATCTTCATTTAATTTACCAAATCTATCTTCAAGTTCTTCTTTTACACTATTAAAAGTTTCTAAATTATTAATTGTATTTATTTTTCTATGTATTTCTATTTTCAATTCATCTTGTGAAACATAATTATCATCAATATGAGTAGCAACACTTATAAGTGGTTTAGTATCCTCCTCATCAATTTCTTCTACATAGTCATCTTTTCTTCTTAAAACTTCATCATTTAACATTTTTAAATATAAATCAATTCCAACACTATCAATAAAACCAGCTTGTTCACTCCCCAATATATCACCAGCTCCTCTAATAGATAAATCACGAGTAGCTATCGAAAAACCACTTCCAAGTTCTGTAAATTCTTTTATAACATTAAGTCTTTTTACTGCTGTTTCAGTTAAAGATTTAAAAGGCTGATACATCAAATATGCATATGCAAACTTATCACTTCGACCAACTCTTCCTCTAATTTGATATAACTGACTAAGACCAAATTTATCAGCATCTATAACAATTAACGTATTAACATTCGGTATATCAATTCCCGTTTCAATTATTGTTGTACAAATTAAAATATCAAACTCATAGTTTATAAATTTATAAATAGTATTTTCTAATTCATCTTTATTCATTTGTCCATGAGCTATTGCAATTCTAGCATCTGGAACTATATTTTGAATCTTCATTGAGAACTCAGTAATTGATTGTACCCGATTATATAAAATAAAAACTTGTCCATTACGAGATAATTCTTTATAAATAGCATCTTTTAAAATTTGTTTACTCTCTTCAACCACATAAGTTTGAACTGGATATCTATTAACAGGTGGCGTTTCTATTAGCGATAAGCTTCTTATACCCACTAAAGACATCTGTAAAGTTCTAGGTATTGGAGTAGCTGTTAATGTTAAAACATCAATATTTGATTTATATTGCTTTATCTTTTCTTTATGAGCAACTCCAAACCTTTGTTCTTCATCTATTATTAATAATCCTAAATTTTTTAAAATAACATCATCACTTAGTAGTCTATGAGTACCAAAAACTAAATCAATAACACCAGTTTTTAAACCATCTAAAGTCTCTCTAACTTCTTTTGGCGTAGAAAATCTATTTAATAAGGCAATTGAAACAGGAAAATTTTTAAATCTTTCTTTAGCATTGACATAATGCTGATTTGAAAGAATTGTTGTTGGACAAAGAAATAAAACTTGTTTAGAATCAAGAATAGCTTTAAAAGCCGCTACAAAAGCAACTTCTGTTTTACCAAAACCAACATCTCCACACAATAATCTATCCATAGGAGTAGACGATTCCATGTTTTCTTTAATTTGAGAAATTGCATTTATTTGATCTTTTGTTAATTGATAAGGAAAATCATTTTCAAAATCATGCATCATTTCACAATCTTTTGAAAAAGCAAATCCTTTCTTTAATTCTCTCTCAGAATATAATTTAAGCAACTCCTGAGCCATATCCACAACCTTAGATTTAACTCTTGCCTTAGTCTTTTGCCATTCAACTCCACCCAATTTATTAACTTTAGGAGAAATTCCTTCTCTACCAGAATATTTACTTAACAAATCAATTTTTTCAACAGGAATATACATCTTATCTGTTCCTTGATATAACACTTCTAAATAATCTTTACTTATTCCAGATAAACTTAAAGTCTTTATACCATTATAAACACCTATTCCATGTATATTATGAACAACATAATCCCCAATCTCTAATTTATTAATATCTCTAATAGCAGTAGAATATTTAAATTTTGTATTATATTTTTTCTTTTGTTCACTTTTGTTAAACAATTCATTAGCAGTTAAAAAAACAATATCTAAATAAACAAAACCTTGATTATATTCACCTTCAATAAGATTAACTTTTCCTTTGTAAATATTTTCAAAAGAAGTTTCAAAAACATTCATATTAAGATGCTTTAAAATACTTTTTATTTGAAACTTTTTTAAACATATTAAAACAGTTTTTCCACTATTTATTGAATTATTTATATATTTATTAATACTTTCTGCATTTTCTGAAAAATTATTTATCGTTTTAACCATAAAGTTATGAGATGAAGTAATATATTTTTCATTTATTATATTAGAAAGTGAAGAATAATATATTGGATAATCCACATTTAATTCATTAAAAGAATTCATATAATTATATTTAAAATCTATATCTTTTTCATTTTTATAAGTTATAGTTTCTTCCATAATATTAATAAAACTATTTTTTAACTGTTCATAATCTTTGAACAAGGTAAAACATTCACCTAAATAAGAACTTATATTTGTTACTGAACTATAAACTTGTAAATACTTTTGTTTACCAAAATGTTCATCTAATACTTCTTTATCAGTCAAAAACTCAAAATAAGGTTTAATAATTATTTTTTCGCTAGATTTTATAGATTTTTGCGTTTGACTATCAAAATATCTAATTGATTCTATCAAATCATCAAAGAATTCTATACGAATTGGATTATTTTCATCTATCGGAAAAACATCAACAACATAACCCCTTGCTCCTACTTCTCCTGTTTTATTAACTATAGTATCCTGATTATATCCTAAAGAAACTAACTTTTCTACTAATTTATTTGGAGCAATAACATCACCAACAGATAATTTTAAAATACTTTTTTCATAGTCTTCTTTTTCAGGTAAATAACGTAAATACCCCATTAAATTAGTAATAACTATACATTTTTTACCACTAATAATAGTATTTAAAGATTCTAAACGGTTAATTTTTAAATCAGGTGATATAGCAATAGCTTCACTAGTTAAAAAATCATCCATTGGAAATAATAAAACATTATTATTATAATTAGATAAAGAATTATAAAGCTTATTTGCCTCAAATAAACTATTTACCACTATCAAAATATTTTTATCAAAAGAATTATATAAATAATTTGAAAATACACAAAAAAACTCATCGGTAAGATTATATATACCCATGCCTTTTTCTATTTTAACATTAATTAAATTATCAAAAAAATTCATATTAATCACCTATTCTTACGATTATATTTATTCATTAAATCAGAAAAAGGTAATTCAAAAAAATCATCCAAAACGTTAAGCAATTCTATAAATAAATCTTCAAGCACTTTTTTATCATTATTTGAAAATTTACCTAAAACATAATCTCTACAATCAATACTTTTATTATTAGATATTCCAATTTTTAATCTTTTATAATTATTAGTTCCTAAATTTCTCTCTATATCTTTCAAACCATTATGTCCACCACTAGATCCTTTTGCTCTTAATTTAAAATTACCAATAGATAAATCTAAATCATCCGAAATAATCAATACATCATCTATATCTATATTAAAATAATCAATAATTTTTCTAACTACTCCTCCACTAAGATTCATAAAAGATTGTGGTTTTAAAAGAATAACTTTCTCATTTTTATATAAAGTTTGAATAAATAAACCATTAAATTTATTATTCCAATTATCATTAATATTATTATTTTTTAAAAACACATCTATTAAATTAAAACCAACATTATGTCTAGTATTTTCATATTCACGACCAGGATTACCTAATCCAACTATTAATTTCATTTTAATCCCTTCCTATCATGATATTCTTTATAAACAACTGATTTTGCAACATTGCGTTCCTTAGCTACAATTTTTATTGCATCTTTTTCATTTATACCATCATCTAAATATATTTTAACATGTTCTAAAATATCTAAATTACTATAATCAACTTTTTCTTTATTACCCGAAACAACTATAACGAATTCACCTTTCATTTTCAAAACCAAAGGTATGACATTACTAATTTTATCTCTAACAATTTCTTCATAAATTTTAGAAAGCTCTCGAGCGATAGCAATTTCTCTATCTCCAAAAACCTCAAGCATATTATTTAAAGTATTTAAAATTCTATGTACAGACTCATAAAAAATCATTGTAGATTTATAATCTTTTAATGATTTTAATTCAGAGATTTGCTTACTATTTTTTGAACTTAAAAAACCATAAAAAAGAAAAGGAGAGGGTTCCAATCCTGACATTGTAAGAGCAGGTACAAAAGCTGTAGCACCTGGTAAACTTATAACATTAAAACCTGCACTAATAACACCATTTGAAATAATATATCCAGGATCACTAATAATTGGAGTTCCCTGATCAGTAACAAGTCCTATATTTAAACCTTTTCTAAGCATTTCCACAACTTCATCAATAATTTTATTTTCATTAAATTCATGACAACTAATAAGTCTTTTACTAATATTATAATTTTTTAATAAAATGCCTGTATCTCTAGTATCTTCACATAAAACAACATCAACCATTTTCAGTGTATTTAAAGCTCTAATAGTAATATCATCTAAATTACCAATAGGAGTTGGGATTAAATATAAACTTGCACTATCATCATAACTTCTTTGTATCATTTTCTAACCTCTCTTTGAAGTAAATCATATTCCGTAGTATATGTTCCATCTTCATTAAACATAATAAGTGGTTTTTCTATTATTAAACCTGCTTTGCCATTTTTTTGACCTTCAATTACAATCAAAGTAGAGTTTTTATTTATAGATTCATATATAAATTTAATTCTCTTTGGTTCAATATTATTTTTCCTAAATTCAGTCAAAATATCCATTAATCTATCACTTCTATGAACTATTGTCAAACTACCATTATCCTTTAAAACTTTCTTAGCACACATACAAACTTCTGCTAAATTAATTTTTATCTCATGACGAGCTACCATTTTTTCAAAACATTCATTTTTTTTATTATTACTTTCTATTTTAAAATAAGGAGGATTACAAACAACAGCATCATAATAATTTAAGTGATTTTTAGAAAACACTTTTATATCTTCATTAAACAATTTAATTCTTTCTTCTAAATTATTATATTTAATAGATTTTAAAGCTAAATCATATAATTTCTTTTGTATTTCAATTCCATCTATAGTAGCTAAAGTACGTTTTGTAAGAATCAAAGAAACAATTCCATTTCCAGAACAAAAATCAGCTACTTTTTTATCTCGTAATCGAATATTACAATAATTTGCTAAAATTATACTATCTAATGAAAAAGTAAAAAATTCATCATCCTGATAAATTTTTAAATTCTCATAACCTAATACATCATTAAGCCTCTCCATCATTATCTCCTAAAGAAAATGTTATAATTCCTTTTTCTTTTAAATCTACTGAATATTTTTTATTAAAAACATCAATATTCACAACTTTTCCTAAACCTTGAGAAGTTTTAATAACATTTCCTAGTTTTGGAAAATCTTTTTTTAATTCAGTATAAGTTTCATTTTCATAACCTAAACAACACAATAATCTGCCACATATTCCATTTATTTTAGAAGGATTTAAAGCTAACATTTGATTTTTTGCCATATTTATTGAAACACTATTAAAATCTGTTAAGAAAGTATTACAACAAAGAAACAATCCACAAGGACCTATTCCACCTATTTTTTTAGCTTTATCTCTCACACCAATTTGTCTTAATTCAATTCTTGTTTTATACTTTTGAGCTAATTTTTTTACTAAATCTCTAAAATCAACTCTTGTATCAGATAAAAAATAAAAAATAAGTTGTGAATTATCTAAAAAGAAATATGCATCTATAAAATTCATATCAAGATTTAACTCTTTACTCAATTTTTTTGCATCATTTAAAGCTTTTTCTGCAAGTCTTTTATTATTAGAAATACGCTTTAAATCGGCATTATTGACTTTTCTTAAGACTTTATTTAAAGGTAAAACTAAGTTTTCTTTTTTTTCCAAATATTTTTCTTTAGTTACTCTTCCTACAAATTCACTACCATCTATTTCAAAAACTATATTATCATTAATTTTCAAATTTAAACTATTAGATGATAAATAATAAACATTTTTAGAATTATCATCTATTGCTACAACAACATCAATCATCACAACTTCCTCCTACTAACTTAGAAAAGAAAGAATCTAACCATAATTTAAAATTAACATTAAATTCAAGGTTAGGTATTTCCTCTTCTATAATAGAAATATATTTTATAATATCTTTATCATCACATTTTTTTAAAAGTATATTTAAATCTTTTTCTGTATTTTCTAAAGATTTTTCAAATTTACAATTTAAATAATTTATAAATATATGCTCAATTTTTTGTAATTTCTCTTTAAAAATAGTTTTATCCACAATTTCTTTATTCATTAAATAATTATATTGCAAAAAAAAGTTATTAGGATTTATAAAACATTCAATTAAATCCATAATTTCATCTTCTTTTTCTATATTATAGTTGTCTTCTTTTAAATTTAATATTTGACATCTTGATAAAATTGTATCTAATACATGATATCTGTTATCTGTAATTAAAATTGCTATAATATCTTCTTCTGGTTCCTCCAAAAATTTTAACATAGTATTAGCTGAAGAACAATTAAGTTTTTCTGCATTTTTTATAAGATAAATTCTTTTTTTTCCTAATAAAGACTTATTACTATACTCTTTTTGTAATTCTAGTAACTGAGTTTTTTTTATCCAATTACCATCAGGTTCAATAATTTTAATATCAGGATAATTATTATTATCAATTAAGTTAACTGTTTTATTATTTTTATCTATTTTATCATATAAGCAATCACATAATATCATTTTAATAAAATCATAAATATATTCAACATCTTTATCATTATTAATTTCTATTAAATAAGCATGAGAAACTCGATTTCCCTCAATTAATTTATTGATATAATCTATAAAATTTTTTTTAACAATAGATAATTCCTGCATAATTTACCTCACAAAAATAAGTATTTAAATAATACTAAACCAAATAAACCACTTGAGCCCAATCCGACAACTGTAAAAACTGTAAAAAAATTAAACGGCAAAAATAAATTAAAATTAACAGCAATAAGATTATAACCATATAAAATAAATGACGAAATTACTATTCTTTTTAATAGTTTATATATAAGTTTCATAAATCTCTCCTTTTTAAAAGATTATGAAAATAAATTATTATTATTCAATTTCTTTTCTGTCATTTAAAGCTCTCTCTAAAGTTAAACTATCAACATATTCCATATCTGCACCGATAGGTAACCCACTAGCAAGTCTTGTGATTTTAATATTAAACCCATCTAAAATTTTTTTTATATATAAAGAAGTCGTTTCTCCTTCTATACTAGGTTTAAAAGCAAAAATAATTTCTTTAAACTCTTTTTTTTGAATGCGATCAAGTAATCTATCTAAACCTATGTCTTCTGGATTTATTCCATCTAATGGAGAAATTAAACCATCTAAAACATGATATTTACCGTTAAACATCCCCAATTTTTCAAATAAAAATACACTTTTTGAATCTTCTACCACACATAGTGTATCAGAATTTCTACTTGAATCTGAACATAAGAAACATAAGTCATTCTCTGTTAATGTATTACAATTTTTACATTTATGAATTTTATTTTTAGCATCTTTTAAACTATTAGAAAATAAATCAATTTGCTCATTTTCTAAATCCAAAATTGAAAAAGCTAATCTTTCAGCAGTCTTTTCTCCAATTCCAGGTAAAAATTTAAAAGACTCAATTAGACTATTAATACTATCAGGATACATAATAATTAAAATAACCCTGGAATATTACCAAATTTTCCCATCTTTTTTTCTGTCGCATTATCAATTTTTTTATTAGCATCGTTTAAAGCAACAACTATCATATCTTCTAAAACTTCAATGTCCTCTTTATCTAAAGAATCTTCAGCATTTATTTCAACTTTTACAACTTCTTTAGTACCTTTTAATGTAACTTTCACTAAAGAACTTTCTCCAATAAAATCAGTATTATCAATTTCTTCTTTAACTTTCATCATATCTTTTTGTAAAGTTTGTGCTTGCTTTAACATTGCTTGCATATTCATTTAATCATCTCTCCTTTAATCTATTTCTACAATATCACCAAACAGTTCAACTGCAGTATTACTTACTATTATATCATTATTTACAGATTCTTCCAATATAACTTCAGGTTCTGGTAAAATATCATATTTAATATTATTTTTTAAATTATTAATATAATCATTTTTTATTTTATTCCATTCATCATCTGATATAATTGCAAAATTTTTATTACTATTTGTTATTTTATTATAAACATCAGTAATCATTTCTATATTTTGAAGATTTTGTTTTACATTAGAATCATACTCATAGCTTATTATGATATTTTCTGGACTTACCGTTCTTATTTTCGAATCAAGTAAAGAACAAACGATATACCCAATTTTTTGGTCAAACGTATAATCTTTTAATAAATTAAAATTATTTTTTTCCATTACTAAAAGATTTTTATTAGCATTTGCTAAAGTATTATTTATTCTAACTTTCATAATTTCTTCAATATTTAATATTCTAGACATCAAATGCTCATTTTCTATACCTATATCATTACTAATTTTATTAAACTCATCACTTTTATCTTCCTCTTTCAAATTATCTATCTCTTTTTCTCTATTTTCAATTTTTTCTGATATATTTTTAATATTAACTTCTTCTTTTAAAGATTTAATATTATTTTCTATTTTCTCCATAGAATTTATACATCCATCTTCTGTACTTTTAAATTGATTATTTAGAGGATTTTTATTCATAAAACTTAATAAAAACATTTCTATATAAATTTTAGTATTTCCAGCTTTTTTTATATCGAACATTTTTTCGTTAATAATATTTGCTAATTTCTGTAGATTATCTAACGAAAAATCAAGCTTTTTATCCAAAATAAAATAATCCACAAGCATATTTCTAATAAAATTTAAAATCTGATTCATAATTTGAATTAAATTCTTTCCACAATTATTAAATTCATTTAATTTTACTAAAACATCTTTTATATTTCCCATAAGAACATCTTTAACAAAACTAGCAATTTCCTCTTCTGATATAATTCCATTAACTTTTGTAAAATCATCTAAAGTAATTTTATTAGAAGAAAAAGAAACCAATTTATCTAAAGATCCAAGGGCATCTCTTAAACCTCCTTCAGATAAAATCGCAATATTCTCTAAAACTTTATCTTCAATATCTATTTTTTCTTCATTACATATTCTTCTCAACTTTTCCACTATAGTATTATCTGATATTCTTTTAAAAGAAAAACACTGGCATCGTGATACAATCGTCTCTGGAACTTTTTGAGGATCTGTTGTTGCTAAAATAAAGACTGCATGTTTAGGTGGTTCTTCTAAAGTTTTTAGTAAAGCATTAAAAGCACCAATTGATAACATATGAACTTCATCTATTATATATACCTTATAATTAAGCTTACTAGGAACTAATGCAACTTTATTTTTTAAATCACGAATTTCATCCACTCCATTATTAGAAGCTGCATCAATTTCTATTATATCTACGCAATTTTTTGAAAAAGAAGTTTTACAATTATCACATTCGTAACAAGCAACCCCATCTTTTGGGTTTGTACAATTTATATTTCTAGCAAAAATCTTTGATACTGTAGTTTTTCCAGTACCACGTGGTCCAAAAAACATATATGCATGAGAAAAAGTCTTATTAATAATTGAATTTTTTAAAGTTTTTATTATAGGATCTTGTCCTACAACAGAATTAAAATCTGTTGGTCTATATTTTCTATATAAAGCTTGATACATATAAAATTTCCTCCTATAAATCATATTATAACAGAACAATAGAATAAAAGGAATTTTAAACATTATAAAAAACAATATTAAATTATATAAAAAGAAAAAATAATTTTTTCCACAAGTTTTTTTACTATTTAAACTGCAATTAAAAAAAACTATTTTTCTCTTTTTCTTTTAAAAAAATCTCTCATCAACTTTTGAGATTGTTCTCTATTAATATTAGAAATAAAATTTATAGATTTATTCACTTTGTCTCCAGAAAAAATTGTCTCTATTATAGACAAATTATTTTCATCCAAATTATTTAAAGCCGAATATACATTTTTTATTCGACATTGTTTAATAGCACTAGCACACATCGGGCAAGGATCTAAAGTAACATAAATATCACAATCTTCAAGTCTCCAATTATCTAATTTTTTTTCCGCCTCACTTATAGCAATTAATTCTGCATGTGCTAAAACATTTTTTTCACACTCTTTTTTATTATAACCAAAAGAAATCACTTCGTTATTTTTAACAATTACAGCTCCAATTGGAACTTCATTCTCTCTAAAAGCTACTTCAGCATAGAAAAAAGCTAAATCCATAAATTTATTATTCATACTTTCCTCCAAATAAAAAGTGCACATGAAAGGAGGATCTTAAGGCTGCTATTTTCCAATCCTGACCTAGTTCAATCACTTTCATTGCACAATAAAATTCTACATTAAAACATTATAAAAGTAAAGAAAAAAATATAAAGTTGACTCAAAATAACTTAAAAACAAATTTTTTGTATTTTTTTTGTTGAAGTTAATGTTTCACGTGAAACATTCTTAATTATTAAATTAAGAGTATATTGAGTATACTCTAAAATATTTTCCAAAAAATAAATACTGTATATACTACAATTATTTAATACAAACTTAACTTCATTTTTTTTAATAAAAATTATTTCCCGGGAAATAATTTTTTAAATTAAAATTTTAAACACACTATAAAGGTAATTAATTTTATTTAAAATAAACAACTATTTCTAATTAAACAAAAAAATTTTTTTAGTAAATAAAGAATTTATTTACTATATTATTATTTAAAAATCAAAAATATATTTTCCAAAAAATTATAATGCATAATTGTAAAAAAATTAATCTTATTCTAACTAATTTATTTTTTTACTCAAAAAAAAAATAACTAAAACAGTATTATTAATATTAATAGTAATTAAAGAAAAATATAATTAGTACATTTTGCTTATTTCGAAACTTTTAAATGTAAAGAAAATTATAATATTTTGATAAAATTATTTCCCAAGAAATATATTTTTTAAATTAAATTTTAATTAATTGCAAAATTAATTTAATTTTATAGCAATAAATTTAAAGCAAGAAGAACATTTATATAAATTTCTACACATTTTAAATTAAAATTTTACTAAAAAAAGATATAAAAAATAACTAAGATAATAGTCTACTATATATATAGCAAAATAAGAAAAAGGTAGAATTGAAAAAAATCCTCAAATTACCTATCTTTATTTCCCGGGAAATAATTCTCTTTTAAACATTTTCTGTGGAAATAATGTTTTACGTGAAACATATTTTTTTAAATAGGATGATTTGATTTATTAATATTAATTTTTTTACAAACAAACAATATATTATTCAAACTAAAGAAAATTATTATTTAAACAAATTGGCTTTGTAATATTATCAATATAGCTATCATATAAAATTTTATCTATAAATTTTTTATATAATATTGTTTTATATGCAAGAAATTATACTTAAAATACTTTATTAATATTTAAAAACATTATTTATAAGTGAAATAAAATATTTTATATCTTTTAAAGTTATTGAAGTAAATATTCAATTTTTTATAAATCAAATTATTTCCCGGGAAATAATTCTCTTTTAATCTTCTGTGGAAAAAATGTTTCACGTGAAACATAATATAGTAAAATAATTAAAAAAAGATTTATTTTATCTCAGTAATAATAAAAATTAATCATATTGATATTATGTCTAGAATTAAAAAATTATTTCCCGGGAAATAATTTAAATATTTTTATTTAAAACTACAATTTTATTACAAAAAATGTTTTTTGAGTTTTAAATATCACTATAATCCAAATTTTTATTTATATATAACTGATTGATACTTTTATTTTTGAAATATTCACATATATTTTATAATTTCTTATATTTTCAATTTAAGAAGTAATAATTAATATTATATAAGTTTGCTGAGATATAAAAACTTTTATAATTAAATTACAATTTTTAGTAATAAATTCTTTTCTAAAAATTTATCTTTCTATCAAAATATTTTTTATTAACAATATATCCACTAATATTTCTTTCAGTATACATATTCTTATCACTTTAATAATTTAAAGTATAACTCTATCAAAAAATACTAGAATTAATTCTAGTATTTTTTTTATTCACTTGGACTTTCTCCTATATCCTTATTCTCATCTTCAAATTGTTCAATTTCTTTATCCACAAGGGCTACAGTAGCAACTTTTTGATCTCCTTTTAAATTAATTAGTCTAACACCTTGTGTTGCTCTTTTTAAAGTAGAAACTTGTTCTAAAGGTAATTTAATTAAAATTCCACTATTAGTCATAATCATTAAATCTAATTGCGACTCAGGAGATAAACATTTTAAAGAAACCATAGTACCATTTTTATCTGTTACATTTAAAGCTTTAACACCTTTACTTCCTCTATGAGTCTTACGATATTCATCTATAACAGTTTGTTTTCCATAACCATTTTCTGTAACAATTAAAACTAAATGTCCCTCTTCTATAACTTCAGCTCCAACAACAAAGCTTCCATCTAAATCAATACCTTTAACTCCAGAACTACTACGTCCCATAGATCTTAATTCATTTTCATCAAATCTAACCATTCGCCCATTATTAGCTCCGATTACAATTTCATTTTTTCCACAAGTCTTTTTAACACTTATTAATTCATCATTTTCTCTTAAAATAATAGCAATTTTACCACTTTTTCTAATATTATCAAACTCTTCAATAGGAGTACGTTTAACAATACCATTACGGGTTGCAAACATTAAATATTTAGTAGAATCATCATTAGTTTTAATACTGATTATCGAACTAATGTTTTCGTTTTTATCTAATGCCAATAAATTAATAATAGGTAAACCTTTAGATTGTCTAGAAAATTCTGGAATTTCATAACCTTTCATTCTATAAACTCTTCCTAAATTAGAGAAGAATAAAATATAATCATGAGTACTCATAGAAATTAGATGTTCTACAAAATCCTCTTCATTAGTAGACATTCCCTTAATACCTACTCCACCACGATTTTGAGTTTTATAAGTATCAGTTCTTAATCTTTTTATATAACCATTTTTTGTTAAATTAACAATTATTTCTTCCTCAGGAATTAAAGACTCATCCTCGATAAATTCAATAGCAGTCATATCTATATTAGTACGTCTCTCATCACCAAATTTTTGTTTAATCTCTAGCAATTCATTTTTTATTACTTCTAATATCTTCTCATCACTAGCTAAAATAGCCTTTAAATCTGCAATTGTCTTTAGTAAGTCATTTAGTTCATTTTCTATTTTTTCGCGCTCTAAACCTGTTAAACGACGTAATCTCATCTCTAAAATTGCATTAGCTTGAATTTCTGATAATTTAAATCCATTCATTAATCCATTTCTAGCTTCTTCATCACTCTTAGAACCTCTAATTAATTTTATAACAGCATCTATATTATCAAGAGCAATCTTCAAACCTTCTAAAATATGAACACGCTTTTCAGCAACTTCTAAATCAAACCTTGTTCTACGAATAATAACTTCCTTTTGATAATCTATATATTTAACAATAATATCCTTAAGACCTAATGTTTTAGGAACACCCTGATCTAGCATCAAGAAAATAATTCCATAAGTAGTTTGTAATGAAGTATGTTTATATAACTTATTTAAAACTACTTGCGCATTTGCATCTCTTTTTAAAGTAATTGTAATCTTAATACCATTCTTTAAATCAGAATGATAATCAGCAATTCCTTCAATTGTTTTATTATGAACTAATTCAGCAACCTTATTTTTAAGTTCCAAAGTATTAACACCATAAGGTACTTCATCAATTATTATATATTGTTTACCAGACTTCTCTTCAATTTGAGCCTTACTTCTAATAGTAATGCTTCCTCTACCCGTTTCATAAGCCTTTCTAATACCACTATTACCTAAAATAGTAGCTCCAGTAGGAAAATCGGGACCTTTAATATGCTGCATTAATCCATCAAGTTCAATATCAGGATTATCAATGTAAGCAACACATCCATCAATAACTTCACTCAAATTATGAGGAGGTATATTAGTAGCCATACCAACAGCTATTCCAGTTGTACCATTAACAAGAATATTTGGAAATCTTGAAGGTAAAACAACAGGTTCTTTTTCACTTTCATCAAAGTTTGGTGTAAAATCAACAGTATTTTTGTTAATATTTTTAAGTAATTCAAGAGAAATCTTAGATAATCGAGACTCAGTATAACGCATTGCGGCTGCTCCATCACCCTCAATATTACCAAAGTTTCCATGACCATCGATTAACATATATCTATAAGAAAAATCTTGTGCCATACGAACCATTGCTTCATATATAGAAGAATCACCATGTGGATGATAGTTACCCATAACTTCACCAACAGTTTTAGCACTCTTTCTATGAGGCTTATCAGGAGTATAACCAGATTCATACATAGAATACAAAATTCTACGATGAACAGGCTTTAAACCATCTCTTAAATCAGGAATTGCACGAGCTGTTATAACACTCATAGAATAATCCAAAAATGAATCCTGAACTTCTTTTACAATATTATTATTTTCTAATCTATCCATTTAATAAACCTCCTTAAATATCCAAATTAGCATATGTTGCATTAGTTTCAATAAACTCTCTACGAGGGCCAACTTCTTCACCCATTAGCTTAGAAAAAACTTCATCTGCAGCAATAGCATCATCAACAGTAATTTTTCTTAAAACACGTGTATTTATATCCATAGTTGTTTCATTTAATTCATCAGCATCCATCTCTCCTAGACCCTTCATACGAGCTATTTCATATTTTACATTTCCAATAGTTGCAAGATATGCGTCTCTTTCATCATCATCTAACACATATTTTCTAGTTTTACCATGTGTTATTCTATAAAGTGGTGGTTGAGCAGCATATACATGACCAGCCTCAACAATAGGTCTAAAAAATCTATAAAATAAAGTAAGTAATAAAACACGAATATGACTACCATCAACATCAGCATCTGTCATGATAATAATTTTATGATATCTTAATTTAGATAAATCAAAATCATCCCCTATTCCAGTACCAAACGCCGTAATAATAGTACGAATCTCTTCATTACTCAAAGCCTTATCAAGTCTAGCTTTTTCAACATTTAAAATCTTTCCACGTAAAGGTAAAATTGCTTGAGTCATACCGTCTCTACCCTTTTTAGCAGAACCTCCAGCAGAATCTCCTTCGACTAAGAAAATCTCACTTACAGTTGCATCTTTACTTTTACAATCTGATAATTTTCCATAAAAATTAGTAACATCTAAATCACCTTTACGACGAGTAAGTTCACGAGCTTTTTTAGCTGCAACTCTTGCCCTACTAGCAGTCATTGATTTTTCAACAATAATTCTAGCCTGATCAGGATTTTCCATTAAAAATCTTTCAAAAGCTTCCGAAAAAATTTTATCCGCAATAGCTCTAACTTCACTATTACCAAGTTTTGTTTTAGTTTGTCCCTCAAATTGTGGATTAGGATGTTTAATAGAAACTATTAAAGTTACACCTTCACGTACATCATCTCCAGTAAGAGGATCATCTTTTTCCTTTAAAATACCTTGATTACTAGCATATTTATTAAGAATACGTGTAAGAGCACGTCTTACTCCATCTTCATGAGTACCACCCTCAGGAGTTGTAATATTATTTACAAATGAATAAATACTAGAATTATAAGTTTCATTATACTGAAGAGCTACTTCAACTTTAATATCTTTATCTTCACCTTCAACATCTACTATAGTTTCATGAATAGGTCCTTTATTTTTATTAAGCATAGCAACATACTCAATTAATCCACCTTCATAATAAAATGAATCCTTTTTATCAGCTTCTCTTTCATCATATAAAGTTATTCTAAGACCTTTATTTAAGAATGCTAACTCTTTTAATCTATTTTTTAGAATTTCATAATCATAAACTGTTGTTTCTGTAAAAATTTCATCATCTGGTAAAAATTGTACTGTAGTACCTGTTCTATCTTCACTACATTTATCAATTATTTTTAAAGCATCATCAGGATGACCTCCACGACTATAACGTTGATAATAAACATTTCCATTTTTATATACTTTAACTTCTAACCAATCACTTAAAGCATTAACAACACTAGCACCAACACCATGAAGACCACCAGATACTTTATATCCTCCACCTCCAAATTTTCCACCAGCATGAAGTACTGTATAAACAGTTTCCACAGTACTTTTTCCCGTTTTTGGATGAACATCAACTGGTATACCACGTCCATCATCTTTAACAATAATACTATTATCTTTACAAACAGTTACTTCAATATGAGAACAATAACCTGCTAAAGCTTCATCAATAGCATTATCTACAATTTCCCAAACCAAATGATGTAACCCTCTAGAACTAGTTGATCCTATATACATACCTGGTCTTTTACGAACAGCCTCTAATCCTTCCAAAACTTGTATTGCAGATGAATCATATTCTCTTTCAACTTTTTCTTCATTCATAAAAAATACCTACTTTCTTTCTATATTTCCATTTTTAACATTGAAAATTGTTGCATTTTCAATATATTTTTTATTAATATTTTTTAAATCAGTTGTTGTAATAATACATTGAAGATTATCCAAATTTATTATTTTTAACAATTTATTTCTCTTTTTTATATCCAATTCACTAAAAATATCATCAAGTAATAAAACTGGTTCAGTACCACAATATTCTTTAAATATTGGAATTTCAGATAATTTAAAAGACAAAATTGCCAACTTTTGTTGTCCCTGGGAACCAAATATTTTTAAATCTTTATCATTAAATTCAAAATTAAAGTCATCTCTATGAGGACCATATATAGTCATACCATAATTAAGTTCTTTCATATAATTTTTTTTATAAAAATGTTTTAACTTTTTTCGAATACTTTCATAATCAAAGTTTTCTAAATTAATATTAGTATTATATTTGATATATAATCCTCTTTCCTTAGAAATAGCATGAAAACATTCATTAATATTCATATTTATAAAATCAATATACTTTTTTCTTTTTTGATAAATAAATATTGCCTTTTCTATTAATTTATCAGTAATTATATCTAAATAATTATTATCAGCAATACTATTATTAAAAAGTATTTTTAAATATTCATTCCTTGTTTTTAATAATTTATTATATTCATTATAATATTTTATATAATCATGATCTAATTGCGATAACTGAATATTTAAAAGATTTCTTCGTATATTAGGTGAACCTTTAATTATTTCTAAATCATCAGGAGTAAAAACTATTATATTTAAATGTGATATATAATCAGATACTTTTTTTATATCAGTTTTATTTATTCTTAATTTTTTTAAATCATCAATAATTTCTACTTCTAAATTAGAAATAATTTTATCGCTTTTTATAACTCCGTTTATTTTACATTTATTGCGACCAAACATAATAATATTAGGATTATTACCTATTCTATGAGACTTAGTTAAAGCTAATATAGTAATGGCTTCTAAAATATTTGTTTTTCCCTGAGCATTATCTCCCACAAAAATATTCATGTTTTTTCCCAAAGAAACTGATAATTTAGAATAATTTCTAAAACTAAGTAGGTTTATTTTATTAATTTTCATTTAAAGATATCAAAAAGACTCATATAATCACCTATCCCCTAATCTCAGTATTCCTATACATACACATCAATTATATCACAAAATGAGCTTAAAAACATAAAAAAATAGTTATTTTTAACTATTTTTATGATTTCTCAAAATTAAATCTAATCTCGATGCTCTTGAAAGTTGATTTTCCATTGACCTAAATGAAGATGGAACAATAATTTCCACATTATTATCAAAAATTATCTTTGTATTACAAGAATCAATTTTCTCTAGTTTTTTTACTCTTTTTAAAGTAATCCAAGCACAATCATCAGAAGATGGAGAAGTAGTTGGAAATACAATTAAATTATCTGAATCTTCAATGACTATTGGAACTTTGTATTCTGCTCCCAGTATATCCCTAGCTCCATTTTTTCTACCTTCATATGTACTTCCAAAATATTTACAGCTATCATCCATAATTTTGAAAGGGTTTTCGTCAATGACATATCTACTTTCATCCTCATAAATTAAACTGCTACTACATTCATTTGGTACTACTGCTAAAGTACCCTTACTTATTTCATATTTCATAATTATTTCCCCCTATTTAAAGCAAATTTTTGCTTCTTCGTTAAAATATCATAAAACTAAATCGAATTATAACTAATAAAGTCGAAATAAGTTAAAAACATTATTTCTATATTTATAATACACAAAAATTTCTTTAACAAACAAAAAAAGAGAAAAAATCTCTTTAATAAGTTCTAATAGGTAAAACTAATTGAGTTAAACTCTCATCTTCAGTAGACTTTATCAAAATTGGTTTTATTTCACCAACGAAATGTAATTCCACATTTTCTGTGGAAAAACTTTTTAAAGCCTCCATCATATATTTTGCACTAAAAGATATTTTAATATTTTCTTCATTATTTTTATTAATTAACATTTTCTCTTCAACTCTACCAATTTCAACAGAACTACTTTTTAAAACCAAAGTATTACCTTGTGTTTCTAAAGTAACAATATTTTTTTCTTTATCACTAGTTAAAATACTTACTCTATCAATCATATTATAAAAATCATTTAAATTTGTTTTAACAATCAATAAAGATTCATCTGGTAATAAATTAGAAGTATTTGGATAAGTACCATTAATCAATCTAGATTCAAATTTTAAATTACCTGATTTAAATAATATTTTATTATTAAAAACATGTAATTCTATATTTTCCTCATCATTTCCTAAAATTTTTGTAAATTCAAGTAAATTATGACTTGGAATTACAATATTATAATTTTCTTCACTAACATTATCTAACTTAATAATTTTTCTAGCTAAACGATATGAGTCAGTAGAATTACATTCTAATATATCCCCTACTATATTAAAATTAATACCAGTTAATACAGGCTTACTTTCTTCATTAGAAGAGGCAAAAGCAGTTTGAAAAACAATATTTTTTAAAGTACCAACTTTAATATTAATTTTTTTCTTACTTTCTTCTAAGCCAACATTAGGATATTCACTTTCACTAATACCATTTAAATTAAATTCACTATTCTCAGTATAAATTAATATTTTAAGTTCATCTATAACTTCTATATTAATATACTTTTCAGGAAGTTTTCTAACAATATCCAAAATATATTTTCCTTGTATTATAATACTACCCTCATTTTCAATTTTAAAATCTTCTTCATTAGTTGAATCAATAGTTGTTTGAATCGTAATATCGTTATCACTTGCTGTTAATGTTAATTTTTTCTTTTTTAATTCAAATTTAACTCCTGCTAATACAGGTATTAAATTTTTTGTCGATATTGCCTTAGATACCTTACTAAGAGCTTCAAGTAATAATTCTTTCTTTATTGTAAATTTCATATATTATTCCTTCTTTCTTATATTATTTTTATTATTACTGTGGAAAAAGTTAAAAACTCTTTCTTTTATTATTATTTTTTAGATTTAGCTATAAAATTTATTGTGGAAAAGATATTGATAATTATAAATTTTACACAATTCCAATATCTTTCTTTAATTTTTCAATTATATTAGCTAAATCTTTATTAACTTTAATTTCATTTTCTATTTTTTCAACAGAATGCATTACTGTAGAATGATCTTTTCCCCCAAATTCTGTTCCTATTTTAGGAAAAGATTCACTAGTCATTGTTCTACATAAATACATTGCTATTTGTCTAGGAAATGAAATATTAGAGCTTCTTTTTTTACTCCTTATATCTTCAACAGAAATTTGAAAGTATTCTGATACTATTTTCTGAATTCTGTGAACATCATTCTTCTCCCCTATTCCCTTACTAATAAAGTCTTTTAAAGCTTCAATAGCAAGGTCAAGATTTATAGTTTCTCCTCCCATTATAGCAGAATATGCAATAAGTCTAGTAACGGATCCTTCTAGTTGCCTAACATCTGGTCCAATATTAGAAGCAATGTACTCCACTACTTCATCAGGAATATCCTGTTCAAAATTACCAGCTATAATTTTTTTCTTTAATATTTCTGTTCGCAGAGAAAATTCTGGAGGAAAAATATTGACTGTTAAACCCCAACAAAATCTTGTTCGAAGTCTATCTTCTAATAACTTAAGATCCTCAGGAGATCTATCAGAAGATATAATAATTTGTTTACTATCATTATATAAATTATTAAAAGTATGGAAAAATTCTTGTTGAGATTGATTGGCTCCCCCTAAAAATTGTATATCATCTATTATTAAAACATCAATATTTCGATACTTATTTTTAAAGAAATCTATATAATTAAAATTAGTACCTTTGTCATCTTTTCGATTAGCCTTAACAAAATCTTGCCTAAATTGTTCACTAGTTACATATAATACTTTTTTATTTGAGTTTTCAACAATATAATTTCCAATTGCATGCATTAAATGTGTCTTTCCTAAACCACTATTTCCATATATAAATAAAGGATTATACATATTTCCAGGATTTTCAGCAACTGATAATGCTGCAGCATGAGCAAACTTATTACTATTCCCAACAATAAAATTATCAAATAAATATTTTATATTTAAATTTGAATTAACATTATTTGTATCATTTGAAACATTTAAGCTTATTTCACTATTAGTTACTTTGTTTTTTAACTCAGATTCAATTTCTTCTTCTAAAAGTAAAACAATTTCATAATTCGATCCAGTTAATTCCTTTAATTTATCAACGATTAATTGAGAATAATTATCAATTAAATGTTTTTTATGGATAGGCATAGGAACTATAATATAAGCTTTTCCATTATCAAATTTATGTAGTTTTGTGTCAGAGAACCAAGTAGTGTATGAAAGTGAAGTTAGGTCTTCTTTTATTTGACTAAGTAAATTAGACCATAAAATATCAACATTCATCATACACCATCTCCCCACAAGATTAATAAATATGTTTTATTCTACATTAAATTGAGGAAAAAGAAAACAATTTTTCTTTAAAAATTATTTTCCACTAAAATTCCACAGTTTTTTCAACAATTATTTTATAGAAAAATAAACAAAAATTTAACTTTTCCACATTTTCCACAATTTTTCTTTTAACATAATAAAAAAAATTTTAAACAATTATGTGGAAATGTGGAAAGATGTCGAATAATGTCTAAACAAGTAATCTAATTTTAAAAATTGTTTTTGAAATACTAAGTTTTAATTGACAAAATAGAAATTATATTATTATAATAATGTAGATTTATGTCTGGAGGTGGAAGAATGAAAAGAACATATCAACCAAATAATCGTAAAAAATCAAAGAAATTAGGATTTTTTGCACGTAAAAAAACAAATATTTTAAATCGTCGTCGTCGCAAAGGACGTAAAAGACTTTGCAAATAAATACCGCTGCCAAACAGTGGTTTTTTACTTATACAAAGGAATAGGGGATGTTATGAAAAAAAAATTTATAGTTAAAAGCACAAGAGATTTTCAAGACATCATAAAAACAGGAAAATGTAAAAAAAATAAAAGTTTTGTAATATATTTAAAAAAAAATAATTTGCTCTTTGATCGATTTGGAATATCAGTTAGTAAAAAATTAGGTAATGCAGTTTTTAGAAATAAATATAAAAGAAAAATAAGAGTTATTGTAGATAATTATAAAAAAGTCTATATTAATAGTGAAGATTATATTATAATATTAAGAAAGACTGCAGTAGGAAAATCCTTTGCAGAATTAGAAAAAGATTTTAATGATTTAATGATTCATTAAAATAATAGAAAGGAATTATAATGAAACGAAATAAAAAAACATTAACAAATAAAATAATAATACTTTTATCATTATTTATTTTAACAACAGGCTGTACAAAAACTTTAACTGATAGTGATAAAAAACCGATAAAAAATGAAAAAACAGGACAAACTTTAACAGAAAATATAATATGTAAGCCAACAAATGAAAAAACAGCTAAACTTTATAAAGAAAACAAAGTAAAAATAGAAAAGTTACCAGAATGTGACAATTTCAAAATAACATCAGGAAAATATGAAGGTTTATGGACAAGTTTTTTTGTTAAACCCTTAGCATTTTTCTTATTAGTGTTAGGAAAATTTGTAGGTAATTATGGAATATCAGTTATTATAATAAGTTTAATAATAAGATTAATAGCATTCCCCATAACTAAAAAAACTGCAATGCAGTCTGAATTAATCAAAAAAGCTCAACCAGAATTAAATAGAATACAAAAAAAATATGCAAACAAACAAGATCAAGAATCTATGATTAAACAAAATCAAGAAATGATGGCAGTTTATCAAAAATATAAAATTAATCCATTATCAGGTTGTTTATTCTCATTTATACAATTACCAATTTTTATAGCATTTTTTGAAGCAGTTCAAAGAACACCTGTAATATTTGAAGATAAATTTTTAGGATTACAACTAGGAACAACACCTGCTATAGGAATTACAACAGGAACATTCTATTCATATGCGATTATAATGATTATTATTGCTATAACAACATTTTTCTCATTTAAAATGAATTCAACTGGTAATATGGAAGATCCTTCAATGAAAATGATGCCAATGATGATGTCTGTAATGATAGTAATAACAGCAATATTTATGCCAACAGGCTTAGGTATTTATTGGGTAACATCTAATTTATTTACAATTGTTCAAAATATCTTAGTTAAAAGGAGTAAGGATCTAAATGGAAAAGCATAATTATATAGGAAAAACAAAAGAAGAAGCTATTCAAAAAGCAAAAGAAGAACTACAAGAGTTAGAAGAAAACTTAATAATAAAAGAAATAGAAACAACAAAAAGTGGATTATTCAAAAGTAAAAAAATAGAAATTGAAGTTATTGAAAAAAGACAAATAATTAAATATATAAAAGAATTTTTAATAAATTTATTAAAAGAGATGGGTTTAAAAGTAAATATTGAAATAAAAAATAAAGAAGAAAATCCAAAATATATATTATTCTCAGATAATGATGCTTTATTAATCGGTAAAAACGGAAAAAATTTAAAAGCATTATCTATAATTGTAAGTCAACATTTAAATAAAGAATTAGGACAGAATTATAAATTCACATTAGATGTTAATGAATACAAAGAAAAAAGAGAAAAATCATTAGAAATTTTAGCAAAAAAATTAGCAAAAGAAGTAACATCAACAAAAATAGAAGTAAAAATGGATTCCATGAATTCCTATGAAAGAAGAATTATTCATAATACCTTAGCAAATAATAAATATGTTTATACAGAAAGTGAAGGAGAAGATCCAAATCGCTATATAGTTATTAAACCAAAGGAAGAATAATTCTTCTTTTTTCTTTATTTTTAAATTAATTTATGATATAATAAGTCGTCAAAAAGGAGAGCTTATGAAAAAAGATATAACTGATAATAATTACAATGAATATGTAAATTCTTTGCTAATTGGAAAAGATGGAAGTTTTTTCTCTAAAAATAGTTTTGTTAATCAAAAAAAATATGGTTTAAATTTCCTTTTTAATTGTGCATTGACTTTGAAATATTTAGATTCTGACAAATTGCCTAATACTGGATTATCATTAACTGTTGAAGAATTATTATTTTATTTAAAGAATGCTGAGTTTGTTATGAGAGATTTAAAAAGCTACCATGATGATTTAGTAGAAAATAATCCATATAATATAAAAGTCTTAAAAAATCCTTCATTAATAAAACTACTAGAAGATGCAGAATTTAGAGAATTAATAAAAGGATTACGCAACAAGAAAGCAAATTATTTGTACAGTAGACTTTTAAGATTTAATGTTTCACCTTATATAATTGATAAAAAAGATAAACTAGGTAAGCCAATTATGTTTTTAGTATTATCTAGAAATATTAAATATTTAGAATTAATTGATATGGAGAAATTAAGTCAAAGAGAAAAAGATGCTTTTTTTGGAGAGACTGCTAAAAAAATTTTAAATACAAAAATTAATACTCAAGAAAAAGATATAAATCCAAAAGAATATATAAAAAAGTAAGTACTTTTTATCAATTGTCGTAAAATTTTAAAAAGATAAGAGCACTTCTTTTTTTACCTTAAAAAAATTGATATAATAAAAAATACAAAATAAAAGCTAATTTAACACAAATACAAAATTTATATAATAAGAACTGCAAAATAAAGTGATTTATTATGAATAAAAGGAGGTAAATTATGAATGATACAATATGTGCAATCGCAACAAGTAGTGGAATAGGAGCAATCGCTATAATTAGAATAAGTGGAGAAGAATCTATTGAAATAGTTAATAAAATTTTTAAAGGCAAAGATTTAACAAAAGTATCAAGTCACACTATTAATTATGGGCATATTATAGATGAACAAGAAAACATAGTAGATGAAGTATTAGTATCAATTATGAAATCTCCAAAAACCTTTACAACAGAAGATATAGTAGAAATAAATACTCATGGAGGAATAGCTCCAACTAATAAAGTCTTAGAATTATTATTAGAAAATGGTTGCCGTCTAGCAGAACCAGGCGAATTTACAAAAAGAGCCTTTTTAAATGGTAGAATAGATATCCTTGAAGCAGAAGCAGTTATGGATATGATAGATGCAAAAACAGAAGTTCAAAGAAAAATGGCTATTAATCAAATAAGTGGTAAAGTATCAAATTTAATAAATGATCTACGAGATGATATGGTACAAATAATATCAAATATAAATGTCAATATAGATTATCCTGAATATGATGATGTAGATATTCTAACGACTGAAATTCTTATACCAAAAATTACAAATTTGAAAGAACAAATAATTAAAATAATTAAAGAATCAAATAATGGAAAAATAATAAAAGAAGGTATCAAAACTTCAATCATAGGTCGACCAAATGTCGGAAAAAGTTCACTATTAAATGCTTTAATAGAAGAAGAAAAAGCAATAGTTACAGATATAGCAGGTACAACAAGAGATATAGTAGAAGGTCAAATAAAAATAAATGGCGTAATTTTAAATATAATCGATACAGCAGGAATTAGAGAAACAGATGATAAAATAGAAGCTCTTGGAGTAGAAAAAAGTTTAAAAATAATGGAAGAGGCAGATTTAATACTTTTTATGTTAAATAATAATGAAGAACTAACTAAAGATATTGAAATGCTTCTCGATAAATTAAACAATAAAAAATATATTATAATTATTAATAAAAATGATTTAGAAACAAAATTAGATAAAAATTTGTTAAAAAAATATGAAAAACAAATTATAAATTTAAGTGTTTTAAAACATCAAGGAATAGATAGTTTAAAAGAAAAAATAATTGAATTATTTAATATTAATGAATTAGAAACAAAAGATCCAACTTATTTAAGTAATTCAAGAAGTATAAGTATTTTAAAAAGATGCTTAAAGAGTATCGAAGAAGTAGAAAAAGGTTTAAAAGAAAAAAGACCAATTGATATGCTTGAATTAGATATTAAAAACATTTGGGAAGAACTAGGACTTATTAATGGTACATCATATGAAGAAGAATTATTAGATGAAATGTTTTCAAGGTTTTGTTTAGGAAAATAATAGAAGGTGATAGAATGTATGAAA
This sequence comes from uncultured Mollicutes bacterium, assembly GCA_947652375.1. Taxonomy (GTDB): domain Bacteria; phylum Bacillota_I; class Bacilli_A; order RF39; family UBA660; genus UBA3789. The sequence goes on along the minus strand of CANTCS010000001.1, from coordinate 184,004 downwards.
TAATTGTTGTTGGAGGAGGTCATGCTGGATGTGAAGCTGCTTATGCAAGTGCTAAAAAGCATCATAAGACACTTTTAATTACCAGTAATTTAAAAAATATTGCTGATATGCCATGTAATCCACATATAGGAGGAAGTGCCAAAGGAATTGTTGTTAGAGAAATAGATGCCTTAGGTGGTATAATGGGAAAAATTGCCGATAAAACTCATCTTCAAATAAAGATGTTAAATAGTGCCAAAGGTCCAGCTGTTCAATCACTTCGTGCTCAAGGAGATAAAGTAACTTATCCGAAAGAGATGCTTAAAACTTTAAATGAACAAGAATTTTTAACAATACAAGAAGGAATGGTTGAAGATTTAGTAATAGAAAATAATGAAGTTAAAGGAATTGTCTTAGATAATGGAGAAAAAATACTCTCAAAAATTGTTATTTTAACAACAGGAACTTATCTAAAAGCCGATATTTTAGTAGGAGATACAAGAACTAGACAAGGACCTCATGGTGAGAAACCATCAAATTATTTAAGTGATAAATTAAAAGAATATGGTTTTAAAATAATACGTCTAAAAACTGGAACACCACAACGTCTGGATAAAAAAACAATAGATTTCAGTAAGACAAAAAAAGAACCAGGCGATGAAGAAAGATATCTAACTTTTAGCTTTGATTTAGAGCCATCTTATAAATTAGATGAACAAGAACCATGTTATTTAACTTATACTACTGAAGAAACTCATAAAATAATAAGAGATAATTTAAATAAATCAAGTATGTATGGTGCATTAGATGATATTGAAGGAATTGGTCCAAGATATTGCCCATCAATCGAAGATAAAGTTGTAAGATTTTCATCAAAAGAAAGACATCAATTATTTATTGAACCAGAAAGTCGTTATTATGATGATATTTATCTTCAAGGCTTTTCAACTTCTATGCCAAAAGAAGTTCAAGAAAAGATGGTTCATAGTTTACCAGGTTTAGAACATGCCAAGATTTTAAAATATGGTTATGCAATAGAATATGATGCAATTTATCCAACTCAATTAACAGCTAGTCTAGAAACTAAAATAATTAAAAATTTATATACAGCTGGTCAAATTAATGGAACAAGTGGATATGAAGAAGCAGCATGTCAAGGTTTGATAGCTGGAATTAATGCTAGTTTAAAAATAGAAGAAAAAGATCCACTAATATTAAAAAGAAATGAAGCATATATTGGAGTTTTAATAGACGATTTAATCACAAAAGGAATTAGAGATCCTTATAGATTATTAACATCACGTGCAGAATTTAGACTATTATTAAGAAGTGATAATGCAGATTTAAGATTAAGAGAATATGGTTATCAAGTTGGCTTAATAGATGATGAAAAGCTAAATAAACTAAATACAAAAAAACAAAAAATTAATGATTTACTTGTATTTATGCAAGAAAATAAACTAAAAATAACTAAAGAAGTAGAAGAAGTTTTTAAAAAAGAAAATATTGAAGTACCAACAACGACATTAAGCCTAGAGCAACTATTAAAAAGACCTGAAATTAAGATTAGCTTTTTAGAAAAATTTATTGAAATTCCATTTAAAGAAGAAATAAAAGAACAAGTAAGTATTAATCTAAAATATGAAGGTTATATTAAAAAATCATTTAAAGAAGCAGAAAAAATGTTAAAATTAGAAAAGAAGCAAATTCCAGAAAATATTGATTACGATAAAATAAAGAATATTGCATCAGAAGCAAGACAAAAACTAAAAGAAGTAAGACCAAAAACAATTGCTCAAGCAATTAGAATTAGTGGAGTAAATCCATCAGACATTTCAATATTATCAGTTTATTTAAAAAAGGAATATGGAAAAGATGAATAAAGAAATATTTATACAAGAATTAAACAAATTAAACATAAAAATAACAGAAGAACAATTGAATAAATTAGAATTATTCTATGATTTACTTATAAAATGGAATGATTTAATTAATTTAACAAGAATTACTAAAAAAGAAGATGTATACCTAAAACACTTCTATGACAGTCTTACTTTAACTAAAGTTGTAAATTTAAATAATATAAATACTTTATGTGATGTAGGAACAGGAGCAGGTTTTCCAGGAATTGTTTTAAAAATATTATATCCTAATTTAAAAATAACCCTTATTGATTCATTGCAAAAAAGAGTGAATTATTTAAACGAAATAATAAAAGAATTAAAATTAGATAATATAAAAGCAATTCATATAAGAGGAGAAGATTATCACGAAAAATTTGATTTAGTAACATCACGTGCAGTTGCTAATATTGAAAAATTAGTTAATTATACAATGCATTTAGTAGACAAAAATGGTTTATTTATTGCGATGAAAGGTGACATATCAAAAGAATTAACAGAAGAAGTAAAAGAAAAAATAGAAAAAAAATATAAGATAATAGAAATTAATGAATTTTTATTACCAATAGAAGATAGTAAAAGAAGTCTATTAGTAATGAAAATTTAATTTTTTTCTTTTTATATTGACATTTAATTGATAAAACAGTAAAGTATTAATTTACGTATACGAGGGGGAAGAAGAAATGACTAAAGAATCTAATTTAAATTTTATTTTAATAAAAAGAAAAGCTTATAAAACACTTTTAGGAACATTACTAGTAACTTCTTTATCAAACGCAATAATTCCAAATAAAAATAAAAATCCTCTAAAAATATCAGAACCAACTTATAATTCAATTTACGAGCTTAATAAAGATTTTCCAGAAATGAAAGAAATAAATTTAGAAAATCCATTAAAAGATACTATAGTCGATTCAGAAGTAGATAAAATAGATTTATCAATTAATAGAGAGAATTTACAATTAGTAAAAAAAGTTGTATTTGATGGATTAAAATCTGATTTAAATGATTTTTTATATTTACCAAATATAGAAGAAATAGAAATAAAAAATTATCAATATTTAACAAATGAAGCTAAGAATTTAATAAATAATCTTGCTCATTTAAAAAGAATCACTTTAATTATTAATTTTAAAAACTTACAATTAAATAGTAATAATATAGAATGGATAAAAGAAGATAAAGAAATAACATTAGAGACAAAGGATAATTCTACAGATTTAGAACAAGTAAATTTTTATTATTTATATGAACAGTTACCCAATGCGATAAAAGCAAGAATTAAAGTAAATATGTTTTCTAAAGATGAACTTATTAGTTTAAAAATGATATTAAAAAAAATTAAAGAAATTGTAAAGTCTTTTAATTTTAAACAAGAAACAGAAGAACAAAAAATTATTAAAATAGCTTATTATGTAATGAAAAAAATAGATTATGATCCAGAAATATTTTCATTATTAAATGAAGAAAAGTCAGAAAAATCAAAAGATAAAAATGCTATTTTTAATATAATATCAAATAAAAAAGTTATTAATTATAATACTAATATTTTAAAATCTATACTAGAATCTAAAGATAATTATGGAATTTGTTGTAATTTTTCAGGCCTTTTTAAAGCTATCTGTTTATATGCTAATATTGATATAGAATATATTACAGGTTCATATAATAATGAAAGCCATGCTTGGTGTACATTCGAAGATAATAATACAACTAATATTATTGATTTAACAAATTTAGATAACGATTTATCTTTAATATATAATATAACATTTTTAGAAGAGTTAAAAAGTTTTAATGAAAATTATTTTGAAGGAGAAAAAAGATTAGAAGAAGAAATTTTAAATAGCCTTTTTATAACTCCAGAAGAAACAATTTACGAAAGTTATCAAGAAAAGAAAAAAATTAATTACCAAAGAAATATAAACTATATTAATAGACGTTATAAAGACTTTGTTAAAAAAGATTATATAAAATATACTAAGAACTACGAATTATTTTTCTTAGTTGCTTTATTAAATCATTTAGCTTTACTTCTAAAAAATGATAAATCTAAAAAATTAATAAAAAAATGATTAAAAAAATAGTTAATTTAAATAATTAATAAAAAACGATATTAAAACAAAAGCTCTTAAGTTAACATATTAAAGCATAAATTCACCTATACATAGAAATTTTTAAAAGTAGATTCTTTTTTTACAATTTTCTTTTTTTCAAAGAGATTTTTTCTTTTTCAAATTTTATTAAAAAAACAACTTTTAATCCTCCAAATTTCCAAAAAATGAATTAAGTCTTACAAATATTTAACTGGAATTATGTGCAAGACTAAATTCTATTTTAAATTATTAAAACTGTAATTTAATTTTCTATTTCACACATTAAAAAAAATAGTAGTTGAAATCTTCATAAAAATAAACTATAATGATAATATAGGGAAAATAAAAAAGAATAAAGCGAGGGAATATTATGTATCAAGACATAAAAGATGAAGTTGTTCAACTATATTTAGATGATATAATTCCAAATAGATTTCAACCACGAGAAATATTTGACGAGAAAGCACTAAAAGAATTAGCAGTTTCAATAAAAGAACATGGTGTTATTCAACCAATAATTGTAAGAAATGTTAATGGTAAATATGAAATTATTGCAGGAGAAAGAAGATATAAAGCCTCAGCCTTAGCAGGAATGACAAAAATACCCGCTATTATAAGAGATTTAGATGATAAAGAAAGTTCAAAAGTCGCTTTATTAGAAAACTTACAAAGAAAAAATTTAAATCCCATAGAAGAAGCAAGAACTTACCAAAAAATAATTGAACTTGATGAGATGACTCAACAAGACCTAGCTAAAACAATGGGAAAAAGTCAATCGGCAGTAGCAAATAAAATAAGATTATTAACATTACCAGATGAAATTCAAGATGCTTTATTAAAAGAACAAATCTCAGAAAGACATGCAAGGACTTTATTAAACATCCCAGATGCAAAAAATCAAAAAGAAATGTTAAAAAAAGTAATAGAAAATAAAATGAGTGTACGATTATTAGAAGAAGAAATAAAAAATATCTATAATAAAGAAGAATCAGATGATATGAATAACAATTATATTCCTCTTCCACCTAAAGATATAAGTGAATTATCTAATGCATATGTTAATGATAATCCATTAATTCCAACTGCTGATTTACCTGAAGATAAATCTAATTATGGCAAAGTAACAATTGCACCTCCTGTTGGAGAGGAAGCTCCTATTAATAAATTCATAAACTATGGAGAAATCGAAGAAGATGAGGATGAAGATGATGGTAATTCTTTTGATATCCCTCCAGCTATTTCAACAGTAGATATAAATAGTATAAAAAACAACTCTGAAGATATTAATACTTCAGCAATAGGAGGAGATCTAGATAGTCTTTTAAATATAAATGGATCAATTAATAATAAAATGAGTGATAATTTTATAACACCAGCAGAAAAAATTGTAAAAACAGATCCACTAGAAAATAATCAAGAAGACTATTTTAAAACACCTGATTTATCATCAATAAATATCCCTGAAATTTCTAATTTTAATGAATCAATTAATACTTATACAAAAGAAAATTATAGTATAGAAGAGGCAACAGAAAAAATAAGAAATTTAGTTGAAGATTTAGAACAACATGGAATTACAGTTAATACAGATGAAATGAATTTTGAAAAATCATATCAAATAATTATAAAATTAGATAAAGATAATAATTAAAGTAGATTATTAAGAATTTATAGTTATAAAAATTATATTTCTTATAAAAGTCTACTTTTTTTCATAAAAGCATTTAAAAAATATTTTTTATTTGATACAATATATTAGAAAAATGGAAAATGGGTGATTAGATGGGAAAGGTTATATCGTTAGTTAATCAAAAAGGTGGTGTAGGAAAGACTACCACTAGTATCAATCTTTCTGCATCATTAGCAGTATTAGGTAAAAAAGTATTATTAATAGACTTAGATCCTCAAGGAAATACAACTACTGGTGTAGGAATAAACAAAGGGGAAATAGATAAAAGTATATATGATGTTTTAATAGGAGAATGTAAAGTAACTGAAGCTATGATTAAAACTAAATATAAAAAATTATATGTTCTACCAGCAACAATTAATTTAGCAGGATTAGATACAGAATTATTAGAAAAAAGTCGTATAGAAAATGGTTTTAAAAAAGGTGAACAATTAAAAAATAGTTTAATAGATATAAAAGATAGTTTTGATTATGTAATAATTGATTGCCCTCCATCACTTGGATTAATAACAACAAATGCATTAACTGCCTCAAATTCTGTCATTATTCCAGTACAATGTGAATTTTTTGCATTAGAAGGAATTACACAATTATTAAAAACAATTATGTTAGCTCAAAAAAGTTTAAATCCAACTTTAGATATTGAAGGAGTTCTTTTAACAATGTTGGACTCAAGGACAAACTTAGGATTTGAAGTAGTAGATGATATCAGGAAATTTTTTAAAGAAAAAGTCTACAATACAATAATTCCTAGATTAGTGAGATTAACAGAAGCTCCATCACACGGAGAACCAATTATAGCATATGATCCTAAAAGTAGAGGTTCAGAAGCCTACATTAATCTAGCAAAGGAAGTGATTGAAAGAAATGGAAACAAATAATATAAATGAAAGTGGAATTCCAAAAAGAAGAGCTTTAGGAAGAGGCTTAGAAGAATTATTTAATAGTGAAGTTTTAGATTATAGTGCAGTAGAAGAAAAAATAGTTAAAGATTCATCAAAAGATGAAATAACTATGATATCTTTAAATGAACTAAGAAGTAACCCTTATCAGCCAAGAAAGATATTTGATGAAACAGCTTTAGAAGAATTAGCAAATTCAATAAAAGAACATGGAGTATTTCAACCAATAATAGTAAAAAAATCTATAAAAGGTTACGAAATTATAGCTGGTGAGCGAAGAGTAAAAGCATCTCTTATGGCAGGAAAAACAGAAATTCCTGCAATAATTAGAGATTTTAATGATACACAAATGATGGAAATAGCCTTACTTGAAAATCTTCAAAGAGAAAACTTAACATCAATAGAAGAAGCTACTGCATATAGAAAATTATTAGATACACTTTCCATAACTCAAGACCAATTAGCAAAAAGATTAGGAAAAAGCCGAAGTCATATTACTAATATGTTAGGTTTGTTAACATTACCTCTTAATATTCAAAATGAAATTAGTAAAAAAAATATTTCAATGGGACATGCACGAGTTTTAAGCAAATTAGAAAATAGTAATCAGCAACAAGAATTAGTTAATAAAGTTTTAAATGAGGGAATTAGTGTTAGAGAATTAGAAGATTTAACTAAAGCTCCAACAATTGTTAAAGCAAATCCACAACATCATCGAGAAAATAATTATAGTGAATATAATTATTTACAAAATGAACTAAGCGATAAATTAGGTACAAAAGTTCTTATCAAAAAGAATAAAATTGAAATTAGTTTTGTCAATGGAAATGATTTAAATAGAATTCTAGAAATTTTAAATATTGAGGTCGAAAGATAATATGTTAACTTTATTTGGAATTTCTTTAAAAATTAAATCTATAATTTTATCATTTGTATACATTTTTGTTGGAATTGTTTTATTTAAACTACTAAAAAGAATTATTACTAAAGCTTTAAAAAGTGAAAAATATTTAAAAAATTATCAAAAACAAAAGATAAATACTTTAAAAATTTTAATAATAAATGTTATAAAATACACATTATCAACTTTAATTGTATTAGCCATTTTATCGGAATTTGGTATCAATGTAAAATCAATTTTAGCAGGACTTGGAATAGGAACAGCACTAATTGGATTAGCATTTCAAGATTTAGCCAAAGATTTAATAGCAGGCTTTACAATTATAACAGAAAATTTTTATGAAGTTGGAGACACAATCGAAGTAGATGGTTTCATGGGAGAAGTAGTTTCAATAGGATTAAAAACAACTCGAATTAAGAATTTTAAAGGTGCCATAAAAATAATATCTAATCATTATATGGATAACTTAATCAATTATAGTAATAATAATTCATTAGCAGTTGTAGATGTTGCTGTAGCTTACGAATGTTCAGAAGAAAAAATAGAAAAAGTATTTAATGAACTATTTAATGAGCTTAATGGTAAAATTCCATATGCAACTAATAACTTAGAATTATTAGGAGTCAACGAATTATCTGATTCCTCAGTAATTTATAGAATTATAGTTGAAACAGAGTCTATGAAACAAATAGCAGTAGAAAGATATTTAAAAAAAGAAATAAAAAAAGCATTGGATAAAGCAAAAATAAAAATACCATATCAACAAATAGAGGTGCATAATGGAAAGTAAAAATTATAAACTTGGTTCTATAGTTGTCATGAAAAAACAACATCCATGCGGAACAAATGAATGGGAAATAGTGAGATTAGGTGCAGATATAAAAATTAAGTGTTTAAAATGTGGAAGAACAGTACTTATCCCAAGAATAGAATTTAACAAGAAATTGAAAAAAATAAAAGAATAGAGAGGTATATCTATGAATGATTATAAAAAAATAAAATTAAAAAAATTTTACTTTCATCCAATTACTATATTTTTATTTCTTACTTTATTAACACTTATAGCTAGTAGTATTTTATCTAAATTTGAAATTCAAGCTACTTATAACACTATTAATACAAGTACAAAAGAACTAGAACCAACTCTTGTTGCAGTTGAAAATTTACTTTCATTTGATGGCTTAAAATTTATAATAAGCAATGCTACTAGAAATTTTCTAAGTTTTGGACCATTAGGAATGCTATTAATATCATTAATAGGACTTTCAGTAGCAGAGGGAACAGGATTTATTGAAACACTAACTAAAAGACATATCAGTAAATTCCCAAAATTTACTTTAACATTCTTATTAATTTTTATTTCAATAATATCTTCTCTTATAAATGAGGTAGGTTATGCAATTTTAATTCCTTTAGCCGCCTTAATCTATTTTATTAGTAATAGAAATCCAATTCTTGGTATCATAACAGCATTTTGCGGTGTTTCATTTGGTTATGGAGTTTCAATTTTTGTAGGATCTATGGAAGTGTCTCTAATGGACTATACAAAAGTAGCAGCTTCTTTAATAGATGAAAATTCCCATATTGCTTTAATATCAAATTTAATTTTTATAATAGTAGCAACAATTATTTTATCAATAGTAGGAACAATTATTATCGAAAAAATAGTTTCACCTAAATTAGGAAAATATAAAAAAGAAGACGAACTTGCTAAGACAGAGCAATTTCAAATATTAAATTTAGAAGAACAAGAACAAATGCAATTAGAAAAAGATAAATATGAAAAAAGAGGTTTGAGAATTGCATTAATAATCACAATTTTAATTATTTTTATATTTGTCTACTCTTTAATACCAAATCTCCCTTATTCTGGAATGTTATTAGATATGAAAGAAAATGCTTATGTAAATCAATTATTTGGAGAAAATTCATATTTTCAAGATGGATTTACTTATTTAGTTTCATTATTATTCATTTTAGCAGGTATAGCATACGGAATAGGTAGTAAATCAATAAAAAATGATAAAGATATTATAGAAAATGCTAGTAAAAAGTTTAATGAACGTGGAAGCATATTAATTTTAATATTTGTAGCATCTCAATTTATAGCTGTATTTAGAAAAAGTAATATAGGATATATAGTAACAGCATGGTTAGCTTCATTATTAGAACATCTTTCATTTAGTGGATTACCATTAATTATAGTAACAGTTATTTTAATTGCTTTATCAAATCTTTTATTAACATCCACAACGAGTAAATGGATTATATTTTCACCAGTGGTTGTACCAATGTTTATGCAAGCTAATATATCTCCACAATTTGCTCAACTTGTAATACGTGTTGCAGATTCAATGACAAAAGGATATACTCCACTTTTAGCTTCTTTTGTAATATATATTGGTTATCTAAATATTTATAATTTACATAAAGAAAAACCATATACAATAAGAAAATCTTTAAAATTAATAACTCCATATTTTTTATTAATTTCAGTAACATGGATTTTATTAATAATAGGTTGGTACATAATAGGCTTACCAATAGGACCAGGAGTATATCCAACCCTTTAACACCATACACCATATGGTGTTTTTTATATGCAAATATCATGTTTTATATGAATAATAATATCTTTAAGTTTAAAAATCTATTTCTTATAAAGTTAATTTAACAATTAATTTAAAAAAATAAATATGCAATTGTCATTAAAAAATATAGTCTGTCAATTAACAATATAGATATTATGTATTGTTAATAAAAAAAAGATAATTAAAAAAAACTTTGCATTAAATAAAATTTTTTAATATTTTATAAAAAAATCTAAACTTTTCAGATAATTTATTATTTTACAAGTGATATAATAAAAGCAGAGTAGGAGGCAAAATATGATATATAAAGGATATAAAATTAAAGTTAGATGTCTTAATTGGGAACAAGAAAATTTATTAGGCCAATATTGGGATTTATTTAGTTCCAATATTGATTCAAAAAAACTAATTGGATTAGGTATGAATTGGTCAGAAGATTACTTATATTTTGATTATGCTTTAGGTGTTATAGATGATGAAGATATATTAAACAAAATAAAATCTATTGATTTTTCTAAAGCAAATTTTGACATTAGTTATATTGAAATTAATTTACCTAATCTTGAAGAATGGGAAACCTTTAAAGGCAGAAAAGAGAACTTACAACAAATATATGAAAAAGAAATAGATTGCTATAGAAAAAAATATGATTATGAATTAGAATATTTTGATGGAAAAGGAAATATAGAAATAAAAATTCATTATATAAATAATTAAAAAATATATATTGTTCCATATTTTATAATGGGACTAGAATATATCTTCAGTAATTAAACTAGAGAAAATATAGAAAAATATGATATAATTGACAAAGAAAAGAGGTAATATTATGAGTTTAACAGCAGGAATAGTAGGTTTACCAAATGTTGGAAAATCAACTTTATTTAATGCAATTACTAATCAAAAAATTTTAGCAGAGAATTATCCTTTTGCAACAATTGAACCAAATGTTGGAGTTGTAACAGTTCCAGATGAGAGAATGGATAAATTAAAGAATATGTATGAACCTAATAAATTTATTCCAACCGCTTATGAATTTACAGATATAGCAGGCTTAGTAAAAGGAGCATCCAAAGGAGAAGGTTTAGGAAATAAATTTTTATCTCATATTAGAGAAGTAGATGCTATTGTAGAAGTAGTTAGATGTTTTGATGATGGAAAAATTATTCATGTGGAAGGTAATATTGATCCAATCAGAGATATAGAAACAATAAATCTAGAATTAGCCATTTCCGATTTAGACATAATAAATAATCGCTTAGAAAAAGTTGCTAAAAAAGCAAGAACAAGTAAAAATAAAGATGATATCTTAGAAGTAGAAACATTAGAAAAATGTAAGAATGCTTTATTAGAAAATAAACCTATTAGACAAATATCTTTAACAGATGAAGAAAAAAAGATTATTAAATCATATAGTTTTTTAACACTAAAACCAATTATATATTTAGCTAATGTCAAAGAAAGTGAATTAGGAAATATAGACAATGAATATGTAAAAAAAGTAAAAGATTATGCCAAATTAGAAAATGCTCGTGTAGTTAGTTTATGTGCAAAAGTAGAAGAAGAATTAAGTGAACTAGATAAAGCAGATAAAGAAGAAATGCTAGAAGGACTAGGATTAGATGGCTCAGGCTTAGATAAACTTATAACAGCAACTTATGATATCCTAGGACTAGCAACATATTTTACTGTAGGAAAAGATGAAGTTAGAGCTTGGACATTTAAAAAAGGCATGAATGCTAAACAATGTGCAGGAATAATTCATACTGACTTTGAAAAAGGTTTTATAAGAGCAGAAGTAATATCTTATAATGATTTAATTGAATGTGGTAGTGAATTAAAAGTAAAAGAATCAGGACGTGCACGTCTAGAGGGAAAAGAATATTTAATGCAAGATGGAGATATTTGTCATTTTAGATTTAATGTTTAAAGTGAGGTAATTTATGCAAGAATTAAGAACATATCAACAAGATGATGATTTATCAAAATATGGTACTAAAGTTAACGAAAAAGAAAGTATTAATCCCGAATTTTATAATTATGTAATGGATGATGTTGATGAATCATTAACAGGTATAGCATTAGCCTATGAAATTTATACATCACTTAACAAAAAAGTTTCATATGACGAATATTTTTTAGCATTTAAAACAGACTTTGATTTTTTAAAAAATAAAAAAGTAAATAATATTACTGAAGAAGATTCATCGATAATTTGCACTATTTGGGCATCTTTATTTGCCCTTTTTTTAGAGAGTAAAAATTTTCCTGCCGTTATAAATAAAGGTGGTATGCATAGTAGAGTATTTTTTAAAGCAGATGGATATATAGTATATGCAGATGCTACAGAAAATTCCAAAGACTTGACAAATGGTTTTGAATTTTCAGATATAACTAGAAGTAAACTAGGAATAGTTCCAAATAATTTTTTAATCTATGAAAAAGATGAGGATAATCAAATAATTGCTAAAAAAATAACCGATGCAAAAATATCAAAAGATTTACTTGTAAAAATAGAAAAACCAACATTTTCTCATCAAATTACAAAATTACTTGAAATACTAAATACAAATTCGACTTATAAAAAATATAAAAGAGAAAATCAACCTAGCATAAATTCACTTTTCTCCGAAATAAAAATATTATTAAAAGATTCTGAATTAGATACAATTAGTAATATAATGTATTTAAATAATTTAATAAAAATATTTTTATCATCAGAAGACCAAGCAAGAATTACAAATGATTATATTAAAGTAAAGAAAGACGAAAATATTTATCTAGGGTTGCTTATTAATTATTGTCCACCTGAAACAAAACAAATTAGGTATTGTGATTTTCATCCATGCATAAATGGAATAAATTTTTTATACACGAAAAAAGATGGTCTTTGTGAAGTTTCAGAAGATGAAGCATATAATCTTCAAGCTTTAAATGATGATATTGAATTAAATGCAGATAACTATAAGATATCTTCAAGAGGAGGGAAAAAATGAATGAATTAAAAGAGATAATCTGTAATAAAATTAAAATCTTAAAACAAACAACACCATTTCCTGAAGAAGAATTAAAAAAATATTATCTAATAAATGAAATTTTAAAAAGAGATGATTGTTTTTTTCAAATGAGTAAAGAAAATGCATATGATATTTTATATAATCTTGGCTTTTCTAATCCTGAAGAAAAATATAAAAAATTAATTGACTCATGTTATTATCAATCATAGCATTTAGAAAGTGTTTTTGAAATCAATAAATACTTCTAAAAGACTAGACAAAAGTATTATCCTCTGATATAATACATCCGAGTATTAAAATACTCCTTACTCATTTTGAATGAGTCAAAAGTCCAAAAGGAGGTGCAAAAAATGAATAAATATGAAATTATGTTTATTGTAAGACCTGATATGGAAGAAGCTGAAATCAGAAAAACAGCTGAAGCTATGAAAAAGGTTTTAACAGATGCTAAAGCAAAAGTTTTAGAAGAAAAAGCAATAGGTCAAAAAGAATTAGCTTATGAAATCAAAAAGTTCAATACAGGATACTATTTTCTATATTTAGTAGAAGCTGGAAATGAAGCTGAACAAGAATTTAATCGTGTTGCTAGAATTAATGAAAATTTACTTCGTCATCTAATCATAAGAGTAGAAGACTAAGAGAAAAAGAGGTAATTTATGAATAAAGTAGTTTTAATAGGAAGATTAACAAGAGATCCTGAATTAAGATATACTGGTAACAATACTCCAGTTGCAACTTTTTCTCTTGCCGTAAATAGAAATTTTTCTAATCAACAAGGTGAAAGAGAAGCTGATTTTATTAATATAGTAGTTTGGAGAAAACAAGCCGAAAATGTAAAAAACTATGTAACACAAGGTAGTCAAGTAGCTGTAGAAGGTCGAATTCAAACTAGAAGTTATGATGATCAAAATGGTCAAAAAAGATATGTAACTGAAGTAGTTGCTGATAACGTTGAATTTTTAGGATCAAAAAATTCCTCAAATAATTCTAATAATATGAATAGTACTGCAGGAAATAATGCAGGACCAACACCATATGACTTTGGAAATTCTCCAGAGCCTAAAGGTACAGACGTAGACAGTAATCCATTTGCCGATTTCGGAGCAAGTATCGAAATTAGTGATGATGAATTACCATTCTAAAAAGGAGGAAAAAGTATGGCAGAATTCAATCGTAGAAAGAAAAAAATCTGTTTTATGTGTACTGGAAAAACTGTAGATTATAAAGATCCAGAAACACTAAAAAGATATGTTAATGAAAAAGGTAAAATTTTACCTAGAAGAGTAACAGGAAACTGTGCACTACATCAAAGATTTATTTCAAGACAAATAAAAAGAGCACGCGCTATCGCTCTTATGCCTTTTTCAAGATAATATTAGCCACATTTGTTGTGGCTTTTTTTATTAGACAAAAAAGGGATTTTATTATATAATAAAATTGGTATTTTATAGGGAGGAAAAATGAGTATAATTAAAGAAAGAAAAAAGTTAAATAAAGCAGTAAGAAAAGCTAAAAATATATTTTTAATGGCTCATAAAAATCTAGATTTAGATGCTCTTGGTAGTTCAATAGGAATGTACATGTTATTAAAACGTAAAAAAAAGCAATGTTATATTATACTAGATGATAAAAATCATGAAGCAGGAGTAGAGAAAATACTAAGAGAGCTAGAGGGATGTTTACAAATAATAAAAAGTGAAAACATTGAAGAATACCTATATCCTAGAAATTCAAAAAATTTACTAATTATATTAGATACCAATAAAAAAGAGTTAGTTCAAAGTAAAGAAATTCTACATAAATTTGAAAATAAATTAATAATCGATCATCATGACTTAGGAAAAACATCTATAAAAGATGCAACCATAATCAATGATAATAAAGTCTCTAGTACATGTGAAATGATCACAAATTTAATAGAATATTATGATGTAGAATTAGAGTCTTATTATGCAACAATTCTTTTATCTGGAATTGTCTTAGATACTAATAATTATACATTAAACACAACAGCAGAAACATATTATGCATCTTATTATTTATCAAGCTTAGGAGCAAGTGCAAAAAAAGTACAATATTTATTGAAACAAAATATAGAAGAATATAACGAAAGACAAAAATTAATGACTAATATTGAAACAATAGATGGAAAAATTGCTTTTACTAAAGCAACTCAACATATGCAATATCGCCGAGAAGATTTAGCAAAAGTAGCAGATACATTACTATTTTTTAATAATATTGAAGCTTCTTTTGTTATAGGAAAAATTGGAAAAGATTTAATTGGTCTAAGTGCTAGAAGTTTAGGTAATTTTGATATTACTAAAATTTTAGAAAAATTAGGTGGTGGAGGCGACACTTATAATGGAGCAGCTACTTTTAAAAATAAAACTATTAGTAAAGTAGAGCAAGATTTAAAAAAATATATCAAAGAAGAGGTTGAATAAAATGGAAGTTATCTTTATAAAAGATTTAAAAAATCAAGGGAAAAAAGGACAAATAAAAAATGTAAAAGATGGTTATGGCCAAAACTTTTTAATTAAAAATGGTTATGCGGTTAAAAAGACAAAAGAAAATTTAGCTAAATTAAATCATGAATTATTTAAAAAACAACAAGAAGATGATTTAAAAAGAAAAGAAGCCGAAATAAAAAAATTGGAGCTTAACAATGTAATCTTAGAATTTAAAGTAAAAACTGGAGCAGGCGATAAAGTATTTGGAAGTATAAGTGTAAAACAAATAAAAGATAAACTACAAGAACAAGGATTTAAAATAGAAAAAAGTGCAATAGAATTAACAAATACTATTTCATCTCTTGGTTTTCATAACGTAAATATTAATTTATATCCAGAAATAATAGCGACTATTAAAGTCCACTTAATAAAATAGAGGTGAGAATATGCCTACAAGAATATTACCAAACAACCTAGAGGCCGAGCAATCAGTTTTAGGAGCTTGCTTTTTATCAAAATATGCTTTACAAAAAGCTTCAGAAAGTTTAACAGCTGACTCATTTTATGATGAAAAAAATGGAAAAATTTTTCTTACGATGACTTCATTACTTGAGGAAAAAACACCAATAGATATTACAACCGTAACAAGTTATTTAAAAAAGAAAAACACTTTAACCGAGGTTGGAGGAGTAGAATATTTAACAGAAGTTTTAAATTATGTTCCAACAGCAACTAACGTTGATTATTATATAAAAAGTGTAGAAGAATCAGCAATTTTAAGAAATTTAATTGAAACAGCTACTGAAATTGCATCCGAGGGATATCGAACAGATGAAACAGTAAATGAAATTTTAGATAATTCTGAAAAGAAAATTTTAAATATTGTTAAAAATAGAAAAGCTAGTGAATTTAGAAGTATTAAAGATGTTTTAATAAAAACTCAACAAGACTTAGAAAGATTATCAGAAAGTAAAGGAGAAATAACTGGTTTAGCAACTGGTTGGTATGATTTTGATAAAATAACAACAGGACTTCATCCTAACGAATTTATAATTATAGCAGCACGTCCAGCTATGGGAAAAACAGCTTTTGCTCTAAATTTAGCAACTCATGTAGCAATGACTCAAGATAAATCAGTAGCTTTATTTAATTTAGAGATGAGTGCTGAGCAATTAGCTATGCGTATTTTATCATCTTTAGGACAATTAGAGGGATTTAAATTAAAAACAGGAAATTTGATGAACCAAGATTGGAAAAGAATAAATGAAGCTGTATCACAATTATCAAATACTAATATGGTAATTGATGATACTCCAGGAATTACAATAGGTGAAATTAGAGCAAAATGTCGTAGACTTGCTAGTAGTGAAAAAGGTCTAAGCTTAGTAATAATCGATTACCTTCAATTAATTTCAGGTGGAAAGAATTATGGTTCTAATAGACAACAAGAAGTATCAGATATTTCAAGAAGTTTAAAAACATTAGCCATGGAATTAGAGGTACCAGTAATAGCACTTTCTCAGTTATCGCGTGGAGTAGAGGCTCGCGAAGATAAAAGACCACTTATGAGTGATTTACGTGAATCAGGATCTATCGAACAAGATGCAGATATAGTTATGTTTTTATATCGAGATGACTACTATAATAAAGAAGCAAGAAGTGAAGACAATAATAGTATAAGTGAACTTATCATTGGAAAACATCGTAACGGACCAACAGCAACATTAGAGTTATTATTTAAGAAAAATACATCTACATTTTTAAACTTACGAAAAGATAAAAGTATGGAGGGGCAATAAAATGAATAAAAAAATAAATTTATTGATTATAATTCTACTATCATTAGCATTTACAACTGGGTTTACTAAAATATCAACTAAACCACAAACAGTTTACCGTGTTTATTTAAAAGGAAAGTCATTGGGTTTAATCAAGTCACAAAAATCATTAGAGGAATATATTGATAAGAAACAAGAAGAAATAAAGAAAAAATATGACGTTAATAAAGTATACGTTCCATCTGAACTTGATATCGTTAAAGAAACAACATATGATACAAATATAAAATCAAACAAAGAAATTTATAATGAGATAAAAGATATTTCTCCTTTTACAATTAGTGGATACTCGATAAAACTAAAAGGAGAAGATACAAAAGACGTTAACGGAAAAACAATTAAAGGAAAAAATCAAACTATTTATGTTCTAGATAAAAATATTTTCACAGAATCTATTGAAAGAACAGTTAAATCATTTATACCAAAAGAAGAATATGAAGAATATGAAAAAGACATTCAAAAAGATATTCAAACAACAGGAAAAATAATTGAAAATATTTATATTCAAAATAAAATAACAATAAAGAAATCTAATATTCCAGTTGATAAAAAAATTTATCAAACTGTTGAGGAACTTAGTAAATATTTATTGTTTGGAACAACAGAAGATCAAGCAAAATATCAAATATCAGATGGCGATACTATACAAGATATAGCCTTTAATAATAAAATTTCCACTGAAGAATTTTTAATAGCAAATCCAACTCTTCAAGATGAAAATAGTTTATTATCTCCAGGACAAGTAGTAACTCTAGGAATATTAAAACCTCAATTTAGTGTTGTTGAAGTAGATCATGTAGTAAAAGATATTGAATCTAATTATCCTACTGAAACTATAGAAGATTCTAGTAAATGTAATAATGTTTCTGAAGTTACACAAGCTGGAGTAAAAGGGTTAAACAGAGTTACTCAAAAAGTTCAAAAAATAAATGGTGAAACAGTCAACACAGTAGGTGTAGATAAAGAGGTTTTAAAAGAATCAGTAAAAGAAATTGTTGTTAAAGGTACAAAAAATTGTGGAGGCGGAAATAGTTATGGATCTGGAGCCTGGAGTAATACAGGACCAAGACCATCCAATGGTTACTTTGGATGGCCAGCTTCATGTTCATCAGTGTCAAGTGGTTTTGGATATCGTTGGGGAGTATTACATGATGGAACAGATATAGCAGGATGTGGATATGGATCAGCTATATATGCAGCAGCAGAAGGAAAGGTAGTTCAATCTGGTTATAAATATGATAATGGACAATTTGTAACTATTCAACATCCAAACGGATATTATTCAATGTATGCTCATATGTGTAATGGATGTCGTTATGTTAGTGTAGGACAATATGTTCAAAAAGGACAAGTAATAGGAGGTATGGGAAGAACTGGTGCAGCAACAGGAGTTCATCTTCACTTCTCAATTTGGACTGGATTCCCATATCGTGGAGGAAGAGCGTTAAACGCTATGCAATTTTATTAAAATGAAAATAAAAACAATACAAAGTGGCTCAAAAGGAAATTGTTCAATAGTATTGTGTGATAATACAAATATTATTATTGATATGGGAATTTCTTATCTAACTCTAAAAAGAAGTTTAGAAGAAAATTCCCTTTCATTTAATGATTTTTCAGGAGTTTTAATTACTCATTGTCATAACGATCATATTAAAGGATTATCATCCCTTATTAAAAATACTAATTTAACTGTATTTATACCAGAAGAAATGTATGAAAGTCTAAAAGACTATATTCCATATCCAAAATGCCAATTTATATCAGATGAATTTAATATTAATGATGTAGAGATAGAGTTAATTCATACATCACATGATGCGCCATATTCTGTCGGATTTATAATAAAATATAATAATAAAAGTTTAGTATATGTAACTGATACAGGTTACATAAATAGAAAATATTTAGCAAAAATGGTAGGAAAAGATGCTTATGTTATAGAAAGTAACCATGATGAAGTTATGCTAATGGATGGTCCATACCCACGATTTCTAAAAGAAAGGGTAATTAGTGATAGAGGACATTTATCAAATAAAACGACTGCAAAATATTTAAAAAAAATTATAGGAAATAATACTAAAAATATAATTTTGGCACATTTAAGCGAAAAAAATAATACTGAAGCTTTAGCTATAAAAGCAATGCAAGAAGAAAATCTAGATAAAAATGCTCGCATTACAATAGCAAGACAAAATGAAGAAAGCGCATTAATAGAGGTCTAAAATGTTAAAATTAATAGTTGTTGGACAAATAAAAGAGAATTATCTTAAAGAAGCAATCAATGAATATAAAAAAAGATTAAAAAAATATACTAACTTAGAAATTATTGAACTAAAAGATGAAGGGTACGTAGAAGAAACTAAAGCTTTAAAACTAGAAGCTGAAAAAATACGAAAAAATATTACTAGTAAAGATTTTCTAATAACATTAGAAATAGAAGGAAAAGAAATTACTTCTCAAGAATTTGCTAAAACTATAGACAAAATCTTAATAGAGAATAGTAATATAACATTTATAATAGGTGGAAGTTATGGACTTTCTCAAGAAATAAAAGATAAAGCTAATTTACATCTTTCTTTTTCAAAAATGACGTTTCCCCACCAATTATTTAGAGTCATACTTTTAGAGCAAATTTATCGCGCATATAAAATAAATAATAATGAAAGTTATCATAAGTAGGAGGAAATATGATAGGAAATAAGTGGGATCAATTATTAAAAGAAGAATATCAAAAAGAATATTTTACTAATTTAATGGAATTTATAAAAAAAGAATATAAAGAAAAAACAATTTATCCAAGAGAAAATGAAGTCTTTAACGCTTTTAGATATACTGATTTTGATGATTTAAAAGTAGTAATATTAGGACAAGATCCATATCATGGTCCGAATCAAGCAGAGGGTTTATCATTTTCAGTAAGTAATTCAGTATTAAAACCTCCATCATTAAAAAACATTTTTAAGGAACTAGAAAATGATTTAGGAATATCATTTCCTGAATCTAATTCATTAAAGCCATGGGCTAAACAAGGAGTATTATTATTAAATGCCGTTTTAACAGTCGAAGAACATAAGCCAACATCACATAAAGATAAAGGTTGGGAAACTTTTACAGACGATATTATTAAGATAGTCAATAAAAAAGAAGAACCAGTAGTTTTTATACTTTGGGGAGCTTATGCTCGAAATAAAAAAGCATTAATTACTAATCCTCATCACTATATAATTGAATCAGCACATCCATCACCTTTTTCAGCACGAAATGGTTTCTTCGGAAGTAAACCATTCTCTAAAACTAATAATTTTTTAAAAAGCAAAGGCTTAAAAGAGATAGACTGGAAAGTTGAATAATAATATAAAATTTATAATATAAAACTCTTAAAAATATATTGCTGATTTAAATTTAAAATAAAAGAAAAAAATATAAAGAATAAACAAACTAAAAAATCCTCTTAATTTACCTAAAAGTTAATTAACAAATAAAAATGCTTAAAAAAATATAAATTTAAAATTTTTACAAGCTAATTAATATATAGTAACTAAAAATATATAAAACGATGCGGTTGAGATTAAAAAAAATCTACACAAGTTAAGTGTAGAATTTTTTATTATATATTAAAATAAGATGAATATAACAATTAATATATCTCTAAATGTTAAAACTCCTACTTCCTTAAATATTACTTAATTTCTTGTGCTTGAACAGCCGTAATAGCAACTACTCCAACGATATCATCACTTGAGCAACCTCTACTTAAGTCATTAATAGGAGCCGCTATTCCTTGACAAATTGGACCATAAGCCTCAGCTTTCGCAAGTCTTTGTACCAATTTATAACCAATATTACCAGCATCTAAATCTGGAAATACTAAAACATTAGCACAACCAGCAACTTTACTATTAGGAGCTTTAGACTTAGCAATTTCAGGTACGATTGCTGCATCAAGTTGTAATTCACCATCTATTTTAAATTGAGGATATTTTTCTTTTGCTATTTTTACCCCTTCAACAACCTTTGAAACATCAATATGTTTTGCACTTCCCATTGTTGAATGAGAAAGCATTGCTACTTTTGCTTCTTCTTCCACTAATAATTCAAAGCTTAAAGCACTACTAGCTGCAATAGCAGCTAACTTCTCAGAAGTAGGATTTTGCTCAAGACCAGCATCAGCAAACACAAAAGCTCCATTAGAACCATATTGACAGTCAGGAACAACCATTAAAAAGAATGCAGAAACTAACATTGTACCAGGCTTTGTTTTAATTATTTGTAAAGCTGGCCTAATCGTATTAGCCGAAGAATGACATGCACCAGACACAACACCATCAGCTCTCCCCGTTTTTACAAGCATACAAGCATAATACATATAATCTTCTAATAATAATTTTTTAGCCTCTTCATAAGTCATTCCTTTATTTTTACGAAGCTCAACAAATTCATTTATTAACTCCTCAGTAATATCGGCAGTAAATGGATTAATCAAAGTAGCTCTCTTAATATCTAACCCTTTAGAATTATTAGATATTTCTTCCTCAGTACCTATGATAATCAAATCTGCAATGTCTTCATTTAAAATTTTTTCAGCTGCCTCCATCGTTCTAATATCCATAGATTCAGGAAGAACAATAGTCTTCTTATCTCTTTTAGCTCTCTCTTTAATTTTATCAATAAAATTCATTTCATTTCCTTCTTTCTATTTTTTATTTAATATTTCAAAAATTTCTCTTTTTTCATTATTGTAAAAATCTTTTTTATGATAGCCTTTAAAAAAAGCAAGAATACTTGATGGAAAAGATAAAACTAATCTATTCAGTTCAACAACAGTATCATTATAAAATTTAATAGCTCCAATAATATTTTCTTCATTATCATTTAAATCTTCAAGAATTTTTACTAAACTTTCACTTTTAAGTAATTTTTCATTTTCATCTAGCACTTTAAAAAGTTCATTATAATTAGTTTTTAAAAAATCATGTAATTGAAAATTATTATACTTCTGTTCTTTTAATTCATTAAGGTCATCCAAAAAATCTTTCATCTTTAATTCATCTTTAATAATAGGTTGCGTTTTATATAACAAATCTTTCTTTTTTGATAAATAAATGCCTATATCCTCTTCAGCCCGATCAATTTTAATATTAGCAAGGCAAAACTTATTATTACATAAAATAATTAATAACATAACTAAAGATATTAAAACTATTATTCCTAAAATTATTTCTATCATAAAAATCCTCCATACTAATAAAATTATACCAGATTTTTAAAATAAAAAAAAGCTAACTAAATTAAATTTAATTAGCTACAGGCTGACTTTTTTCATCAAAAGTAGGATCAGCTTCACTTGGTTCAGTTCCTTTCAAAAAATACATTAATTTTTTATTTTTATCAGTATCCTTAGCAGGTTTTCCACTAATAGGTTCAACTAAGACTCCAACAACGTTTTTAGGTTTTACATACCACCCTTCATCAGATGGAACATCTTTTTGATAATCCTCTACAGTCTTAAACCAAATATTTTGAGCATACTTGTAATCACTTGTAGAAAGCTCTTTATTATTATCATAACCAACCCAAACCGCACACAAAACATTTCTATTAAAGCCAATATTCCAATTATCACCACTAGTAGTACCACTTTTTAAACCATATGTATGTTTTAACTTTGCCGATAAACTAATACCAGTAGGATAATTATAATCAATATATAAAGGATCATAAGTAGCAGTTAACATATTATTAAGAATATAAACTAAACTCGGATTTAATACTAATTCCTTATTCTTATTTGCTTCGTATAAAACATTGCCATTACCATCAACTACTTTTTCAATTAAATGCGATTTAACTTTATAACCCAAATTAGCAAAAGCAGCATATCCTGAAGCCATCTCCATAATACTAATCTCATTAGTACCTAAAGGAAGAGATGGAACACTTTCTAGTGTTTTGGTAATACCGACCCTTTTAGCAACATTAATTAAAGCATCACTTCCTAAAAACATATGAGTTTTAACAGCATAAATATTATCACTATAAGCAATCGCTGTCGCCATAGAAATTGCTTTATTACCATATTTATCATTATAATTTTTAGGAGCATAAGGATCAGCATTTCCCATAGGAAATGTTGTTTTCTCACTAATAAACGCTGAACTAGAAGTAAAACCATTTTCAAGAGCAGCATAATATAAATAAGGTTTCATTGTAGAACCTACTTGTCTTTCAGAAGAAATTGCTCTATTATAAGTAGATTTATTATAATCTCTACCTCCAACTAAAGCCATAACACCACCAGTATTAGGATTTAAAACTACACTACTAGTTTCTAATTCTGAATCCTCAGGAAAAGTTTCTTTAATATTATTTTCTAAAGATTTCTGAATATCATAATTAAAATTAGTATAAATTTTTAAACCCTTTACATCACTATAATTATTAGGAATCTTATCAATCGTCTTTAACTCCGCCATAACTGCATCTTGATAATAATTGATACTAGTAAGTGCTTCTTTATTTTCCTTTCCTAAAATAGTAATCTCTTCTTGATAAATTTTATCTTTTTCCGCATCTGTTATTAGTTCATTATTTACAAGTTGTTTTAACACTAATAATTGTCTTTCTTTACTCGCATCAAAATTATTAATAGGTGAATAATTAGTAGGTGATTTCGGAATACCACTTAATAAAGTTGCTTCTGCCATCGTCAAATCTTTAGCTGATTTGCCAAAATAAAATTTACTAGCAGCTTCAATGCCATATTTACCATGCCCATAATTAATTGTATTTAAATAACCCTCAAGAATCTCCTTTTTACTATAATTAGCCTCAATTCTCATAGTATACCACATTTCATCCCATTTTCTTTTCCAGGTTTTATCAAAATCTAAAAATAAATTTTTGGCATATTGTTGTGTAATGGTAGAAGCTCCTTGACTATTATGCCCTCTAGAAATATTAGTAACTAATGCTTTACCAATTCTTAAAAAATCGAAACCAAAATGTTTATAAAAATTTTTATCTTCTGTATAAACAGTTGCATTAATTAAATTATCACTAATATCATCTAGTGAGACCCATTCTTTAGAATGACTACCTTTAAAAAAAACTTTATTATTATTATCGTATAACATAATATTATTAGCACTATCAATAGTCAGTTTTGGAGAAAACTTAACATACATGTAACAACAAACCAATCCAATAATAATTATAACTAAAAAAATTTTAATAAATTTAAAAGACAATTTAAAAAATTTCATAAAGCCTCCATTCTTTTATTAGTATTATGTATAATAAAAAAATTATGTATAAAAAAAAACAATATTATGCTATAATCATAACTAGAAATTTGGAGGTTGTAATAAATGGCCAAAATAAAAATATCCGTAAGAATAAAAAGCAATATAAAAAATTATAATGTAAAAACAAATGCTATTCTTCAAGACGATATTTTAAAATATCAAGAAAATAAAGATATAATGGTTAAATTTATTTATCATACAAATAATTTAATTAGAGAAACAAAAGATATTAAGCTTAATTATATTTTTGATGAAAAACAAGAAACATTAGGTAAAATTTATATTAAAAATTTAAAAAAAGAGTTAAATGTTTTAATTAAAACAATAAAAATAAAAAGAAATAAAAATGATTTAAATATAATTTATGAAATAGAAAATGAAAAATTTAATTTACAATTGAAGGAGATAAAATGAGTAATTTAAAAGAATTAGAGAATAATTTAAAAGAAATAGTAAAAAAAGCAGGATATGAAGTAGATAAGTTATCCTTGACCCCATCTAATAGAAGAGATTTAGGAGAATATCAATTAAATGATGCTATGCAACTTGCAAAAACATATCATGAAAATCCTCAAATTATAGCAACAAATATAGTAGAAGAATTAAAGAAAAATGAAAATTATACAAATATTAATATTGCTGGACCAGGATTTATAAACTTAAGTTTAAGTGAAAATTATAAAATTGAGATACTAAATCGCATTCACAAAGATATTTTTTCAAATATCGAAAAAAAAGAACATAAAAAGATTATAATTGATTATGGTGGAGCAAATGTCTCAAAAGCGTTACATGTAGGGCATTTAAGAAGTGCTAATTTAGGTGAAGCTTTGAAAAGACTAGGAAAACTATTAGGCTATGAAGTTTTAGGAGATGCTCATTTAGGAGATTATGGAAGACCATTAGGTTTAGTAATTCTTGAAATAAAAAAATTATATCCTGATTTAAAATATTTTGATAAAGATTACACTGGAAATTATGATGATATCGAACTACCTATTACTAATGTGGACTTAGAAAAAATTTATCCAAAAGCCTCTTTAAAATCAAAAGAAGATGAAACTTATTTAGAAGAAGCTCGAGAGATTACAATGAAAGTCCAAAACAAAGAAAGAGGATATTATGAGCTTTGGAAGAAAGTTGTAGAAATATCAAAAGCAGATATCAAAAAAATATACGATAAATTGAATGTAAATTTCGAATTATGGTTAGGAGAAAGTGACTCGGTAGAACATTTTGAAGAATTAAATACAATATTCGAGCAAAAAAATCTATTAACTATTAGCGATAACGCAAAAATTATAGAAGTTGCTGAAGAAAAAGATACTTCACCAATGCCACCATTATTATTTATTAAATCAAACGGAACTATTTCTTATGAAACAACTGACTTAGCAACTATCCTTCAAAGAAAAAAAGAATTCAACCCAGATGAAATCTGGTATGTAGTTGATGCAAGACAAAGCCTTCATTTTGAACAAGTATTTCGTGCTGCTAGAAAAGCCAGTCTAATAGATGATGAAGTTAACTTAGAATTTATCGGATTTGGTACAATGAATGGCAAAGATGGTAAACCATTTAAAACTAGAGATGGTGGAGTAATGACTTTAAAAAGTCTGATAAATTTGGTAAAAGAAGAGACATTAAAAAGAATTAATCCTGACACGATAAATGATGAAGAAAAAGATGCTATTGCTGAGACAGTTGCAATTGCGGCATTAAAATATGCTGACTTCCTACCATTTAGAGCTACAGATTATGTTTTTGAAGTAGAAAAGTTTGCTGATTTAGAAGGTAAAACAGGTCCTTATCTTTTATACTCTACAATAAGAATGAAATCTTTATTAAATAAAGCTAAGACATTAAAACAAGACTCTATTAGAAAATTAAATAGTCAAACAGAAAACGATATAGCTTTAATGATTCTTCAATTATCTCAAGTACTAACTAAATCATTAGAAACAAAATCTTTAAATGAAATAGCAGAATATCTTTATAACTTAACTTCACTATATAATAAATTTTATGCAGAAAATAAGGTTTTAACTGAAAAAGATCAGCAATTACAAGAATCTTGGTTAGTCTTAACAAAAGTAGTATATAATATAAACAATATGCTTTTAGAAATTTTAGGAATAAATGTTCCAAATAAAATGTAAAAAAAGTGTTGTCAAGAAATAATATATATGTTATAACTTTGTTGGTGATTTTTTCAATACCACACAAAAGATAATTTCAAGCATATAATGTTTTGATTAGGAGGGCTATTTATGAGTCTTAAAAATATGAAAAAAGAAGATTTAGAATTACTATCAAATAAAGATATAGCAAAATTAATTTTAGAAGATAGTCAAAAAACTATTAACACTGCAGATTTATATAAAAAAATAATAAAATTACTTGAATTACCAGAAAGTACATTTGAATCAAAAATAGCAGATTTTTATACCGCTTTAGCAACAGATAAAAGATTTATTCTTTTAGACGATGGAAAATGGGATTTAAGAAGTAATCATACATCAGATAAACTAATTAAGGTTAGTGAAGAAGAAGATGACGATGAAGAAGAAGATGCAGAAGAAAAACCAGAAGAAGAAATAGAAGAAGATAGCTATGATGATAATGATGATGCCGATTTTGATGAAGATGCAAATGAGGAATTGAAAGATTTAGTAGTAATTGACGAAGATGAACTAGAACTAGAGGAATAATCTAGTTCTTTTCATAAAATATGATATAATAAAAATATTACCAGGAAAGGGTGTAAATATGATTGAACGTTTAGAAACAACTTTAAAGAAATATCAACAATTAGAACAAGAATTAACTAAAAGCGAAGTCCTAAGTGATATAAAAAAAACAAGAGAATATTCTAAAGAAATGGCAGATTTAGAAGATATAGTTACCTGTTATAAAAAATATAAAAAACTTTTAGAGGATATCGAAAATACTAAAGAAATGATAAAAGATCCCGATTTAGGAGAAATGGCAAAAGAAGAGTTAAAAGAATTAGAATTAGAAAAAGAAAATTTAGATAACGAATTAGAAATATTATTAATTCCAAAAGATCCTAATGATGGAAAAAATGTAATTGTTGAAATTAGAGGAGCCGCAGGTGGCGATGAAGCAAATATTTTTGCTGGAGACTTATTTAGAATGTACACAAGATACGCTGAAAAGAAAGGTTTTTCTTATCAAGTATATAATTCTATTGATGGAACAGCAGGCGGTTTTAGTCAAATAGAATTTATAATAAAAGGAAAAGGAGCTTATTCATTATTAAAATATGAAAGTGGCTCTCATCGAGTTCAAAGAGTACCTGTAACAGAATCTAATGGTCGCCTTCAAACTTCAACAGCAACTGTTCTTGTAATGCCAGAAGCAGATGAAGATATTGAAATAGACTTAAATCCAAATGACTTAAGAATTGATATTTATAGATCAAGTGGTTGTGGAGGTCAAGGTGTTAATACAACAGATTCGGCTGTAAGAATTACCCATTTACCAACAAATACAGTAGTCACATGCCAAAATGAAAGAAGTCAAATTCAAAATAAAGAACAAGCTATGAAAGTATTAAAAACACGTCTTTATGAATTACAAGAACAAGAAAAAGCAGAAAAAGAAGGAAATGAAAGACGTAGTAAAATTGGAACAGGAGATCGAGCAGAAAAAATTAGAACATATAACTACCCACAAAATAGAGTAACTGATCATCGTATTGGTTTCACAACTAAAAACTTAGATCGAGTAATGGATGGAGACTTAGATAATGTTATAAATGCTCTAATCCAAGAAGATCAGAAAAGGAAGCTAGAAGGAAATGAGTAAAAATAATAATACACATAAAAAATTAAAAAAATTAAGTATAAGAAAAAATAAAGAAAAGAGAAAAAAAGAAGTAAAAAAACTAGAATCTCTATTTAATTTATTAGATGAACAATCTTCAAAACTAGAAAAAGTTGGAAGAAATAAAGAAACTCTATCAGAATTAACAAAAAAAACACAATTCAAAGAAACCTCTAAACAAATAGTATTTAATGATAACCAAGGTCAAAAAACTGAAAATTTTAATTATATAATTTCACCTGAAAAAATTGATATAGAAAATAGTATTCTTAATCAATATATTTGTCTTGCTTGTTATAGTATTAATTTAGTAGAAGAATCTACATTACAAGAGACAGAACAATATAGTGAACGCCATGTAGAATGTCGAAAATGTAAGGAAATTACTCCACAAATTTGTCTAAAAAATGAAGCAACTGCTAAATTAGATTTAAAACTTTCTAATTTAAGAACGCCATTAGAAGAAAATGCTTATCAAGCCTTATCTGAAAAAAATAAAAGACAACAAAAAGTAAAAAAAAGGTAAGAAATGACTATAGAAGAACTTTTAGTATATGGCAAAAGCCATTGTCATTCTGATCATGCTAAAATACTTTTAGCAGAATTACTAGGAAAAAATCCTTTAGAATTACTAGTTGATTTATCAGTTCAAGTAAAAGAAGAAATATGCCAACTATATAAACAGGAGATATTAGCTTTAGCAAATAATAAACCACTACAATATGTAATAGGTTCTGTAAATTTTTACGGAAACAAATTTTTAATTAACGAAAAAGTTTTAATTCCACGATTTGAAACAGAAGAATTAGTTGAAAATACAATAGAATTTATTAATAAATATTTCACAGAACCTGTGGATATTCTTGATTTAGGATGTGGTAGTGGTGTAATAGGACTGACATTAGAAAAAAAAGTTTCAACAAATTCTGTGGATTTAGTAGATATTAATAAAGACGCCCTAGAAGTAACACAAAAAAATTGTCAATTACTAAATTCTAAAGCTAAAATTATAGAAAGTGATTTTTTAAACAATGTCTCTAAAAAGTACGATATTATTATCAGTAATCCTCCTTATATAAAAACAAATGAGGAAATAGAAGATATTGTTAAAAATAATGAACCTCATATTGCTTTATATGCTGGTGATGATGGTCTAGATTGTTATAAAAAAATTTTAAAAAATGTAAATCCTTATTTAAAAGATAAAAGTATAATTGCCTTTGAAATTGGCTTCACTCAAGCACAAGCTATTTCAGAAATAGCAAAAGAAGAATTAAAAAATATTGAAATTATTGTAAAAAAAGATTTATCTGGAAAAGACCGAATGTTATTTATTTTAAAAAATAATGTATAAAAATTTTAAAAAAACCTCACTATTAATATGAAAGCGAGGTTTTTCTATGAAAAAACTTATTATAATTTTAGCTATAGCCATATCTATTTTAGTTATTAATAAAGATGAAGAAACAATAGTTATTCCTAAAGAATCTATAAGATTTAGAATAATAGCCAATAGTGATACAGTTGAAGATCAAAATTTAAAAAAAGAGATAGTTGCAAATCTTTCCACAACAATAAATCAATCAAATAACTTAAAAACAATCGATGAAACAAGGGAATTTATCAATAATAATCTTCCTCAATTAGAAAAAGTTGTGGATAAAACTTTAAAAGAAAAGAATCAAAATAGAACTTTCCACATAAATTATGGAAAAAATTATTTTCCTGAAAAAATATATAATGATGTCATATATGAAGCAGGAGAATATGAATCATTAGTAATAACTTTAGGAAACGGACAAGGAAAAAACTTTTGGTGTGTTTTATTTCCTCCGCTATGTATGATTGATGAGGAAAATGATATTGAATATAAATCTTTAATAAAAGAAGTAATGGATAAATACTTTTAAGAATAGAATATATAAGGTGATAAAATGTTACAAACTCTTATATATTTTTTTATGGGATTAAGTCTTAGTATGGACACTTTTTCTTTATCACTTTCAATTGGCACAACTTCACCAACAAAAAGTCAAATAATCAAAACAGCACTTATCGTTGGGATATTTCATTTTTTAATGCCTTTATTAGGAAGTACTATCGGCAGTTTTTTTTCAAATGCACTCTACTTAAAAACAAATTATATTACTTTTACTATATTTTTAGTCTTAGCAATTCAAATGTATTTAAATAAAGATAAAGAAGAAAAAGCAGATATTTTAAATATATTTTCCATTTTTCTTTTTGCAATTTCAGTTAGTTTAGATAGTTTTTCTGTAGGAATAGCTTTTGGTATAACTAAAGAATCAACCGTAATAGCTGGAATAATCTTTTCTATAGTTAGTTCTATATTTACATATTATGGTTTAAAATTAGGAAAAATTTTAACAGAAAAATATCAAGAAAAAACTACTAACTTTGGAATTCTTTTAATGTTTTTAATTGCTTTAAAATATTTAATTTTCAAATAATTTACGACAAATAAATTATAATTAATCATAGTTAATTGACAAAGAGATGTAATTAAATTATGATTAAGTTGGGTGATTTTATGTTAGTAAACTTTAATGAAATGCTACTAAAAGCAAAAGAAGAACATTATGCAATACCCCACTTTAATATAAATAATTTAGAGTGGACAAAATATATTTTAGAAGAATGTCAAGAATTAAATATTCCAGTAATTTTAGGAGTTAGCGAAGGTGCTGCTAAATATATGGGTGGTTATAATACTATAGTTGGGATGGTAAAAGGCTTAATAAAAGATTTAAAAATAACTATTCCTATTTGTTTACATATCGATCATGGCTCAACAATTAATATTTGTAAAGAGGCTATTGATGCTGGATTTACATCAGTAATGATAGATGCCTCTCGTAATAAATTAGAAGAAAATATTAAAATAACAAAAGAAGTAGTTGAATATGCTCATAAGAAAGGTGTTTCAGTTGAAGCAGAAGTAGGGCATATAGGAGGAACAGAAGATAATTTATCTTCAAAAGAAACTAATGCCACTTTAGAAGAATGCTTAGAACTTTATAATCTAACAAAAATTGATGCAATTGCTCCTGCATTAGGAAGTGTGCACGGCTTTTATAAAGGTGAACCAAATTTAGATTTTGAAACAATGAATTTAATAAATAAAAATTTACCAATCCCTTTAGTGTTACATGGAGGAACTGGTATACCAAATGATAAAATTGAACAAGCAATTGAAAATGGTATTTCTAAAATTAATATCAATACAGATTTACAAGTAGTATGGAGTAAACAAGTAAGAGAAAAATTACAAAATGATAGTTCTGTATATGACCCACGAAAAATAATAAATAGTGGCGAAGAAGCAGTTAAAAAAAGAATAAGAGAGATTGTAACTTTATTTAAAACAAATTAAAAAGACTATTTTGGAGGTATATAAATGAAGATAATGGAAATAGAAGGTGGAAATGACCTTAATGGCACTATCAGAATAAGTGGTGCTAAAAACGCAACAGTTGCATTAATTCCAGCTGCAATTTTGACTGATGAAGAAGCAACAATTTGTAATATACCAGAAATAACTGATACAGATGCTCTATGCGATATTCTTTCATCATTAAATGTTAATGTAAAAAGAGCAAGTGAAAGTATGATAATAGATCCAACTAATATAAAAAATATTGAAATAAAAGAAGAATTTTCAAAAAAGTTAAGAGCATCCTATTATTTTATGGGAGCTTTGTTAGGGAAATATAAAAAAGCTGTAATGTATTTTCCAGGAGGATGTTCCATAGGCGCTAGACCTATAGATTTACATTTAAAAGGATTTGAAGCTTTAGGAGCAACAGTAAAAAATGAATTAAATAAATATATAGTTGAAGCAGAAGAATTGCATGGAGCAAATATATATTTAGATATAGCTTCAGTAGGAGCAACAATTAACATAATGTTAGCCGCTGTAAAAGCAAAAGGAACTACAATTATCGATAATGCTGCTAAAGAACCAGAAATTGTAAATGTTGCCACATTTTTAAATAATATGGGGGCCAAGATTACAGGTGCAGGGACCTCAACCATTAAAATTGAGGGCGTAGATTACCTTCACAAATGTTTTCATGAAGTAATACCAGATAGAATAGAAGCAGGTACTTATATAATAATAGGTGCATTGTGTGGAAATCCTCTAAAAATAGATAATGTTATACCAGAGCATTTAGATGCTTTGCTTTCTAAATTAGAAGAAATGGGTGTGGACTTAGAAATAGGAGCTGACTATGTAATTACATCAAGAAATAATTACTATAAGTCTACAAGCATTAAAACAGCAGTTTACCCTGGATTTCCAACAGACTTACAACAACCATTTACTGTTTTACAAACACAATGTGATGGAAAAAGTAAAACAACCGAAACAATTTTTGAAAATCGTTTTATGCATGTTCCCTATTTAAAAGAATTAGGCGCTGATGTAGAAATAAAAAATCAAACTGCTACTATCTTGGGCCCATCAAAATTAAAAGGATCTCAAGTAGTCGCAACTGATCTTCGTGCAGGTGCCTCAATGGTAGCGGCAGCTTTAAAAGCAGAAGGGAAAACTACAATTACAAATGCAGAACACATATTGAGAGGTTATGAACAAATTGTCGAGAAACTAACTAATGTTGGTGCTAAAATAAAGATTAAAGAAATATAATTTAATAGTTATATTTCTTTTTTTAGGAGGAAAAAATGCATAAATTAAAAAAACTAATTATACTTATTCTTTTAAGTTGTTCTGTATATTTTATATATCAAAATACAAAAAATAGTGTATTTAATATTACCAATATAGGAGATAATTTAGCTATAGGAGTAAATCCATATGGCATAAAGGAATCCGGTTATATTGAGTATATAAAAGATTATATTAATGCTCAAAATAAAAGTGTCTATATTGAAAACAATTTTAATAAAAAAGATTTAACAATAAACATTTTATTAGAACAAGTTAAAAATAATCCAAATATAAAAAAAACATTATCTGAATCTAATCTTTTAATTCTAGCTATAGGTTACAATGACCTTCTTTATAAATTAAGCCTCAAAGAAAAAATTAATATGAAAAATCTAAATGAAGTAATAAATGAAATTTCAGATGATTATAATGATATGATAAAAGAAATTAGAAGATTTTATAAAAGAGATATTATCGTAATAGGATATTATTGTTCTAATAAAGAAAGTTATTATTTAAACAAAGGTATAAGAAAACTTAATGAAACTTTATCTAATTCTAAGGAAGTTACCTACATAGATACATATAATTTACTTTCAAATCGAGAAAAATATTTTCCAAATCCTCATCTTAATTATCCAAATAATATAGGATATCAAGAAATAGCTAAGAAAATAATTACTAAAACACTTGAAAAAAAATAAAAAATTTGATATATTAGTTACGCGATTTAATTACTATGACAAAAACTTTGTCATGGCGGAAGGAGAATAATAGTATGAAAAAGAATTTACATCCAGAAACAAATGATTGTAAAGTAACTTGTGCTTGTGGAGAAACTTTCACTTGCAAATCTATAAAATCAGAAATAAATGTTGAAGTATGTTCTAAATGTCATCCATTCTATACTGGTAAACAAAATAGAGCATCACGTGCAGGTCGTGTTGACAAATTCAACAAAAAATATGGATTTACACAAGAAGAAACAGCTGCTTAATGTAGCTTTTTTATTATGTAAAAAATATTATAATTTATAAATATATTTTATCTCTTAATCACAATAAAATAGTTATTATTGCTTTTTTAATATTTCAAATTTGCAATAGAAAACGTTAAAATACTAAATATAAAATTTCACTTATTTGTAAAAAAAACAATAAAAAATATCGATAAATTTAAAAATTATTTATTATAATTAAAAGTAATAAGTATCTATAGATTCAAAAAGTTAAACAAACAACAAATTGTGATATAAAAAATTTTAAGTGTTAAAGTTTAATGTTATAGAAAATAAATCATTATTAATATAGTTATGTTATAATAAAAGTGGGTGGTTAAAGATGAGTATGGAAATATTTGATAATTATAATTTTGAAGAAATAACTCTAAAAAATAATAAAGATTTATATCATAAATATTTGAAAGAAATGTGCAATAATCGTTTAGCAAAAAAAATTGTTCAAGAAATGTATGGACAGTCACTACCAAGTATTTATCAAAAAATAATAGAAGAAGAAGCTAATCATAGAAGTTTAGATTTTTTTCCTGGAGATTTAGTAATCTTATATGATGGTATAAAATACTCTTCAGCTAAAAAATTTATCACTTGTTATTTTTCAGGAGCTAAAATTTCTCCAAAAAGTAAATATATAATTTATCGACCTTTACTAGATAATATTTCGAAAAACGAAAGCTATGTTTTAAAACGAACAATAAAAGTAGAATCTGGTTATGAGTCCGCATTGCCCCAAAATATTTATGAATTAGAAACATTACAAAGAAATATTAATCTTCAAAACAATTATGAAAATGATGGAATAGATTATTCACATTTAACAAATCAAATCGGAGAAGATTTAATTTTTCAAAAATTAAAAAGGAAAGGAAAATTTTTATGAAATTAGGAATTACTAGTGATCATCGTGGTTATAAATTAAAGCAAGAAGTTTATAAGGAATTAAAAGAGAGAGGGTATGAGGTAGTAGATTTTGGAACAAATTCTGAAGAAATTGTTGACTATCCCGATTTTGCTTTCTTATTAAGTAAAAATGTTGCTAATAAAAATGTAGATTTTGGTATCGCAATGTGTGGTAGTGGGGCAGGTATGACCATAGCATGTAACAAAGTAAAAGGTATTCGTTGTGCTAACGTTATTAGAAAAGAAGTCGCCGCATCAGCTAGAAATGATGATAATATAAATATTATCGCAATTGATGAGAAAACTTCGATTAAAGATGCTATCGAAATAATAGAAACCTTTATTAGCACACCATTTTCTACAATTGAAAGATATCGTCGCCGTGAAAATAAAATTCAAAAATTTGAGGATGAAAATTATGTCAGGTAAATTCTTTTTATATATTTTAGTTACTATTATTGTAATTTGGGCGATGGATTCAGTAAATATAAATCAAATATTTAAAAAAAATAAAATACTTCAAGCTCGCGTATTTTATTTCTTATTAGGAATATCTTTAATTTATTTAGTCACAAATTGTATTATGGATTTATTCACTTCTGGAAAATTATTTTAAAAAGTGTATAAATCTTTTTTTTTGGGAAAAACTTATATTGAGGTGAAAAAATGATCAAAAAGAAAGTAAGATTAAAGGTATTTCCTATCGTAGTTATGTTATTAATTTTAGTTCCAGTTTTAACTATAGTTTTTTTAACAAAACAGTCTTTAAAAACTGATATTGAAGAGCCAAGTCATGTAACAAAAGAAATTATAAATGAAACTCAACCAGTGGTAAATACAACTAAATCAATTATCAATCCTTATACTGATCCATCTGTTACAGTTGGTAAAGGATACTATGATTATCAAGGTGGCGAAGAAGAACAAAAAAAATCTATTATAGTTCATGAAAATACATATATACAAAATACAGGAATCGATTATATTTCTGCTAAAGTATTTGATGTAGTTGCTATACTAGAGGGAACTGTAATTACAGTAAAAGAAGATGAAACATTAGGAAAAATAATTGAAATTAAACATGAAAATGGCTTAATATCAACATACCAAAGCTTAAGTGAAATAAGTGTAAAAAAAGGTGATGTCATAACACAAGGACAAGTTTTAGGAAAAAGTGGAACAAATGAATTAGATAAAGAATTAGGAAATCATTTACATTTTGAAATCTATGAAAATGGACAAGCTGTTAATCCAATTAATTACTTAAATAAAGAAGTAGAAGAAAAGAAAAACTAAATTTCTTTTTTTTTAAGTAAAATGTACTTATTTTATTATAAATGAATAAAATTATGGTAAAATAACTAATGGAAGGAATGAAATTATGCTAGCAAAAGATATTGGAATTGACTTAGGCACAGCGAATGTTTTAATTTATATAAAAGATAAAGGAATAGTTCTTAATGAGCCTAGTATAGTAGTAATAGATACTGAAACTAAAAGAGTAATAGCTGTAGGGTCAGAAGCAAATGAAATGTTAGGAAGAACTCCAGGAAAAGTAAAAGCAATTAGACCTATGAAAGATGGTGTAATTGCTGATTTCGAACTAACTGAAATTATGCTTAATTTATTTATAAGAAAAATAAAAGCAAAAAATTTATTTGCTAGACCACGAATTTTAATCTGTTGTCCAACTAATATTACACCAGTTGAAAAAAATGCAATAAAAGAAGCAGCAGAAAGAACAGGTGCTAGAAAGGTTTATATTGAAGAAGAACCTAAAGTAGCAGCTGTAGGAGCAGGAATGGATATTTCTAAGCCAACTGCTAATATGGTTTTAGATATTGGAGGAGGAACAACAGACATAGCAATTCTATCTTTAAATGGAATTGTCTCTTCAGCATCTGTAAGAATAGCAGGAAATGCAATGGACCAAGATATCATTAAATATATCAGAGAAAAATATAAATTATTAATTGGCGAAAAAACCGCAGAAGATATCAAGGTTAATTTTGTAAACGTTTATAAACCTAATAAAAAAGCAAAGTTAGAAGTTCGAGGAAGAAATTTAGTTACAGGTTTACCTCATTCTATAGAAATTACACAAGAAGAAACTAAAGAAGCCTTAAAAGATTGTGTTAAAGGAATAATAAAAGCTACTAAAAATGTCTTAGAACAAACACCTCCAGAATTATCCGCAGACATTGTGGAAAAAGGTGTAATTTTAACTGGAGGAGGTTCTCTCTTAAATGGATTAGTTGAAGTATTCGAAGAGGAATTAAAAATACCTGTTTTAGTTGCAGAAACTCCTCTAACCTGTGTCGTTGAGGGAACAGGAATTTTATTAGATAATGTTAAACTATTAGAAGATAACCAATAATATTTGGTTTTTTCTTTCTAAAAAATATCTATTTTATTAATTGATTATACATGATATAATTTTAATAGAAAGAAGTGAGTCTTATGAAATTACAAATACTGTCTTCTTTAAAGATAGTTGTTGTAACTTTTCTATTTTCAACAATAATAATGTTTTTAATGAAAAAAATTGCAAAGCATATAGAAGCTATAGATATTCCTAGATCGGAAGAAGGAAACAGACATATTCATAAAGAAGCAACTCCAAAATTAGGCGGAGTAGGGATTTTTTTAGCTTTTCTTTTAGGTTATATGCTTTTTGGTGAACAAAGTATAAGAATGAACTCAATATTAATAGGAAGTTTTATTATAATTTTAACAGGTATTATTGATGATATAAAATCTATTCGTGCAATTCATAAAATATTAGGACATTTAATTGCCGCTATGGTAATTGTTTTCTATGGAGGAATTTTATTAAATAATATTACAGCTTTTGGTTTTTCTTTTGATTTTGGAATTTTGGCTTATCCTTTTACCATTTTATTTATTATAGCATGTACAAATATAATAAATTTAATAGATGGATTAGATGGCTTAAGTGGTGGAATTTGTTCAATATTTTTTATTACAATTGCTATAATAGGTTTTTATCAAGGAAGAGCAGGTAGTTTAGTTATGGTTTTAACTCTTATAATGCTTGGTTCTACATTAGGATTTTTAATGCACAATTTTCATCCTGCTAAAATCTTTGCAGGAGATTGTGCTACTTTTATGGGTTTCATAATAGCAGTAATAACTTTATTAGAGTTTAAAGGACCTGCTTTAATTTCATTTTTTGTTCCTGTAACAATTTTAGGAATACCTATATTAGATACTCTATTTGCAATAATCAGAAGATTACTAAAAGGAGAACCACCATTTAAAGCAGATAAACAACATCTTCATCATCAATTATTAGGAATGAATTTTTCTCAAACAGTTACTGTCTTAATTATATATGGAATAAATATTTTATTTGCCTCTGCCACTATATGTTTTACTTTAATAAATCAAAAAATTGGTCAAATATTATATATTATAATATTTCTTATATTTATATGGTTTATTTTTCACACAACTATTATTATTGATAAATCCAAAAAGAATATTGAAAAAGAAAAAAATTTAGAGCACTAATAATGCTCTTTTATGTTATCCTTATATAGGAGAATTAAAAAGGAGGTAATATATATGGTTGAGTTTCTAATCTTTGATGAAAACCCTACAATTAATAAAATGTTAATAGATAAAGTAATGATGAATTATGACTATGAATACAAAACTACTATTTTAAAATTATCCTCAAATTGGCAAGATAAAATAACTAAAGAAAACTTTAAAATATTTCTAATAAACACTGATATAAAAAATAATCTTGGCTTAAATTTAGCTAAATACTTAAGAATTGATTTATGTGATTGGCAATCTATGATGATTTTTAAAACTACGTCCAATAATTTAAAATATGAAATTATTAACCATCGATTCATGTACATTGATTATTTATTAACAACAGATACAAGTTATGAAAAAAAATTAGAAACAGCATTTAATATAGCTTTAAAAAATTATGATTCAAGACCAAACACTTTAAAATATATTTATAAAAATACTATTTACAATATTAGCTTTTCAAATATAATATATATAGAAAAAGAAAAAGAGAGTAAAAAATGTATTATAAAAACAAAAGAAGAAGAATTTGAATATTCTGGAAATATGAAAATCTTAGAAGAAAAATTAGATAGAAGATTTATAAAGTGTAGTAGAAGCTATATTATAAATATGGATCAAGTGGAATATTACAACACTAAAGAGAATATAATAATTTTTAGAAATAAAGAAAGTATTAATTTTATTTCAAGAAATAAAAAGAAAGAGTTAATTTCCTATCTAAGAGATATATAAAATATTCTAATTTGTCGAAAAATGTAGAAATCATCTCAAAAACATTCTCAAAAAAAGCAATTTATAGAAAAATTAATAAATTAAGGAAATATTTGTTAAGATTAAATCACCAATAGAAATAATAGATGGTAGAATGTGAGGTGCTATAGAGGTATGATGACTGGACGCGTGAAATGGTTCAATAATGATAAAGGTTATGGTTTTATTGGTTTTAGAGAAAATGAAGATATTTTTGTTCATTACTCAGCAATTGAATTAGATGGATACAAAACTTTATCAGAAAATCAATTAGTAGAATTCAAACTAATTGAAACAAGCAAGGGATTTCAAGCAATAAATGTAAAATTAGTTAACGAAGCTGCTACTATAATATAGTAGCAATTTTTATTTTATTATGCTATAATCAAATTATAAGGAGGCGATAGTATGGAAATTATCATCAGAGGAGATAAAATGCAAATTACTGATGCTATGAAAGATTATATAAATGAAAAGCTAGGAAAGTTAGAAAAATATCTAGAAAAAAGTGATGCCGTTCGTGCAAATGTCATAGTAAAAGTAAAAAATCATGAACAAACAGTAGAAATTACCATACCTTTAAAATCATTTATTCTAAGATCAGAAGAAACAAAAGAAGATTTTTATGCAGCTGTTGATAAAACAATTGATAAATTAGAAAGACAAGTAAGAAAAAACAAAACAAAATTAATGGCAAAACAAAATAAAGCTAGTTATGACTTTAATTTTGAAAAAATTGATTTTAAAGAAGAAATTGAAGACGAACATAAAATTATTAAAAGAAAAACAATCGAAGTAAAACCAATGAATGAAGAAGAAGCAATTCTTCAAATGGAATTACTAAATCATGAATTTTATATGTATAAAGATAGTGAAACTAATAAACCAACTGTAGTATATAAAAGAACAGATGGAAATTATGGTTTAATTGAGTCAGAATAAAGGCTAATTTTAGCCTTTTTTTATTTTATAACTTACAATAATTATCAAAAAAGTATAATATAAAATACCAAATGATATAAATGGGAAAAGTAGATTTTAATTATTTTGCAAAAATTTCAAGAGTATTTATTTTTAAATACAAAAAACAAAATTTCATTAAAAAACTCTGAAGAAGAATCTCTGTTTTTGCTATCAAACTATTATTCATCTAGTAAAGAGAAGCTAATGGCATGTGATAAAAGCTTATATTATGTATGTACTTATTATATGACTCTATCAGATTCAGAAATCAAAGTTTTACCAAAAGATTCTTTCGAATTATTAGAGTGTATATTAGAAGAATTAGAAAAGAGAAATGATAGAGAATACAAAAATAGTTTTCTTTTTTCATTAGAATTTATCTATCAAAAATACTTAGAAATTTTAAATGTAGGTAGGCCAACTTTAACAAGTGAAGAAAATGATAATAAAGACAAATTTCTTAAAGTAACACTAGATTCAAAATATAAAATAATGGGATTTGAATCTGTAAATATGGATTTACTAGAACAAGTAAAAATTATGAAAAAATTAGTACTTATGGAATATACTCATTAAATTGGTCCACAACAAAAGGTTAAGTTTCTATATCGTAAAGA
Source organism: uncultured Mollicutes bacterium (assembly GCA_947652375.1). GTDB lineage: Bacteria > Bacillota_I > Bacilli_A > RF39 > UBA660 > UBA3789. Next base: position 142,966 of record CANTCS010000001.1, on the reverse strand, counting down.
TATTTAGAAAAACATGAAGAAAATACTGTAAAAATAGGAAAAAAGCTTAACACAAGTCTTTTTTTTTGATAAAATAAATTACTAAAGGAGATGGTATGATGAATATATTAAAAAAATTATTCGATCATGAGTATAAAGAATTAAGAAGATTTAATGTTCTAGCAAATCAAATTCTTGAATTAGAAGAAGAATATTCAAAATTAACTGATACAGAACTACAAAATAAAACAAACGAATTTAAAGAGAGATTAAGTAAAGGAGAAACTTTAGAAGATATCTTAGTAGAAGCTTTTGCAACAGCAAGAGAAGCATCATTTCGTGTTATAGGAGAAAAACATTATTTTGTCCAAATTTTAGGTGGACTTGCAATACATTATGGAAATATCTCAGAAATGAAAACAGGAGAAGGAAAAACCTTAACATCTGTTCTTCCTGCATATTTAAATGCCTTAAGTGGAGATGGAGTTCATATTATAACTGTAAATGAATATCTAGCTAGTCGTGATGCTGAATGGATGGGTGGAATTCATCGTTTCCTAGGTTTAACAGTAGGAGTAAATACAAGAGATATGACATCAGAAGAAAAACAAACTGCGTACAATTGTGATATATTATATTCTACAAATAATGAAATAGGATTTGATTATTTAAGAGATAATATGGTAGTTAAAAAAGAAGAAAGAGTTCAAAGACCTCTAAACTTTGCAATCATAGATGAAGTTGATTCAGTTTTAATTGATGAAGCAAGAACACCTTTAATTATATCTGGTGGAGAAATGTCTAATGTAAATCTTTATACTAGTGCAGATAAATATGCTAAAAGTTTAACTATTGAAAAAGATTTTATATTTGATGAAAAAACAAAGAGTGTTAACTTAACAGAATTAGGAGCAGATAAAGCCGAAGAAATGTTTAAAATAAAAAATCTTTATGATGTAGATAATGCAACATTACTTCATTTTATAAACCAAGCTCTTCGTGCTAATTACGCAATGAACAATGATGTAGATTATGTTGTTCAAGATGGCGAAATAGTAATAGTTGATCAATTTACTGGACGCTTAATGAAAGGTAGAGCATATTCTGATGGACTACATCAAGCTATCGAAGCCAAAGAAGGCGTAAATATTAATCAAGAAACAAAAACTTTAGCAACAATTACATTTCAAAATTTATTTAGAATGTATAAAAAATTATCAGGTATGACAGGTACTGCAAAGACTGAAGAAGAAGAATTTAGAAACATTTATAATATGTATGTTATAGAAATTCCAACTAATAAAGATGTTATTAGAATCGATGCTCCTGATTTAGTTTATGCTACAAAAGAAGCAAAATATAAAGCAGTAATAGAGTTTGTAAAAGAAAGATATAATGAAGGGCAACCTGTATTAATTGGAACAATTGCTATTGAAACAAGTGAACTAATTAGCAGATTGTTAAAACAAGCACATATTCCTCATGAAGTTTTAAATGCAAAAAATCATGAAAGAGAAGCAGAAATTATTTCAAAAATAGGTCAAAGTAAATCAGTAACTATTGCTACAAATATGGCAGGTCGTGGTACAGACATTAAATTATCAGATGAAATAAAAGAACTAGGTGGTTTGTGTGTGGTTGGAACTGAGCGTCATGAGTCACGTCGTATTGATAATCAATTGCGTGGACGTTCAGGACGTCAAGGAGATCCAGGATATACTCAATTCTTTGTTTCGATGAAAGATGACTTAATGGTTCGTTTTGGATCAGATAGAATTGGTGCAATGATGGAGTCAATGGGTTTAGGAGAACAAGCAATTCAAAGTAAAACATTCACTAAATCAATTGGAACAGCGCAAAAAAGAGTAGAAGGAAATAATTTTGATATTCGTAAAAGCTTACTACAATATGATGATGTTATGAATAATCAAAGAGAAATTATCTATGAAAAAAGAAATAAGATTTTAGATAACACATCAATACATGAAATGGTTTTAACTACCTATAGACATCATATAGAAGATTTAGTTAATTCTCATATTCCACCAGAAAACTATTTAACAGAGGATGATATTAGAGAGATAACAGAGTTTGTTAATGAAAACTTATTAAAAATTGATTTATCGGAAAAAGATATTAAAGATAAAGAAGCAAACGAGTTAATTGACTTTTTATCTAAAAAAGTTATAGAAGAATATGAAGAGAAAATTAAAGATTTACCTGAAGAAATAGTTCAAGAATTCGAAAAAGTTATAACATTACAAGTACTAGATAATTACTGGATGGAACATATTAACACTATGTCTCATTTAAGAGAAGGAATTCACCTACGTGGTTATGCTCAAGAAGATCCTTTAAGAGCTTATACTATGGAAGGATTTGATTTATTTGATTCTATGCTACAAAAAATAGACAAAGATGTTTCAATATTCTTACTTAAAGCAGAAATAAGACAAAATATAGAAAGAAAAGAAACAACAAAAAAAATAATAACAAATGATAAAGAAGAAAAAACTACTAAAAAACAACCAAAAAGAAGTCAAAAAATAGGTCGAAATCAAATTTGCAGCTGCGGCTCAGGCAAGAAGTATAAACAATGTTGTGGTAAATAACTTAATTTATAAGGGTTTGTGAAGTAGTGCAGTAGTAAAAAAAGTCAAAAAAATAGGCAAAAAACAGTTAAAAATGCACACTTGTGTGCAATTTGTGTGCGTAAAATAAAAAATTAATGCACACAATTGCTCTAAGCCTTATAAAACAAGGGATTTTTCAATGAACACAAATTCACAATAATCAGCATTCGTGCTGATTTTTTCGTTCTCTAAAGAAATTTAGAGGAGGAAGTTATGGGAAAAGTGAATGTAACAAAAAGAGGAAATCTATATCAATATAGATTTGAAATAGCTCCACAAGGTGGAGTTAGAAAGTTTATTAACAAGTCAGGTTTCAAGACAAAGCAGGATGCTTATGTTGCTGGTATGAAAGCATTTAATGAATATATGAATACAGGTAAAAAATTTTCTCCTAATACATGTTCATATGCAGATTTTTTGGATTATTGGATGGCTAACTATTGTCAAATTAATCTAAGGTATAATACGATAGAGGCATATAAAAGCATTATTAAAAATCATGTTAAACCAAAACTAGGATTTTATAGGTTATCGCAAATAGATACAGCTACATTAAATGACTTTCTTACAGATGTATTTTTGAATAAAGGAGTATCAAAAAACTTTTTAAAAAGTATAATGAAAGTTTTAAAATCATCATTCGCTTATGCTGAAGATGGTGTCGGATTCATTAAGCATAATCCAGCATTGAAAATAAGATTACCAAGATATGATGGTCCAGATGAAGATCCAGCTCATATTTTTACACCAGAAGAAATAGAAATGATTTTTAATAGATTTAAAAATAGTCATTGTATATATTATGCTTTTTTAACGGCATATTATACTGGGCTTAGAATTTCAGAAGTATTTGGATTGACATGGGAAGACATTGATTTAGAAAACAAGAAATTAACAGTAAATAAAAATATTGTTGAAAAAAATCAAGTGGGTGGAACAAAGCACAGACTTATAAAAGGGCAAAGGACTACTGTTTGGTATTTTGGTCCGTGTAAAACAAAAGCTAGTTACAGAACAATTGATATTGGAGATACATTAGCAGCTGCTTTAAAAGAATTTAAAGAAGAGCAAGAAATATATAAAGAACAATATGGAGATTCATACATCAAACATTATGCTAAAGAAGTTTTAAATCCATATACAAATAAACCAGAAACTAAAATAGTTGATTGTATTGCAGAAATTGATGTTGCTTTACCTGAAGTACACTTAGTATTTATAAAAAATAATGGAGCATTTGAGGGAAATAATACTTGTAAATATCCATTTAAAGTAATTCACTATGAGTTAGGAATACCTTGCAGATTTCACGATTTTAGAGATACACATGCAACTAGACTAATTGAAGCAGGAGCAGATATAAAAGCTGTTTCAAAAAGATTAGGACATAGTACGATTGAAACAACTTATAACATTTATGTAAGAGTTACAATTCAAATGGAAGAAGAAGTAGTTAGTAAATTTGAAGATTATGCAGACTCTTTAGAAATTGCTATAGCAAGGAAACCTACAGAATCAATTTCGTGATAACAACTGTTATTATATGAATATAGAACTGGACAAGATTCAGTTCTTTTTTAAATGTTTAAAAATAAAAGAAAGGGTGATTGTAATGGCAGTATTTAAAATAAAAAAACAAAAGAATTATACAGTTATGAGCAATTATCATTTGCAAGATAGAAATCTTTCTTATAAAGCAAAAGGTCTACTATCATTCATGTTAAGTTTGCCTGAAGATTGGGATTACTCTATGAAAGGGTTAGTAGCAGTTAGTAAAGAAAATATTAAAGCCATAAGAACTATACTTAATGAACTTAAAGAACATGGCTATTTAGAAATACAACAAACAAGAGGAGATAAAGGATATTATAAGTACGAATATATTATTCGTGAAATTCCATTAGAGGTTGAAAAACAACAGGATAATCCAGATGCCCAAAAAGGGAATACCGTTGAAGGAGATGCCGAAAAGGATACCCAAATAAATACTAATAAACAAAATATTAAAGAACAAATAGTTAAAAGAGTTAAAGAAAATTTGCCATTCGTCGATTTAGATGAATTAAATCCTTTAACTCTTTATTTAATTGAAAAAAATTATATAGATGAATATGATACTGATATATACAATTACGACAATTATTTTGAAAATTTATTGCAGCAAGGACACTCATATAAGGATCTAGTTAAAATGACACATTATATTGTGCCAATAGTAGTTTCAAAACATTTTATTGATGAAAATGGTAACAAAGTAGAGAATAAGTTTGGATTTTTTCAAGGAGCAATTAATAATTGCATTGAAAGATTAAGAATAAATGATAAATTGGAAATAGATCCAGAAACTGGTTGGTTTAAGGAGCTTGAATTTGAAGAAGAAAACGACTTTTATGATAGAGATTATTAAAAAATAAAAAAATATGTTATTTCATATTTTTCAAAACATTATGTAGAATATCTAATTTTCCAGAATCAGAATTCACTATAATACTATGTATTACTTCTAAGTCTTCTTTTGATAAATTATATAGTTCATTATTAATTTGAGCTATAAGAATATCAGTATCGTGGTTATAATTGGTGCTATTATTTTTTTCCTTATACTGTTCAATTAATTTTTGAAAATCAATCATATTCATTTTCATTCCTTTAGCTATTAATTCAGTATAAGTCATGGAAATACCAACTTTGCCATACTTTTTTTTCATAATCTTACTCATATAGGCTTTACTAATCCCACTTTCTCTTGCAAATTGTGTAGGCGTAATTTTATGAATTTTACAATAATCGGAAATTATAAACCTGATGGCTTCTTCTTTAGTCATTTTTATCTCCTTTCGTTATAATCACATCATCAACATTGTACTATTTTTTTATAATATTGTCTACCATTGTGAACCTAATTAATCAATAAAAGCCAAAATAAGTTCACGATAGTAGACACAAAAAGAAATAAATGATAAAATATTTTATATAGTATTAAACTATATATTTGAAGTGGAGGAGTAAGGCAATGAAAATAGTAAGATGGGTGATACTTTCATCCTGACTATTAGAAAGGCAGGTGAAATTTTTGAATAAAGGGCAGTCTTCAAAACAGATGAGTTGTATCAAAATTTTAGTTGCAAATAAAAATATAGAACTAAGTACAACAAGCCAATTGGATGATGAATCTGTGATTCAGATCTTGGAAGTATGTCTAAAGCAGTTGAGGGAGAAGGCATCACAAGAAGCAGTACCAATTGGAAAGGAAAAATAAAAATGACTAAAGAAGAAAGAAATGCAGTAAAAGAAGTAGAAGTAGTTTTAGGAGTAAAAATTGAAAAGTATCTTGAAGAAAAGAAAGATATACCTTATGAAGTAATGGAAGAAGTTGTAAAAAAGATTTTGGAAATTGAAACTGATTACAATAAAACGAAAAAAGAACTTTTATTTTGTAATTCTTCAGCAGTAAAATTAGAAAGACTATTAGAAATAATTGGTACTGTGAGTACAATTTCAGTTGAAGATGAAGAATCCTTAGATAAAACCTTAGATGTTTTAGATAAAATATTAAATTCATAAAATACTGAAGTGTGTACGAACTGTATAGATATTCTATACAGTTTTGTTTATAAAAATAAAAAATAAAAATAAGTTATTGACTTTTATTAAATAAAAGGTTATTATTTTAGTATAAAGAGTTTACTATCGTGAACTACTTTAGATTTAGTGGAGGTGGTAGATGTTATTGTGCTTTGAAAAGGTATTATAAACTTTTCACATTTAGATGTAGTAATATATTTTATTTTTTAATTAGAAAAGTTTACTATCATGAACTAAAAGAGGTGATTAAATAAACTATAAAGAGAAGGAAAGGTATAAAATATATAATACCTTATCTGATAACCATGGGTATTTTCTAACTATCATTAAAGTAATAAATAACAAAGTTTATTATTTATTTGATGGAGATGATGAAATAAAATTCTTTGAAGTTGGTAGTCAATTTGAATTAGATTTAATAAGGATAGTTTAAAAAGATTCGAGAGGGGAACAAAATGAAGTTTTCAAAAGAAAATATTAAAATCCCTGATTGGATATTGCATCATTTAAGAAAATATGGCAATTGTTGTTGTGGCAGAGATATAGTCAAGAAAATCGGTAGAGAAAAAATTATAGAAGTTTTGGAACAAGAAGGGTATTCATGTATTCTTAAAATAATATATGAAAATAAATATAGATATAAGCGAAGAGTAAAATATCCAATAGATGCTTATTATATCTTAGAGGTAGAATGTGTGGTCAAAAGTTATTATATATGAAAAACTTTAAAAAAGGAGATATATTTTTAGCTGAATTAAATGATTCCTATGATCATGTTCAAAACGGAATAAGACCTTGTTTAATTGTTCAAAACAATCAGGGTAATACTTTTTCGCCAACACTAATTGTTGTACCATTAACAACAAAAATTAAAAAGACTAATATGCCTGTACATGTTGTAATAACACCATATCAAATGGCTTTGTGTGAATGTATTTTAACTATTTCAAAGAAGCAAATAATTTCTTACATTAAAACATTAGATGAAAAAACTATGAAAAAAGTTGATGAAGCTTTATCCGTATCATTGGAGATTTAAAGAGGGAGGAACAAATATTAAAGCAAAGGTAAAGCAGTTTTATAAAGATTTGTTTAGTAGTAGTTCAGAAAATTATTGGTGTAATGAAGGCAATAATAAGCGAATGCGTAATTATCATAAGTTATCATTAATTTTAAAAGTAATATTGAATATTTTATTATTAGTATTTATTCTATATTGTTTATGTTTATCTACAAATACTATATTTCATCTATTTAACAGATTAAAGTATTGCAACGAGGGAGTTGCTTTGGTGAATATAGACGCTTTTAAAAAATTTGTCTTTGATACTTACATTATAACTTTTATTATGTCGTGGTTTGTAGTTCTATATGTTAGTAGAAGAAGAAAATACTCTTTAAAAAAGATTATTTCAATAATGGCTAAAGGATTATTATTTTTGCCAATAAGTTCACTATTAACCTATAATTTTGTGATGTTAGGCAGTTTAATGAGAAGTTTCTATTTAGCAGTAATTATTGCATTATTAGTATTTGCTATTGATTTTTTAATAAAAAGAATTGATAGTTTATATGATTTGGCAGTAGGTAGTACAGATGTTAATAAGAATAGAAAAGGAGAAAGCAAAGTATGCAAGAAAAAGTAAATATGAAAGGTAATGTTAAGTGGTTTAGTAGTGAGAAAGGATATGGATTTCTCTCATGTAGTGAAATAGAAAATGATATATATGTACATTTTTCTGATATCCAAATGAAAGGATTTAAAACTTTGGATGAGAATGATTCAGTAATTTTTGATTATGACGAAGAAAAACAAAAAGCAATAAATGTTCGTAAAATAACTGAAGAAGAATCCAATGCAGAAGAAGATAATATGGATTCTGAATAATGATTAATATTTTTGATAAAGAAATTATATCAAAAATAGATATGGATAAAACAGTCATAAAAGGAAAGGAAATTTGTGAATTATATCAACCTTTAGTTGAAAAAAGGTTAAGGCAACTAAATACTAAAACCTTTAATTCAGCAAGTATTGTTGTATTTTCTGGAGCTTCCACAGGTTCAGCGTCATCTGATAGATTGTTAAAAAGTTTATCTTGGAATGAAGATCAGATAGCAAATTATATAAGAAGTATTTTTAGAATTCAAAACGAAGACAGAACAATTAGAGAATTTCTAAGAATGAAATGTTTATACGGCTATACGGATAGAGAAATTTCTGATAAACTTGAAATATCAGAAAGAACAATTAGAAGATATAAAAATAGAGCATATTTCTATTTAGCTGTTTATTCAAATCAAGTGGAATTTATTTATGAAAGAACTTATCATTTCTACTTGGATTAAATAGAATTAAATATTGTGGTAATTTATTACCACAAGGACATAGAGGTTTGGAGGAGTAAATTATGAAGCGTATCTTAAAGATAGTAATACCTATTATAATACTAATTATATTTTTAGTAGGATTATTTATTGTGTATAAAAATACATATAAAATAGAATTAAAAAAAGAAGAATTCGTTTATGAATTAGGAGAAAAAATTAGTTCTGATGTATCTAATTATTTAAAAGATACTGATGCTACTAAGAATATAAAAGATTATAAACTATCTTCAGAATCATTAAAGAAGGATAATGATTTATTTGTTATGGATGAATTAGAGTTAGTTCCAGTAGGTGAGTATAAAATAACTATTAGTTACAAAAAGAAAAAAATTGATTTTGTAATAAAAGTAAAAGATACTATTGCACCAGAATTTTCTTCATTTAAAGATACTATAGAAATTGAAGAAACAGAAGATAAGTTAGATTTAACTACTTATTTTGAAGCAAAAGACTTAACCAAAGTAAAAGTTTTAATAGAAGGAGAATATAATCTTAAAATAGTTGGAGAATACAAATTAAAAGTTGTAGCTGAAGATGAAAACAATAATATAACTTCAAAGAATTTTATATTAAAAATTAAAAAGAAAACAGAAGAGCAATCAAAAGTTTCAGAAAAGAAACCAGCTAAAAATAATTCAAAATCGACAACAACCCCATCATCTAAACCATCTAACAATATAACTAATAACAACACTGCTACTTCTCCTAAATATCGTCAAGATATTTCTAATTCCTTTGCCAATCAGATAAATATATATAGAAAAGAAAATGGCTTGTCTGTACTACCAAATACTTCTGAAACTCAATCAGAAGCTGATAGAAGATCTAAGGAGATATCAATAAATTATTCTCATGATGGTGCAGGATATGGATTTGGTGAAAATATTGGTTATGGTGGAATAGGCTCTGATTTTATTACGGCTTGGAAGAATAGTCCATCTCATAATGCAACAATGCTTAGAGAACAGAATGTTGCAATGGCGGTAAGCGTATATGAAGTAAATGGAATGTGGTATGCTGTAACTTCTTTTAAGATGAATTATTAGCAAATTTATTTGTTTTTTGTCTAATTTTAATAACAATTTAATAATTATATTTCAATGTTCTAATATTTCATTTGATTATTTAATTGGAAGAGTATACAATGATACAAAAAAATAACACGATTAACTAACATCGTGTTTTTTATAAGTTAAATACTATTAATTTGTATATAATTGACTTAATATTTTTGTATTTTTAATTTTATGGATCAGGTATAAAGTAATAAACAATATTAGTATACATATTGTAATAGATATAAAATAACTATAGTATATAAAGAAAGCTAGATTAACTTTCCATATTAAATTAGCAAATTTAAATAAAATGATAGTTACTATATTATCTATTATAAAAATGGTATAAGTAAGATAAGCAACAGCTAAAAATACATTCCAAATTATTGACAAATTTGTATAACCAGATAATTTTAGTATAATTATTATTAATGATTTTTCATTAATTAACTCATTTATAAATATGAATAAATTGATTATCATAAGGGAAATAATTATAAAAATAAATGGAGTTATTATTGATAACAGACTATTATATTCTTTTAACTCAGTTTGGTAACTATTATCAAAAAGATTAGCATTGATATTATGGTTTTGAAATATATTTATTAAATCATCAACTTGCCTTTGTTCGCTTACTTTTATTAGAAATTCTTTTTCACTATTTTGAATGGTTCTAATTATATTATCTGAAATATAAATTTTATTTTGAAGACTAGAATCCCCCTCTTTATAAAAGCCAACAATTTTACAAGTTATTTCCTTTTCTTCTATTGACAGAACAATATTAGAATTTAAAATTTCTTTATTTAAATTTTTATATAAATATTCAGATATAATAATTTCATTATTCTTGTTATTAAATTCTTTTCCATTTTGTACACTAATTTCCTCAGTTGGCAAAATTGGAGTGAGCATTATATTTCCAAATATTTCGTTATATATGTTAATTCTTCCTATGTAATAGTAAACTTTTTCTATGCCTTGATTTTTTAATATTTCATAAAATAAATCTTCATTTTCTTTGGTACTAAATGATGTATAAACTATTCTATTTTCAACTCGATTTTGGAGTTTAGGAATTAAACTCTTTGATATTTGAGCATATGATTGAATAATTACTATTATGGATAAGAACAAGCTTGATAATATAATATATGAAATAATTTGTTTTTTACTTAATTTTATGAATTCTTTTAATAATAATGAATTCATTTAACTTTTTAGTTCTTCCATAATAATATTATTTTTAAGTTTATTATTAAATATCAGTGGTAACAAGATATTTATGATAATGCAGAATGAAATTCCTAGGATTATATTGAATTTTGAAATTGTTAATTTTAATCCATATAGCATTTCTTCGTGATTCAAATAATAGTTTTGAAAAACAAAAATTGTGAAGATAGTTGTAATTAGGGTTAGAAATAAAGTTACTAATATACATAAAAATGATTCAATGCACTGTAATTTTATAATATCTACTCGATTATATCCAAGTGTTTTTAATATTGCATACTTTTTATTTTGTTTATATTGATTCTTTATTGATATTAGGATAATAACTATGATTGAAATAATCCCCACTAATAAGCCTATCGTGGTAATTAAATTCAAAATTTTATTCCCAATTGTGGTATCGATTTTTACAACGGGATCTCCATTTGTATAAAAATGATCCTTTTCAAATCTTTTCAAAGTTTCCTGAATATCATCTGTACTTTTAAGTCTTACTACTAGAGGATAAATTATCCCTTCCTCTTCTTTAAATGCTTCTGGTTGATAATACAAATTTAAATTTGTTACAACATCTGAATTTGTATAACAAAAATTTTCTTTTCCCTGTCTCATAGAGGAATCATAAGTTCCAATTAATTTGAAGTTTTCTGTTTTAGTATCATCGTCAATAAATTTTAAAGAAAATTGCTTTCCTAAAAGATTATTTAAATTTATTTCTTTTTTTTCTATTTTGTTTTCTTTTTTATATTCATAGAATATATTTTCGGGACATACCATAACTTTATCACTAGAATTATAATTATCAATACTTTCTCCATTAGATATTGTTATAGTATCTTTTGGTACTCCAAAAAGAAATAAATTGATTTCAGTATTATGATTGAGTTCCTCAAACATTCTCATATTTATTATGTAGGAAGTATAGGGAGATATAGATTCAATCGTATTGTATGATTGCAATTCTGTTAATGCTTCTTTTTCTGCTTTCTCATCAGGATCGTAATACACAAAAAATGTACGATAATCCACCATCTTTTTAACGCTTTGATTCCAATAGTTATTTAGACTATTGGAAAAAGTTAAGCAAAATATAATGATTGAAACAGCTATAGAAATAAAAATAATATTAAAATAATTTGATTTATTTTTGTAAAATTCTTTAATCTCCATTTTTAACATATCAATTAATTTCATCTATAATCTCCATCCTTCCATTTTTTAGGTAAATAATTTCATCAGCATAATCTTTAATAATGTCATCATGGCAAATAACGATTACACATTTATCTTGATTTGAGAGTTTTTTTAATATACTTAAAATTTTAATTGTGTTTTCCTTATCTAAAGAAGCAGTAGGCTCATCGGCTAATATAATCTCTGGATTATTGCATAGAGCACGAGCAATTGCAACTCTTTGTTGTTCTCCACCAGAAAGTTGATTTGGGTAATGCCTATTTCTATTCTCTATTCCTAGTGAATTCAATAAGTTATTGACTCTTTCAACTTTTTCTTTTTTGGTTAAATTTTTATTAGTATAAAGAGGTAAGATTACATTTTCTGTAACATTCATTGTTGGAATCAAATTAAAAGATTGAAATATATATGATAATTCCTCTTTTCTAAGATTAGCTATTTTTTTTTCTGATAATTTTGATGTATCATGCCCATCTATTTTTAATATTCCACTTGTTGGCTCTATAAGAAGTCCGATTATTTGTATTAATGTAGATTTTCCACTTCCAGATTCGCCCATAATTCCATACAATTTTCCTTTTTCAAACTTAATATTAATATCATCTAAAGCATTTATGAATTTATTTTTCAATAAATATTTTTTTTGTATATTAATTAACTCTATCATTATTTACCTTCTTTCTTTTTACTTAGTTTTGACTCATAATTACACTATTTGATTTAATTCCACAAAATTGTCTTCCACCTGAATAATTTGTAGAGAATCCATATGCATATTGTCCGTTTTTAAATTTTCCCATGTTAGCTATAACGCATCGATATAATTCTGTACCCATCATTTTACCGGATACTTGAGTGGTTGGACCGAAGTGTAATGTAACCCATAAAAGTTTTTCTCTATTAGATGTACAATCTGTATGAGCATCCATAGATATCTCTATGATGAAATTTTTTGTATCAAACCATCTATAGGCACCAATATGATTTGAATTAGCTGGCATATTTAATGTTGATTTGTATTCAGCTGCAGAAACTTTTGTTGCCCCAAAAAGGGATAAAACAGTTATTCCTAAAACAAATAACGACATTAATATTTTTTTCATTCTTTCACCTCCTACTATATTGTATTTATTATTGTGGAAAAAAAGTAATGCAAAAGTACGAATAAACAATAAATTTTGTGATATAATAAAATAAATAAGTTTAGTTATTTGAATTATATGCGAAAGGGGACAATTTAATGGTAAAAAAATATACATTAATTGTTTTTTTGTTTTTAATTTTATTTTTATCTGGATGTAGTACAAAAGAAACGGGTTATTCTTATCATCCTACATATATAGACTCTAATAATGGGCAGCGTTGGTTGAACTATGCAATTTTGTATGAAAATACTTATACGGGGGTTAAAGATGGCTCATTAAGCATTTTAAAACAAGGAGAACAAACTGAGGAATATCAATTATTTTTTTCTATAGATTCATTGTATTATAAAAAAGGAGATATTATATTGGGAACCCAAGATTATATATACATTTTTAATCAAGATCAAGAAAAAAACTTTAGAGTTATAGGATTTAAATTATCTTCTGAAAAAGAGCTCCCTGTAATAATAGATAATAAAAAAATAAAATCTATTGTCAATGTTTATGGTGCTAATAAAGAAAATATATATGTAAGTTATTTTGATGATAGCAATGAAATATATCTTAAAATAAGTGCAGATTTAAGTAAAATATATGAATTAGATAGTTTAGAGGATGTAAAAGAACAAATAGAATATAATATTTTAAAAAATAATCAAAAATAGTTAGATATTTATGCTATAATGTATCTGTAAAATATAATGAAGAAAGGGAGATGAATAACAATAGTTTATTTTAATTTATTTATGTATTTGGATGTAGAAAGGGAGGAATGTTAATTATGAAAAAAGCAGTATTTATAATTTTATGTATGGCAGTTTTTATGCCGTTTGCAGTTGAAGCTAGGACTTGTGAGTATGGAATGCCATCACCACCAATATACTATAATGGAAATTGGGCTTATGGACAAGTAATAAATTTTAAGACTTCAGCATCATCATGTCTAGCTGATAATATGTATGTTTATTTTAGTGATGGAAATTATTTATCCACTCATAATTTTACCATAGAGGCATATTTAATGGAAAAAGATAAAGATCCTAATCCAGATGATAAAGCTAAATTATATTTTGGTTATAATTCAGGTTATAGTTTAATGAAATGGACTTTACAGCAAAAATTTGATGGTAATTTGGATAGTGCTGGAGATCAAACTTGTGAGTTGTATATGAAATTTAGATTAAAAGAGCCATTAGCACATAATAATGTTGAATACTTTGACAGTGATATGTTTAGGTATACAATATGCATGGATTAAAAAAAAATAAAAAAATTTGGATAATGGTATTAATTTTATTATTGATAATAGTATCATCATTAATTTTTTTATTCAAAAAACCAACAAATAAAACGAAAAGCAATGGCTTGGATACAAATGAAAGATTTAATAAAAAGGAACAAAAAATAGTAGACGCTGTTTATAAGAAAATTGATAGTTCAGATTATTTTGACAACTCTAATTTAAAATTAATTGAACTAGAGAGCTTACAATTATATGGATATTATAAATCTCAAAGCAATATTCTTTATATAAAGGTTAATTATAATTCAGAATGTAATGATGGTACTTATAGTTGTGATAATCTTGCTAAAGATAAATCTTATAGCTTATCAAATAATATTCCATTTTATTTCTTTATTAAAGTAGATACAAATAATTATAATCATTTAGAGATAGTGGATGGAATATCAGCCAATATAAATTCCGATTGGGTATCAGATTCTAGTAAAATAGAGTAATAGTATCAAATAAAGAAACAATAGAATATATGTCAAAAAAATTTAAAAATCAAGAAAATATATTGACTAATATTTGATTAAATGTTAATATTGTTATGACAAATGAATACGGTATATTTTCGGTGTTAATTATATATAGACCTTGGATTGGTTTTATTATAGTTAACACTTTTTTATTATACAATATTTATTTTATATGTCCGGACTATAAATAAAATATGGTATTTATATCTATTGTGTTCAATTGTCAATCATTTTATTTGATATTATGATTGAAACGGACTTGAATACGGTATTTTAATCTTTCTATATATTAGATAAAAAATTTAATATTTAAGGAGATGAAAAATATGGCAGAAAAAACAACGACTGGAGATCCATATGTATACAATGTACAAAAATGGTTAAACGAAACATATGGGTCTGATAGTAGATTTAATACTGTAACTGAAAATGGAAAAACAGGATGGTCTACTATTTATGCTCTTACAAGAGCATTGCAAATTGAATTAGGAATTCAATCTACAGCTGATAATTTTGGAAATGGAACACAAAATGCATTTAAAAGTAAGTTTCCAAATGGAGTAAAACAACAATCAGATGATGATAAATCATCAGATAATGTTTATGGAATTATACAAGGAGCTTTAATCTGTAAAGGTTATGATTTTGGAGCAAATACACCAACTTGTCATTTTTATGGAGGAACAGGTGGAGCTATAAAGAAATTAAAAGCAGATGCAGGATTAGCAGATACAAGTTCAACAGTAACTTTAAATGTTATGAAAGCATTATTATCAATGGATTACTTCTATTCATATGATCAATCAGAAAAGACTCAAAATATTATTAAAATGCAAAGATATCTAAATAGAAATTATGAAGCCTATATTGGTATTAGACCTTGTGATGGAGTATATGCTCGTAGAACAAGTCAAGCATTAATCTTTGCAATTCAAGCTGAGGAAGGCATGACAACATCAGAAGCAAATGGTAACTGTGGACCAGCTACAAAAAGATGTTTGCCAACACTTTCAGTAACTGGCTCATCTTCAGGAACTAGTTATAAGGGACAAGCATATTCAACAGATAGTATAAATAAATTTAAAACTTTAGCAAATATAGCATTATATTTTAATGGATTTGGTTCAGGAGAATTAACATCTAATCTAAACGAAAATACTATAAAAAGTTTTCAATCAAAATATTCAATTACAGCAACAGGTAAGATTGATTATACAACATGGTTATCTCTATTAATTAGTTGTGGGGACACAGATAGAAGTGCAGTTGCATGTGATTGTGCTACCATAATAACTACTGATAATGTTAGTGTTTTAAAAAATAATAATTATAAATATATTGGTAGATATTTATCTGGATATATTGCAAGTGGAGCAAGTAAAGCATTATCTACAACAGAATTACAAGTGTTATTTAAGAATGGTATTAGATTATTTCCAATTCATCAAAGATCAGCTAACAAGGCTTCATATTTTACCGTAGAAAATGCACAAGCAGATGCAGAGAGTGCAGCAGAGTATGCTGATAATTTAAAATTACAATTTGGATCAATCATTTACTTTGCGGTAGATTATGATGCAACAGATGCAGAAATTTCAAGTTTAATTTTACCTTATTTCAAAACTCTATATTCAAGTTTCATGACTGCTGGAAAAGGTAAATACCGTGTTGGTGTTTATGGAACGAGAAATTTATGTACTAGGGTATGTAATGCTGGTTATGCATGTAGTAGTTTTGTTAGTGATATGTCAACAGGATTTAGTGGAAATCTAGGATTTCCTATACCAGATAATTGGGCATTTGATCAATTTAATACTACAACAATATCATCTGGTGGAAAATCAATAGAAATAGATAAAGATGGATTTTCTGGAAGATATGAAGGTATTGCCCAAGAATACTCTGTTGCTGATGGTGATTGTAATCATACAAATCTTTATGAAGGTGGAGGAAGAATTTTAATAAATATGACTGAATCATCAGTGCCTGTTTATGCAAAAAAAATGCCAGTTATGCCTGAGGTTGCCCCAGTTGTACCAATGTACGAACCTACAGGGGGTATAATAGGTTATATTAAGCCTCATGATTTCTATGTTAGATATCAAGTTAGTAGCCCTAGTATGGATAATGTTCATAGAGTCATGTTTAATGATGGTAAAGATGTCAAAATAGGTTATATAAGAGAACAGTATGTTTTACCTAGTATGACTTTAAATCCTACTGATGATGAAGCCGTAAAAGCACAAATATTAGTAGGTCATGAACCATTCACTTGTGTAGAATATGATCAAGCTTCTGATGAATATATATTGCATAAATGGGATGATACATCATCAAGAGAAATCTATATTAATAAACCAGTTCCTTATTTTAATGCCCAAGGAACTTATGTAGGAATGCTTAATAAGGGTGATTATATAAAAATAAATAGAGGTAATTTTATTAATCCAGGGTACACAAGACCATGGACAAACCGTATAGATGGAATTAAGAAAAAAGGCAGTAGTTCATTTACTAGTTTTTCTGGTTATGCAAGCATTGGAATTGAGTACGCTAGTCAAGGATCTGAAAGAGCTTGGTATTAGAAAATTATCATTAGATATTATCAAGTATAATATAATATGATATAATAGTTTTGGTGATTAAGATGAAAAAAAATGTAGTTATACTTTTATTTTTGATATTATGTGTATGTGGATGTGAAAATAACAGTCAATATACAGATTTTAAACATTATAATTTAAAGAATTATGATATTACTAATAGATATTCCTATGTAGATGATGATAATCATAAGCATGAGTATATTATTACTGATATCACTCCTGAAAATAATGAAGAACGAATTAGTGGTTTATTTTATAAGGTAACAGATGATGATTATATATTGCTTGATGAAATAAATTCTTGTAATTCTTCTGAAGCTTACAAAAATAAAAATCAAAATTATTTTTATGGTGATAAGCTTTATGTTAATAGATGTTCTGGAGGAGTAGTTTTAGAGTATACTTTATCTGGAAGTAAGACTAGCAAAATAGATTTATTATCAAAATTAGATAGTAAATTAATGTTAACTTCTATAAAAAATGTAGATGATGATTATATATATTATAATGGAAGTGCTAGTATTTCTAGTTCAGACGAAGTTGTCAAATGTTCTAGAAATAGTTATAAATGTCAATAATAAAATGCCAGTCTAAAACTATTATCATGATTAATAAAGAAAATGCTTGATATGCATTTTCTTTATTTTATTTATAAGCGAGGATGGTGATTAAAATAAAACTTGCAACTAAAATATTTAAAAGAAATGATTGGTATGTAACTTCCCCTTTTGGGAGTAGAGCTCCAATTAAAACTAAAAAAGGTATAACCACCAACTTTCATAATGGATGCGATTATGGAACTAACGGAGAAAAGTGGGGACAATATGCATTAGAAAATGGCAAAATTTTATCCTGTGGAATCGCTTCTGATGGAGCTAAATTTATATGGGTAAATTATCCAAGAATCAATAAAAAAATTTTGCATTACCATTTAGATAGTATTTGTGTAAAAACAGGGCAAGAAGTTCATGAAGGGTTATTGCTTGGCTATACAGGCTCAACTGGTATGGCAACAGGAATTCATTTGCATTTAGGAATGAAAAATAGTAATGGTGGGGAATATGAAGATCCACATAATTATGATTACCAGTTAAAAAACATTAATCATTCTGAGACATCTAAAATAGATTTAATAGAAATTGCTTATGAAGTAATTGCGGGGAAATATGGTAATGGAAAGACTAGAATTGATAAACTTACAAATATGGGATATAATGCAAGTGATGTTCAAAAGATAGTAAATGAAATAAAAAATAAAGAGCTAAAAGGGACAAATTTTTATATGGTGAAAAAAGATGATACTCTAATAAAAATAGCTAAAAAGTTTGGAACAACTTGGGAAAAATTATATGAATTAAATAAAGACATTATAGGTAATAACCCTGATTTAATTAAAATAGGGCAAATATTAAAATATTAGTAAAAAATAATTTATAATTACGGTAATTTATTCGGTGTTAATTAATATATAATTTTTATATTGATTAACACCCTTTTTATATTTGTTTATGAGTAGATATTTTAAGTCAATTTTATAAAGAGAGGTGAAGAAAAATGAAACAAATTTTTGATAATATAATTAGTTTTTTGTTATCTTTTTTGATTTTTTTATTTGGAAGTTTTGATTTTATGTTAAAAACTTTATTGTCTTTAATGTTTATAGATTATATAACAGGTGTAAGTAGAGCCTTTATTACGAAAAAAGTTAATAGCAGTATAGGAGGTAAAGGAATTATAAAAAAAGCAGTATACTTATGTGTTGTTGCAGTGGCAGTAATATTAGATAATTTATTGGAAGTAAATGGAGGCTTAAGAGCATTAATTATATATTCATTTATTTTTAATGAGATGTTATCAATTTTAGAAAATAGTAGTGCTATGGGAATCAAAGTTCCTAATATTTTATATAAATCGCTTGAAAAATTAAATAAAGATCAAGATGAAAATGACATAGAAACCATAAAAGGAGAAGAATCAAATCATAAATCATAAATAATTATTGTTAAACTTTAGCAGTGTTTAAAAAAGTCGAATTTTATTGTATAATATTTATGATAGCAAGGCAAAAATGCCAAGTATTTATATTAAGAAATGTGATGGTGAAATAATAAAAAGAAACTAGTTAAGTAGTAAGAAGTAAAAAGTAGTATAATACACTTTCTATTCTTACTATAGATACTAGTTTTATATATGCAAAAAAATTGTGTAGTATTTATTTTTGCTTTATATGAATTGCTTTTATGGAGCGATTATTATGGAACCAGAAAAGTATTATACATATTTTTTAGTAAGAAAAGATAGTATATTAAATCATAAAAAGACTATATTCTTTGCTCTAAAAGCTTATAAGAAATATAGTCTTTTTCAATTTATAGAAATACTTTTTCTTAGGATAAGAGGTCCCCCTATTTCTATCAATTTTAAAAAAATGAAATTGATAGGAGGAAAAAATTATGGGTGTGTTCCCAAAAAGAAGAAAAAGCAAGGATAATCCTTATACACTTGGATTTGATGAAGTAAAAAAGACTTATACTCTCTCATTTAAAGATGTGAATAACATTACTCGAGTGATTGAAATAAATGAATTGTTATATAAAGAGTTCAATAAGTTTGAGTTAGAAGATTTATCTGAAATGAATGAATATGATAATCATATTGAGCACTCAGAACTTTATGAAGAAACTTTATACAAAAGATCTTTTAATAAAGATATATCAATAGAAGACATTATTGAAACTAAATTAATGATAGAACTATTGAATAGTTTTATAGAAGAATTGCCAACTATACAAAAAAATAGATTAAAAAAGTATTATATAGAACACAAAACATATGAAAAAATAGCAATAGAAGAAGGATGCACAAAAAGAGCAGTAAAGTTTAGTATAGATATTGCAATTCAAAAATTATCAAAAAAATTTAAAAATTAGACTACACAAAACATATTTAAGTTAGGAAACAAGTGAAAGGGATATAATGCTCTTTCACTTGCTATCCAAAAATTTTATAAGCTAATTTTAAAAGATTTAGTGTTTAATAGTCAAAATTATAATGAAAAAATTCACAGTAGAAATAAATCAGCTAAAATCACTTTCTTTTGAAGTAAATGCAAAAAACAAAAAAAGAGCAAGACAAATGATTATCGATTTTATCAATAAAGTAGATTTAAATAATTTGAATTTAGATTGTTTAAAAAAAGAGAATGTTAAAGTGGTTGTAAATAGGTTAAGAAAGTAAAAGAACGGAGATGAAAAAATGGCATATGTGAAAAGAGTACCACCAATTAAGTTAATTCTTACAAAGAAAGAATATAACACTCTTATAGGTATTTTAACAAAAAATATAGATGAAAATGATGATGCAACAGCTAGAGAATTAGCAAGTAATACTAAAGAGAAGTTATTAAAATATAGTATACCACATGAATTAAATGAGAATGATGTAGAGATTGATATAAGATTATATTTAAATGAGGCAGCAGATATTATAACAGAGTTATTACTATATAATGTAAAAAGAATTAACGAAATCAATTATTATGAAGTTTTGAAAAAAATTAGAGAATCATTTGCAAATCATACTGAGGAATAAATTAGTATTAAATCTTTTAGAAATGTAATTAAAAATTTGGAGAGCTTAGATGTACTAAAAATTTGCAGTAAAAAATTTAATATTTAAGGAGATGAAAAAATGGCAAATAACGAAGTAGTAGGAGATCCATATGTATTTTATACACAAAAATGGTTAAATGATACTTATGGAAATGACAGTAGATTTAATACTGTTACAGAAAATGGTAAAACTGGATGGGCTACCATTTATGCTTTAACAAGAGCATTACAAATTGAATTAGGAATTCAATCTACAGCTGATAATTTTGGAAATGGTACACAAAATGCATTCAAAACTCAATATCCTAATGGTGTACAACAACAATCATCAGATGATAAAACAAAGAAGAACATTTATGGAATCATACAAGGAGCACTACTATGCAAAGGATATGCAATAGGTGCTAACACGCCTACATGTAATTTTTACGGAGGAACAGGTGGGGCAATAAAAAATTTAAAGGAAGATGCAGGGTTAACAGATACAAGTTCAACAGTAACTTTAAATGTTATGAAAGCATTATTATCAATGGATTACTTCTATTCATATGATCAATCAGAAAAGACTCAAAATATTATTAAAATGCAAAGATATCTAAATAGAAATTATGAAGCCTATATTGGAATTAGACCATGTGATGGAGTATATGCTCGTAGAACAAGTCAAGCATTGATATATGCAATTCAGGCAGAAGAGTGTATGCCTACTTCAGTAGCTAATGGAAACTGTGGACCATCTACAAAGCGTTGTCTACCAATATTATCAGCAAACGGAACATCATCGGGTACTGGATATAATGGACAATCATATTCAACTGCTAGTTTAAATAAATTTAAAACTTTAGCAAATATAGCTTTGTATTTTAATGGATTTGGTTCAGGAGAATTAACATCTAATTTAGACGAAAATACTATAATGAGTTTTCAAACTAAATACTCTATTTCAGCAAATGGGAAAATAGATTATACAACATGGTTATCTCTATTAATTAGTTGTGGAGACACGGATAGAAGTGCTAGTGCATGTGATTGTGCTACTATTTTAACACAAGCAAAAGCAAAAACTTTATATGATAATGGTTATCTTAGAGTTGGAAGATACTTATCTGGATATATTGCAAGTGGAGCAAGTAAAGCATTAACAAGAGAAGAATTACAAATTGCTGCTGATGCTGGATTATATATTTTTCCAATTCATCAATCAAGTGCAAACAAAGTTTCATATTTTACAACTGAAAACGCAATAAAAGATGTAGACAGTGCTTTTGAACACGCAAATGCACTTGGCATGCCTAGTGATACTAGTATTTATTTTGCAGTCGATTGTGATCCTTTAGATACAGAAATAACTTCTAATATTATTCCATATTTTACAACAATAAACAATATAATGAAAAGTAAGTATAATAATAAATACCCTGTTAGTATATATGGAACAAGAAATGTTTGTACGAGAGTTAGTAATAAAGGCTTAGCAAAATATAGTTTTGTTAGTGATATGTCAACAGGATTTAGTGGAAATCTAGGATTCCCTATACCAGATAATTGGGCATTTGATCAATTTGCAACTGTTACTATCGGCTCTGGAGAGGGTAGGATTGAAATAGATAAAGATGCGATGTCTGGTAGGGATCTTGGATTAATAGGGGATCTATATCTAAAAGATTATGGAAAGGTATATTATAATTTAGTTGATATGTATAATTTAGCATTAGATTATACTAATAACAATGAAGAAAAAAGTAATTTATTAGTTCTACAATATCTTAGAAAGGGACGCTATGGAGATACATCTATTTTTGCTGGAAATGGAAGTCAAAGTGAAGGGGGTGTAATAGGTAATATTAAATGGGATGTTGTAGCTGGTACTATAGACAAAGGATATTGTAATTTAGTAGATAGCAAATTATATAATTTGGATTTTGGATTTGTAGATTCATCTGTAAATCCTACTACATCACATGATTTACCACATTTAGCAGCTACTCTAAATTCGTTACTATACCAAATTGGAAATGATGATTTAAGAGGTTTTGACGAATTAGTTGATTGTTATTCTGGCTGGGCTGGAGATACAATTTCGTATGCAGATTCAATTCAAAAAGCAGATAAAGATGGATTAACTACTGATTATGTTAAATGGGCAAAAGATAATATTTGTACTCCAAATCAAGCACATTTTAATCTTCCAGATTATATAGATGATATTGATGCATATAATTTATACCATATGATTAAATTTAAAGGGCATACTCTACCAGAAGCATTTTACTTTTATTATGTTTTACCATCTTTAGAAACTCATAAATATGAGTATGAGAAAAGAGCAAGCAGATTTTTAAATTATATGTCAACATCACGCTTTATTGAGCTTTGTGAGTTGATAAACTCTGATGAAACGCCTATAAAACAGTTAAAGGGAACATTGAGTAGTGCTGAACAAAAATATATTGATGCAGCAATAGATGCATTTAAATCATTTATATTTAAGGAATATACAGAAGGAAGATAAAATATAACTAAGGATAGTTAATTGATTAAATTAGTCAATTAACTATTTTTTATAGTATAATATTAATGGTGAGCAATTATGTCAAACTTTTCAAAAAAATATATTGTTGTTATCATATTGAGTATAATTATTTTTCTTACATTATATTTTTGTCGGATATTTTTGTTAAAAAAAGAATACAACTATAAAAGTGGAGAAATTAGAATTTATCAATATAATGAAAAAATAAAAGTATCTGATTTGGATTCTATCTTTTTGGATTCTTTAATTGTAAATAATAATTATTTGTCTTTTTGTGATGATGCTATTATTCAAATAAATAAAAATGACTTTCGTAAGCGAGTCATTGGAGAAGTATCAGTATTTGCTAAATATGATTCTATAGAAAATATAGTTCTATTTTTAAAGGAAAATGGGGTAGAAATTCAATCTAATCTAATATTAGAAAATCAAAGAATAATTATATATAGCAATGAAAAAACAGTGTGTATTTTATTTTTTGAATCTAATAATAAAGTTAGATTAAATTTTAGGACAGAATTACCATATAAAATATCCAATATGTACACCAGTGATAATGAATTTGAAAATTATTTTTTAAAAATAAATGCAAAAACTCACTTATTAATAAAAGAACAATTAAAATATAATTTTATAAAGATAGCCATTGTGATAGTTTGTTTTAATTTAATTTGTTTGATATTTCTTACATTAAAAGAATTAATAATAAAAAAGTGTAAAAAAAAGTAATAATTTGTCTATTTGCTATTTTCTTTTATCAGAATATATGATATTATAAAGATAAGAAATTAGTGATGAATATGCAGTATCTTTCATCGTTGCAGCGAGTTATTGTTGTGATTGGAAGCTACTGCTTTTTTGTATAATAATATTGTTGCATCTGAAATTTATTAAAGACTATTAATTGCTTATAGCATTGATAGAATATATTAAGAAGGAGGTGATGATATGAGAAAAAAGATTATAATGTTTGGTATTTTTCTAGTTGGACTATTTTTTGTAGGAAATTTTAATGTTTATGCAAGAGATTGCGAATGGGGATTACAAGCTCCTCAAATACCACAAGGTTATGCAGAGAATAGAGGGCATATTGTAAGCTTAAAAACAACAGCAAGTGCCTGTAAAGGAATCAACACTGCCGTTTATTTTTCCAACTTTGGGAGTTTACCAAATTGGTATACGCCAAGTTCTGGAACAATTATACATGGGTATTTGATGGAAGATGATCCTCCAGCATATGAACCAGATGAAAGAGTTAAATATTACATTGGATTTTTT
The DNA here is from genome assembly GCA_947652375.1 of uncultured Mollicutes bacterium. GTDB lineage: Bacteria > Bacillota_I > Bacilli_A > RF39 > UBA660 > UBA3789. The sequence continues at coordinate 117,950 of CANTCS010000001.1, read as the reverse complement.
ACTGGAAGGGTACTAACAGATTTTCAGCTTAATAAAACAATTACTCCTGGGAATATTGATAGTGAAGGAGATCAAACTTGTGAATTATATATGAATTTCTCAATTTCTGGAATAACAGGTGGTACTCCTATTCCACAGGGATTATTCTATTATGGAATTTGTATGAATTAATAATACAATATGTAATTTTATAAAAATGGAGGTGAAAGAATGAAAAAAAGTGGAATTGTAGCAGCTTGTATATGTATGGTTGTTTTACTAATAGGTATACTTACTGTTCATGCTCAATCAAATAATAAAAAACTTATAGTAGACAGTGAATTAGGATATACAGAACGCAGTGTTTTTGATGAACTAGAAGATGGATGGGTATATGGCTTTGAGATAATTTATGCAGATGAGAACCAAACTATTAATTATATCTTTGATGGTTATAATTTAAAACATAAGCCAGAAGGTACAGAATATTATATATCCTATAAGAATATGGAAACAGGCGAAGAAATTGAAAGAATACCGTCGAAGTATGCAACATTATCTACTTCAGAAAAATACAGAGATGAAATAAAGGAAATTAACAATTTTTTCAATAACAAAAAATTTGTAAGAGAAATTACATTGAAGGATCTAGATACATTAAATGTTACAAAAATAAGTAAAAGTTATTTAGTTGATTTATTTAACAGAACAATAAATTCGCAAATGAAAAGTAATCCAGGCGAGTATATTAAAGCACCATCTTTAGAATATAAAACGCAAAAGTCTTCTGATGTTAATAAACCTGGTGAATGGCAAGTTATGTATATTATTGACTATGGATATATAAATAATATTGAAATAGAATTTATTCCTGAAAATAAAACAGAAGTTGCTTCATTTAATAGTTATTCTGTTCAAAGTCAACAAGAATCATCATTATTAGAACAGTTAGAAAATGAGATAATAGAAAAGCAAAGTACATCTTCTGAAGATTTGACAGAATCTGATTCTGTTTTAACTAATAACTCTGATTTAAGAAGTTTATTGGATAGCATAAACAATGATATATTAAATAAATAATTTTAAATTGCAAGATTATCACTATGTAATCAATCTTGCAATTTTTTTGTGAAATAGTATAATATAATATAATGATAATCTTAAAATTAAATTTAAACAATTAATAAATTGGAAAAGAGAGAACAAATAATGAAAAAAATTACTATTAAAATTTTTATACTGCTATTGTTTTTAGTATGTTTATTTTTCTTGATTTTAAAATTCTATCCATTTGGTAGTAAAGTATATATTTCAGATTCCATTGAAATAAACATTCCGATTTTTTCTAAGGTGGTAGAAAAGGAAAAGAATTACATTGTATTGAAGACATTTAGAAGTAAATATATTATTCAGAAGGAATTAAAAAAAATTTTTGAAGAATACGAAAGATATAATTGTACCTCATCTGACGCTATTTATTATAATGAGAAAAACAATTATTCAATATTGTCTTATAACTTCGAAAGAGAAGGTTTTTATAATAAAATTATAATCAATTATAGGGTTGGAAAAGTTGATAATAATTTTTGTGGAAAAATTGATGATTATAAAAAGTTAAAATATAAAATATTTCCTATTAATGATACTGGCTATTGTTATATTCCAGATGTTTTTAGCATTAAAGATTATACTATTAACTATAATTGCTTCGGAAATTTAGCAATAGAAAATGGTATGGGAAAAATGATATATTTTGATCAGATTTTATCATATGGTTGGTTAGAAATTTCTGATTTTTTGCAGTTTTTAGAATATCAGGCAGAAAAAGGGAAATTTAATATATATAGTTATAATAATGATGTTTTATATCATGGAAACGACTTTGATGTGCTTTACTGTAAGACTTCAAAAAAAATTTATGTAGATAAGGAAATTGAAATGAATGAAAATATTTGCAAATAAGATGATTTGATTGTTCAAAAATTACAAATTGTTCAAAAAATTTACTTTGTCCGTTGACTGTCCTAAAAAAATGTGCTAATATGGTATTGTAGAGAAATTATAAAGAGGAATAAATAGACATAATTTTGTGTCTATTTTTTTTGTGCTTTTTTCTCTGTTTTTTGTTTATAAAGAAAGGGGATGAGAGATAAATTTAAAATGTTTTTAAGTAGTACCAATTTATGAAAGGAGAATATTGTGAAGAAGAAATTTGGTATGAAGTTAAAAAAATTTTTAAATGCAGTTATGGCAGTAGGTATTTTTCTTGCTTCAATTCCTATTACACCATTTATAACTGAAGTTCATGCACTTTCAAATGTATCTGGTGATAAGATTATTGAAGTGGCTCAAAATTATAGTAGTTGGGGATATTGGGAGGTAGGAACTTGTACAGGATTAGTTACTCGTACATTAAATAAATTAGGTATTGGAACATCAGTAGTTGGAACTCATCCTTACAATATTGATACTAAACAACCTGAAGGTACAGGTGCAAGGTATTCTCCAGCTGCAATGTATAAAAACGCAATGAATCATCCTGAAGATGCAAAATTAATTTGGCAAGGATATATTAAAGATATAGAAGCAAATGCTCATTTATTTAAAAATGGCGATTTAATTATTCAAAGACCAGAAGATAAAGCTTCATATACAGGTGATGGTCATGTAGGTTTTATGCACATTTATGGAAAAACTATTGCTAATTATGGTGCTGGAACTACAGGCATAAAAGATTATGTTATGGCTACTAATGTATCAACTATTAATGCTTCATCATTAAATGATACAGAATATAGTATTATGCCACTTAATATACCACCACATGTAAATTCTATGGATTATATCTCTGTATTTAGATTAACTGAGGTGGAACCTGTATATGATACATTAAGTTCTACTAAAACATCAGATGAAAGAGTAGAAATAACTTTTCATAAAACTGATATTGAAACAAACAAGCCACTATCTGGAGTGGAGGTGGATTTTTATAGAGATGGGGTTAAATTTTCATCTGGAGTCACTGATGCAAGTGGTAATGCAGTATCAACATCAATAGTTTCCCACTCTTCTACATCTTCACCTAAAACCTTTGTAACAAACTGGGATGATTTAGGAGATGCTGGAAAAGCCGAAGTAGATCAAAGAGGTGCATTTCATAGTAGGGTAGAGGCACAAGCAGCAGCAGATGCTGAAGCACAAAAAGCAGCAACACAAAAAGCATCACAAACTCATACATTTACAGTTATTGAAACAAAGACTAAAACAAAATACTGGTTAAATCCAGATAATACAACTGTAAGTGATAAAGCAACAGGAAGTGGTAGTGTAAAAGTTAGTTTAACTAACGAAAGAGTTAGAGGTACTGCTTATTTATTTAAGGAAGATGCCGATGTAAAATATGCACAAAATGAGTCTGAAATAGATGGTGCTGTGTATGGGTTATATGCTAGTTCCGATATTTTAGATCCAGCAGATAATTCGGTAATTTATACTAAAGGAACTGAAATAACTAAAATTCGCATTGCAAATGGTGAAGCAAAGGTAGAAGATTTATATCTTGGTGATTATGAGTGGCGTGAACTAACAGCTGGAATTGGCTTCTCAATTGATCCAACAGTTCATAAATTTAGTTTAACTTATGCAAATCAAAATGCAAAAGTTGTAACTAATAAAACAACATCAAAAGAAAGTGTAATTGTTGGAGATTTTGAATTAGAAAAAATTATTACTTCAGGTGATGAATCTGAGATAGTTGAAAAAGAAGAAGGAGCAGAATTTTTAGTTGTAGCTAAAAAGTATGTAGAGAAATATGGAAGTATAGAAGAAGCATGGAATCATAGAAATGAATTTACAGAAAAGGAATATGATAAACTAATTACTTCTAGCAAAGGGTATGCTAAAAGTAGAAAACTTGCTTATGGAACATTTGTAGTAAAACAAGTAAAAGGTAAAATTGATACAGATATGGTAAAAAATACTTGGGAATTTAAAGTAGCTAGGGAAAATCAAGATACAATAAAATATATAATTAACAATCGTAATTTTACTTCTTATTTAAAATTAGTTAAAAGAGATAAAGATACTGGTAAATTAATAACTATGTCTAATACTTCTTTTAAAATTAAAAATGCTGATACTGGAGAATATTTAACACAAAAGGTTGCTGATAAAACTTATGATACTTGGAAAACTTCAGATAAAGGTTTCTTCCAACTTCCATTAGAAGTTAAGGCTGGTAATTGGATTCTTGAAGAAATTGAAAGTCCTGACTTATATGTTATTAATAAAGAAGGTCAAAATTTTAAAGTAACAAATGCTAATATTGTAGAAGTGGATGAAGACGGTGATCCAATATTAACAGTTACAATGTATGATCAAGCTGTTAAAGGACAAGTTAAAGTTTCTAAAAGAGGAGAAGTATTAACAGGTATTGAAAAAGATGAAAATGATAATATCAAATTTATCTATGAAGAAAAAAGTTTAGAGGGAATGGTAGTTTATATTCAAGCTGATGAGGATATAATTGATCCCGCAGACGGTTCAGTAATTTATAAAAAAGGGGAAGTAGTTGATATAGTTACTACTACTAGCGAAGAATATACTTTATCTAATTTACTTCCTTTAGGACATTATGTGGCTTATGAATATAAAGCACCACAAGGAATGATTATTGATACAAAGAAATATAATATCAATTTAGAATTTAAAGATAATGAAACTGAAGTAGTAATGGAAACACTTTCTATTACTAATAAAAGACAAAAAGTAGAAGTAGATTTAACTAAATTAGATTCAGATAGAGATATAGCACTAGAAGGTGTTATTTTTAATTTGAAAGCAACTAAAGATATTTTATCTTATGATGGAAAAGTGTTAGTTAAAGCTGGAGAATTAATAGAAGTGGGTAAAACTGATGATAAAGGTAAATATGTATTTAATGCTGATCTTCCACTTTCATTTGATGATGAAATTTATTTTGAAATTTTAGAAGAACAAGAATTGAATGGATATTATAAAAATACCGAAAAACTTGCAGTAGATACAAAATATAAAGGTCAAAATATTGAAAAAATATCAAATTCAGAAAAGGTATATAACGAGCCAATAAAAAACTATGTTTTAATTAATAAAGTTGATGATAAAACTTTAGAGAATATAATTAGTAAAGACTTTTCATTTAGATTGTGTAAAGATGAAGCATGTAAAGAAGTAGTAGATATATATCATGCTAATATTGAAGATGGAACAGCTTTAATACCAATTTATTATGGGGAATGGTTTGCCAGTGAATATGAAGCACCTGAAGGGTATTCTATTTCATCTGAAATTGTTCGTATAAAACTAAATGATGAAGGCTTATTCATTAATGATAAGCTAGTAGAAACAAATGAAGATTTACTTTATAGTATAAAATATCAAGATACACTATTACCTGTTATCCAAGAAAATAATGGTGTTCAAACTGGATATGATGACAATATGACTTTATATTTAACTATTGGTGGGCTTTCTTTTGCAGGTATAGCAGCAATTTTAATATCATTAAACAAAAAGAAAAGAAGAAAGTAAAAATCATGAAAGGAGCAATTTATGAGTCATAAATATATTGTTAATAATCATGAGAGTTCAAAATATTATAAAGAAGTTCCTTATATAAAAAAGAAAGAATTTAATAAAAATAAGGATAATATTATCATTGGTAAAACTAAGTTAAAAAAATATAAATCCGACTCTGATAATGAAGAGTTGGATTTATTATGTTTTAATGATAATGAATATATTATAAAAGAAAGAATTTTTGGATTTAAAAAAGGGTATATATGGGTAGGAGATAATAAATATGTATTATTGAAAACTAGTACACCTTTTTTAATATTATTGTTTTTACTATTACTTTTTCTATTGCTATTTTTATGTTTAAATTGTAAAAAGGATATACCTGAAAATAAACCAATAAATAATAATCAAGAGGAAGTAATACCAGATAACAACTCTAAAGAAGAACCAAAAACGGATAAAAAGCAGGAAGATGATCCATATAAATATATTCCTAAAAGGGATAAAGTAGAAAAAGCTGAAGGAATAAAATATACAATAGTTTTTGATTCTAATGGTGGAGTTGGAACAATGGAAAAAATTGTTTGCGTTGGAAATGAAGTATGTAATTTACCCAAAAGCACATTAAGTAAAGAAGGACATAGATTTACTGGCTGGTCAACTGAAAAAGATGGAGAACCTATATACCTAGATGAGATGGAAGTATTTAATTTGTCTACAAAAAATAATGATAAAGTAATTCTATATGCAATGTGGCATATTGAATCATTTGATGTGGAATTTTTAGATTATGATGGCTCAACCATTCATAAAGATAGATATGATTATGGAGATAGTATAATTGTTCCAGATGATCCTGAAAGAAAAGGATATACATTTTTAAAATGGGATAATGATATAAAAACAGTTAATGATAATCTAAAAATAACAGCACTTTATAATATTAATGATTATGAAATATCTTATGATTTAAGTGGAGGAACATTTGAAGAAGATGTTCCTTCAACTTATACTATTGAAAATGATTCTTATAAAATTCCAACTCCTAGTAAAAAAGGTTATACATTTCTAGGATGGTCTAATAAAATAGATGAAAATTTAAATAAAGATTATGAGATAAAAAAAGGAGCAATTGGTAACATAGATTTAATTGCTAATTATATCCCCAATTCATATCAATTAATATTTAATACAAATGGTGCGAACGAAGAGGTCAATCCTAAAATAGTTAATTATGATTCTAAATATGGAGAATTGCCTTTAGTAACTAAGGATGGATATGAATTTGTAGGTTGGACTGATAATAGCAATAAAGATGTTTCGGAAAATACAGTTTTTAATGAATCTAATGATGTAACAATTAATGCTAATTGGAACACAATAAAATATGATATTACTTATAATTTAGTTGGTGGAACAATAGAAGATGTTAAAGAATCATTTGATGTAGAAACTGAAACATTTAAAATACCTAATCCAAATAAAGAAGGATATATTTTCCTTGGATGGACTATAAATGAAGACGATACCTTTAAGAAAGATTTTGAAATACCAAAAGGAACTATTGATAATATAGAATTAACAGCAAACTATAAACCTATTTCTTATTCTATTGTTTATCATTCTAATGGTGGAAATGGAATGATGGATAATACAAAGGTTAAATATAATAATAGATTTAATTTAAACAAAAATAGTTTTACAAGAGAAGGATATAATTTTCTTGGTTGGTCAACTGAAGAAAATGGTAATGTTATATATACAGATGAACAACAACTATATAATCTATCTAAAGAAGATGGCAAAGTTATAGATTTATATGCAAAATGGGGAATTATTAAATTAAATGTTAAATATTATGATTTGTTTGATGTAATATTAAAAGAAGAAATAGTTGATTATGGAAATAATTCAGTAGCTCCTGAAGATCCATTTATTGATGGCTATACATTTATAGGTTGGGGTTCAGATGATGAAATTATTAAGAAAGATACTATTTTTAAAGCTCAATATTCAACAAATGATTATACAATTAAATATAACTTAAATATGGAAGGTACAGGTGATTTAAAAGAAATTCATTATAATGTTGAAAGTGAATCATTTTCATTACCAATACCAACTAGAACAGGTTATACATTTTTAGGATGGACTGGTTCTAATGGATTAAAACCAAAGGTAAATATAACTATCCCAAAACATTCGATTGGTAATAAAGAGTATACTGCAAACTGGGAAGCTAATATATATAATGTTAATTTAAATTCAAATCAAGGAATAGTAAGCCCTAGTAGTATAGCGATTTCTTATAATAGTTTATATGGTATTTTACCAACTGCTCAAAGAAGAGGATACACATTTAAAGGTTGGCATTATGGTAATTCTTTAATCGAAGAAACAACTGTTATGCAAAAAGCATTTGATCATGAATTAAAGGCTGACTGGCAAATAATTACTTATAATATTTCTTATAATTTAAATGGTGGTAGTGTTTCATCAAATCCAACACAATATAATGTTGAAACAAATACTTTTACTTTGACAAATCCAACAAGAAAAGGCTATACATTTTTAGGATGGACTGGTTCTAATGGATCAACACCATCTAAAAGTGTTCAAATAGAAAAAGGGAACATTGGTAATAAAGAATATACTGCAAACTGGGAAGTAATTACTTATACAATATCTTATAAAACGAATATGAGTTCTTTACCTTCTAATCCTATTACTTATACAGTAGAAAGTAATTCATTTACTTTAAATAATCCTAGTAAATATGGAGAATTTTCTTTTGTGGGATGGTCAGGAACAGAAATTAATGGTAATTCTAAAAATGTAACAATTCCAAAAGGATCAATAGGTAACAGAACATTTACTGCTAACTGGTATGATGATACTCCACCAACAATTACAGGGTTTAGTGTTCAAGTATTAGGTCCAAACTCAAGAGGTGGACATGATATAAAAATTTCAATAGATGCTTACGATAATGGTGTCGGTGTAGATAGATTTGAAACATGGCTAGTACCATATAAAAATGGTCATGGTGCAGGTCGAGAAATAGGAGCTTCAAGAATTTTAGAAAATGTTTTATATTTAAAAGATCCTGAAGGTCGTACTTTATGTGGTTATGCTATTGATAGAAATGGTAATGAGGCTGAGGCATGTTATACCGTTCACGGATAACATGTCTTTTTATATAAGGAGGATTATTTTATGATAAGATTAAAAGAATTGAAAAAAAAGAATTATCCCAGTTCTTATGAAGAACTTTATCAATTAATATATGGATTAGATATAGAAAGATTGGTAGATTTTTCAGGTGTTAATGAAAATGGAGAATTTTCTTTAGATATTCGTATTAACAATATAGAGTTAAAAGAAGAAATTAATATCTCAAATTCGTATAAAGATTATACTATTATGATTCAATCGACAAGCCCAGAAAGTTTTGATACTTATCAATATGAGAAAATTGAATTTTATAATTTTACCTCTTTAACTAATTTAGTTTATAAATTAAAACAATTACTAATAAAACATTTGGGATATTCTATTATTAGTCCAGTAGGAAGTATATATGAAGGCATATATAATCTTATTTCTTATGCAGATATAGGATTAATTGCAGATGATTCTACTTGGAGAAAAAATGATGGTATAAAGGAATTAAGATTATTATTAGTTAGTGAAAAAATAAATAAAATAATATGGATTGAACATTATAATTATTCTGGAGAAAAATGGGTAATTAAATATAATGAATTAGATAAAAGCATTGAAGATGTCCCATTTGATCAATATATTGTAAAGCAAGAATTTGATAGTGAAGAAGAATTATATAATCATCTAAAAGAAATGATAAGTCCTTGTTTAAAGAAAAGGCAACTTCGTAATATAAACTATAAATATAAAACATCATTTAAAGCTTTACTACCTAATGCTAATTAAGGATTATAAATGAACACTATTCAAATGAATTTATTTCAATATTTTTTGGATGATGAAAAATTCACTATACAAGAGGCTACTAATTTAGTTAAAAATATTAAAAATATGGATGTTAATAATGAATCAATTAGAGCAAGAATTTACGAAGGCGTTGATAAGGGATTATTTAAAAAGATTACTCGTGGGGTTTATAAAGTATCATCACAAATAAATGGCAAACCTAACAATTGCCTTTTAATTAATGGTGATGGAAGAGATTTATCAATGATTGAAGATAATTCTATTGATGGAATTATTACAGATCATCCTTATGATTTAAATAAAGCTTTAACAGGAGGCAATAGAAAATTTGCCTCCTATGAACTATTTAAATATAATCAAAAAGATTTTAATGAAAAACAAAGAGTATTAAAAGATGGTGCTTTCATGGTAGAATTTTTACCTGAAGAATCTGAAATTAATTTTGAATATTTATATCAAATTAAACAAATGGCAATTAATAGTGGCTTTAAGTATTTTGCAAAAGTTCCTTGGAAAAAAGGAGAGTTTATAGCAAATACTGGTAGGAAATCCAAAAATACTGAAGATGTGATGATATTTTCTAAAGGGGAACCTAGAGCATTAAAACTTGATGCTAAAAAAAATATAGAAACAGCATTAAAAAATAATATTAATGTTAAAGGTAAAAGCTCTTATGAAGTAAGAGATATATTGGTAGAGAATGAGTTAACAGTTTGTTATATGAAAGGCACTAATGGTATGCTTCCTACCACTTTTGATTATCAGCCTAGGGGCAAGAATGAAAAAGTAATGGAGGCAGAAAAGCCAGTTCAACTTTTACAAGAAATTATCACATATATATCTAAACCTTATGAAACGCTATTAGATCAATTTGCAGGTAGTGGTAATTTTGTTGTTGCATGTTTTAATACTAAAAGAAATAGCATAGCAATTGAAAATGATGATATTATGTATGAGAAGATGCTTAATAATATAGAATTTCAATTAGATAATGAAAATTATGAGATAGAAAGGGATATTTAATGTTAAAAATTATATTAATTATTTTAGGAATTATAGTAATATTAACTTTGTTACTTTTTTTGTATTCGTGTTGTGTTATTTCTAGCAACTGTTCTAGGGAAGAAGAAAAGTTTAATGGATTACAATAAGTTTATAGAAGAAAAGGTGTTGAAATTATCTTCTAAAAAAAATTATGAAAAGTATCCTAATCAAATGAAAGAAAGTTTAAAAGAACAAGTTGCTAGATATGATTTAGATATTGTTTCTTATAATAAAAATTATTATAATTTGACAGCAATACTCAAAGATAAATATGAAGATAGATATATAGGAGTTATTATTAATGATTTATCTTGTTTTGAAGACCATTCATATAAGTGTATTGCACTTCGTATTATGAAAGATTTAAATGATAGAAAGGGTATTGCTAATCGTAATTGTAGTTGGAGTGAAATTGGAAAAACATCAAGAGGTTTAATTGAGTGGAAAAAGAGAGAAGAACAAAAACAAGAATTAGATAAGGAAGATGAAATAGAAAAATAAGAAAGGAGCTTTATAATTGAATCGTATTGATATTAATAAAAATGGAATTAAAATTGCACTCTTTGGTAGTAAATCAGTAATAGAATTTGAGCAAGATATAATTAATAATCTTTCTCTTACAGGTAATGAAAGTAAAGATAGATTAATTATTCAACAATGTATAGATGATAACAAATTAAAATCAGATATTTTATATGATGGTAATACTGTATATCCATTTGAAAAAATTGTTAAGCAATATAGAAAACTTCAAAAGGATGAAACTTTGGATAATTTAAATGAGAATATGTACCACTTTTTTACTAATGCTTGTGGTGATATAGCACATTATAATATTGGAGGCTTTAAAGCATACTATAACAATTCTTTTCGCAGTTTAGAAATAGAACTTTTAAGTAAGGATACATTTATTCCTAACTGGCATACAGATTTAGATAAGATATTTAAAGAGTTAAAAATAGGGAAGTATTTTAAAAATAGAGAAAATATAAATATTAGTAATATTTCACTAAGTAAATTAAAATCAATTATTGAAGAATGTAATTGGAATGTTGTTTCAGAAGGAAACGATTGGAAACTCCAATTTCCTTTAGATAGTAATAGTAAATTTTCTTTTAATATTGATGTTTCAAATAGTAATGCTACAAGTGTTGTTTATAACCTTTACAAATATGGGAAAGAGTTTAATGCAGATGAATATATTGAATCTATTATTGAATCAAGAGGTAATGCAAAAGAACCGTCTGCTAGATTGATTGTTAGAAATGCTGATTATATTGCACATAATTTATCAAAACTTTCATTAGATCTTATTTATAAGTGTAGACTTGCAGCAGAAAAGATTAGTAAAAGTAATAATGATTTAGAATTTGAAATAGAAAGGTAGGGGATACAATATAAATAATCTATATAACGAAGTTTTAAAACAAGCTAGTATTATAGATGTATTTAATTATTATGGGCTTAAATTGAATCATAATAAATCGTTATGTCCTTTTCATAATGATAATAATCCAAGTATGACAGTAAATCCTAAAAAGAATATTGCAACTTGTTTCTCTTGTGGGGCAACTGGTAATGTTATTTCTTTTGTTCAAAAATATGAAAAACAAATTAATAATAATAATTTAACTGTTAATCAAGCAATAGCTAAAGTTGTTGAAATTTGTCATTTAAATATAGATATATCACATTTAAATAGACAATCTTATGATAAGCAGTATATTATTGGTTCAAAAAGATATAGTAAGAGAGAACAAGAACTTATAGAAGTAAATGAGTTTTTGGCAAAACTATTTCATTATAATTTAACAGCTATTGATAAAGAACCAAGGAATTACCTTTATTCAAGAAATGTTGATGATAAACAAATAAAAGAATTAAATCTTGGATATTGTAAAAAAGGGCAGTTTTTAAATATGGCTCAAAAAAACGAAAAGGTAAAAAAAGAAGATTTATTAGAACTTGGATATTTAAGAATAGATGATTTTGGTAATTTACAAGAATCATTTACAAATCGAATTATGTTTCCAATTCAAGATGAAAAGGGCAATGTTGTATCATTTGCTGGTAGAGGTATAAAAGACGAAGTACCTAAATATTTACATACCAGTGAAAGTAGTATTTTTAAAAAGAAAGAATTACTTTATAATTTTTCTAATGCTAAAACTCTTTCATATAATAATGAGCTGATTATTGTTGAAGGTTTTTTAGATGTTGTTGGAGCAAGAAGAATAGGATATGAAAATGTAGTAGCTACTATGGGAGTAGCTCTTACACCAGAGCATTTAAAAATGATTAAAAGAAATCATTCTTCAATTACTCTTGCTTTGGATAATGATCAAGCAGGGCATGATGCAATGCTTAGACTTATTCCAGATTTATTACAACAAGGATTTAAAGTTAATGTCATAGATATTTCTAAATTAGGTGAATTTAAAGATTTTGGAGATTTATCAAAAAATGATATTCCATTTCAGGATATACAAAAATCTAAAATATCTGGATTCACTTTTTTATTAGATTATAAATATTTTAAAGAACAAGTTTTTAATGCTGAGAAGATTTCGTTAGCATATAAATCTATGAAAAAAGATAGGCTAATTTCTAATACTTATGATGATGCTCTATTTAAAGAATATATTATAGATAAAACATCTTATAATAAGCAGGAATTAGATGAGATTATGTATCCTAAAAAAATAGAAAAAAAAGAAAATGAAATGGATAATCTAGCTTCAAAAGCAATGACTAATTTTTTGTATACAGAATTATTGGTGCAAGTAGATAAAAAGGATGACAAAGTATTATCTGTTTATTTTAGTAATCATAAAGAGGAAATAGAAAAAAGACTTGTTTCTATATTTAATGCTAATCCAGAAAAATATTTAGAAAAAAATTCAAAAATCAAAAGAGAAGAACTACTATCAGATTTTTTAAAAGATAATAAGGAATATTCAAATTATGAGTCATTAAATAGATTCAAATATATTAATGTCTTTAATAAAACTTATATAAAAAATTCTAATGGTAGTGCTAGAATTAAACTAAAGGATAATCAAATTCAAACAGTAATAAAGCAATATGAAGATAGTCTTACCGATCAAGAAAAACTTGCTTTGGAGGAAGTAGAAGAACTCTATATCATTAATAATTTAGATGATATAGATGGGATTCTTTCTTATAATAATAAAACATTAGAGATTATAAAAGAAAATATAAAAGAGCGACTTTTTTTAAATAAAGGTAAAATGCAATTTTTTAAATATGGAAGCTTATTTTTAAATATTGATAAGGATTTCATAGATGATAAATTTAAAGGTAAAAATGGAGAATTCAAAACAATTCTCTTTTATAATAATTTAGATAATAATCTTACACTTGATAAAAGCAATGTTGTTGCAAATAATGAACCGATAAAAGAAGAAATTGCTATTTCAAATGAAGAACAGGAGAAGGTAAAAAAAGAGGATTATTTATTTTCTATAAATCAAGTTTTATTAGTGCCTTCATTAGAAACCGACACACATTATTTTGTAAGAATTCCAAATACAGATGCTAAAGAGTATTTTTATATTCCTAAAAATGAGTGTGAATGGGTAGATAGTGGAGAACTTTTTTATACTAAACTTAAATATGGTGATTCTTATAAGATTTATAACAAGTTAGGCGAGTATATTTGTACTAAGTCTTTTGATGAATTAAAATTTAAATGGGAAGATAAAACAAAGAAACAATCTAATCCCAATAATGAAATAGAAAAAGAAGTACAAGAAAATGAAGATAATATCATTTACGATAATAGTTATACTTCAAAATACAAGGAACCAATTAGTAAAATATATTATTCTAAAATATATTTAGAAACTGAAAAAGGTTTTTATATTAAAACTGATAATCCAACTACTTTATTATTTGTTGTTAAAAAGATTTGTAATTGGACAGATGATAAAAGTTATTTAATAGTAAGTCCTAGAAAAGGCTTCTTAAATGGTAGTGGCATATCTAAGTATAGATTAGATGGATTTACTAAAACTTTTGAAAAAAAATTATCTTATAATGAGATAAATAAGTATTTAAAAATTCTTCTTCCAAAAGATTCTAAAAAACGAGATGTCATTACTATTAACTTTCCAAAATATAAATGCAAGTTTAATTCTAATTTCGTAGAAATACCAATGATTATTGATAATGTACAAGGTTATCTTAATGTAAACATTATTAAAACAAAGATTAATACTGAATCTGTTCTTTTGGAAATAGATAAAACTGAACAAATAGGTTTTCATGGTAAAGATGGTGAATATATTGATCGCTATACTGGAGATAAGATTTTGGACAGTTACAATCATAGAAATGATGATAAGGTTATAGAATTTCCTTTTGAAGAAAAATTAGATGTTCCATTATATGAAAAGGAGGCTGCATAAATATGGATGGTAATGCTAAACATGATTTGGAGCATACTGCTGAAAAAACAGTTGCTGTATCAGCAAAATCAACCAAAATATTTACAAAGATATTTGGCAGATTTTTGATAAAAGCTAAAAGATATTATAATAAACATTTTTCATCATCAATGAAAGCACTGCGTAATGATGGTGCTACTAAAGAATTATATGTTACTCCACCACTTACAAGAGCAGAGGCTAAACAAATCATTGCTGCATGTCGAGAAAATAATGTATTAATGGGAATTAAAAAGATGGATCCAGATGGTGAAAAGGGGAAAAATCAATCCCTTCATAAGCAAGAAAAACTTGCTAAGAATGAAATAAAATATAGAAAATGGAATGATAGAAGAAGTACATTCAAAAAGATTCCAATCATTCAAAATATATGTAAGGCTCAAACTGATAAATATAAAAGGCTATCTATACAAGATGAGCAACAAAATTTAGATGAGAGATATGTTTTGATATTTAATAAAAGTAAGTTAGGATTTTTAAATGAACAGTTAGCAAAAATTCCTGAAAACAGAGTAAAGCAGTATGCAAAAAATGAACTTGCTGATATTAATAAAGATGGTATCATTGATGAACATGATTATGAGCCTATGTTATCAAGAGGAATGAATCTTAAAGTTGAAGATTTAAATAAAGTTGGTGAAGATTTTGGTTCATGTGCTGTTAGGGATTATTTGTCTAATTACTGTACTCAAAAGATTACCAAACAACAATATTGCGAAATTAGAGAGCAATTATTTGAGTTACGAAGTCATGGGGCATGTGTTTATAATGATAATGAAATGATAATTGCTATTCATTCTGAAGATTTAGAAGAATATAAAAGGATTGCTCCTCTTGATAGACCAATTAAAGAGTATGGTTCAAATGGTGCTAGAGATATTGAGTCAGAAAGTAATACAAATGATATTATTGAATTAGAGTTAAATAATTTTGATGATTATAAATTATTTAAAGAAAAATATAGTAGTAAAGATTTTGTTGCACAGCATACCCCTGATGGCAAAACAACAGTTCTTGTTAAAGAAACAGATACAAAGGATTTGGTTGAAAACAGTAAAAAAAAATCGAAAACAGCAGATTTAGTAAAAGAGGCAGATGAATTTGCTGAAAAAAATAATCCAGTAGAAAAAGTCTTAGATAAGGAAGAGGAGTTAGAAGTTGCTCGTTAAAAGAGTTCATAAAGGTAGTAAATGGGTTATTTTTATTATAGCTTTGATTGCCTCTTATTATTCTCTTAGAGTAAGTAGTTTAGCTGAAGTAAACGGAGAATTTAAGTTTGAATATTTAACTGAAGCTTTGGATAAACTTCATATTATTACAACGCCATTAGTTTTAAATGCTAAAACAATATCAACAGCATTATTTATAGGATTATTTGTTGCAATGATTATATATACTTATTTAATAAATAATAAAAAAAATATTCAAGAAAATACTCATGGTTCTTCAGAATGGGAAGATCCTAAGAATACTTTAGAATATCGTGATAAAGAATATACTAACAATCAAATATTTACATCTACTGAAATGTTTTCAAAAAATATGAAAATATCAAAGAGAAATAGAAATGTAATTTTACTGGGAAGACCTGGGACTGGTAAAAGTCGGTATTATTTTAAGCCTAACCTTTTAAATGCAGATGGAGAAACAATTATAGTTACAGATCCAAAAGGAGAACTTCTTCGTGATGCAGGGATGTCTTTAATTAATAAAGGTTATGATATACGAGTGTTAAATTTAGTAGAAAAGTGGAAATCTGATCATTTTAATCCTTTACTTTATATTAAAAAAATAAATAAATATGTTGATGAAGACTCTGAGGGTGAAGAGTGGATAGCAGAAGATGATGTCATGACTTTAATAAATACTTTAATGTTGAATACAAAATCTGAAACCATAGAAAGTAATACAGGAGATCCATTTTGGGAAAGATGTGAATCAATGTTTCTTCAAGCAATTATTTATTATGTTATATTTAATTATGATTTGAAAGATAGAAACTTTAAAACCGTTCTTGAATTAATAAGACTTGCAGAACCAGATAAAGAAGGTAATTCTACTTTAGGAAATATGTTTAAAGTTTGGGAAACTAAAGATCCCGATAATATAGGTATTAAGCAGTGGAAACATTTTAAAGTTTCTGCTTCTTCTACAAAAATGATGAGTACAATTATTATTACAGCATCTGCAAGACTTTCACCATTTAATATTGCTGAACTAGAAGCAATTACAGTTAATGATACTATGGAATTAAATCGTATTGGTGGTAAGGGTGATGAAGGTAAAATTGCTTACTTTATTATCAATAGTCCGAATGATTCTACATTTAATTTCATTGCAAGTATTATGTATACTCAAATATTTTCCATTATAGATTATAATGCTAGTCATAATAATGGTTCTTTAGCTTCTCCATGTCAGATATACTGTGATGAGTGGAGTCAGCTGGGAGTAATACCACGCTACTTAGAAAATTTGGCTTATGTTCGAGGACTTAATTGTGGTATAACTACATGTTTGCAAAGTTTAAGCCAACTTAAAAAAGTTTATAAAGATAATTGGGAAACAGCTCTTGATTGTTGCGATTATATTCTTTTTATGGGATCTCGAAGTAAAGAAACATTAGATTATATGTCTTCTATGCTGGGCAAAAAAACATGGTATAAAAGGTCATCTGGTAGAACTTATTCTAAACAAGGTTCTTCTTCGACTAACTGGGATATTGTTGGTAGAGAACTTGCATTTATAGATGAAATTGCTAGGATGGAAAAAGGTTATTGTATTTTATTAGTTTCTGGACTACGACCTTTTTACTCTAAGATGTATGATTTATCAAAACATCCTAGGTACTCAGAATTGTTTGAGGCGTGGAATGAAAGTTCTACGATTCAAAATAGATATGATCATGAAGTAGAAAGGAGGAAGACAAAGGAAATAAGAAGGAAACAACAGTTATTTAAAGATTTAGGTTTGGGATTCGTGAAAATAAATTCTGAATTTAAAGCTAGAAAAATGACTTTGGAAGAAGAAAAACAGTTTGATAAAAGTGAAGTATTGTTATCTAATAAATCACTTACTGATGAACTATTAGATGCTATTTAAATGTAGTTTATTTTTTTTGATGTAGTAGTTTACTATCGTGAACTATTTTAAAGGAAAAGGAGAAAATATGAAAAAAAATAACTTATTAGCAAAAGCTAAAAATTCATTTAGAAAAATAATTAGTAGTTTAAACATTGTATTATGTAGTTTGATTTTAAGTACAACAAGTGTACATGCAGCTGGAAGTAACACTGGTAGTATTGATGGATTTATTACCTTTGTATGTGATTGGCTGTTAAAAATTGGTGGAGTAGTTGCTTTAATTGGAGCTGTTATGTTTGCTCTAGGTTGGCAAAGAGATGATGCTGAAGGCAAATCAAGAGGTCTTATGACTATGATGGCTGGGTTCATGGTAATTGCAATAAGTCAATCAAAAGGATTATTTGGTTTATAAGATGTAATTCATAAGGAGGGTACGAATGGCTAAATTGATTGAAAATCTATTTAAAATATCCTTCAAAGTATTAGGATTTAAAATAGATATTAGTGATTTTGTTGGAACTATTCGTAGCTTATGTAATTGGAATACTATTACGAACACAACAGTATGGAGTCTTGCAACAAAGATTCACTCAATTATTGTTCCTATTGGACTCAGTTTATTAACTCTGTTTTTCTTGATAGATATAACAAAAAAAGTAATGGATTATGAGCGTATGAGTTGGGAGCGAATTGTATTTACTTGTATTCGCTTTTTAATTTTTAAAATGCTTATAGAAAATTCTTTTGAATTGTTATCATCTATCATGACAATTACTAATGATATTTTGTCGAAGGTAACGGCAACGATTTCCTCTTCGGCATCAGTTCCAAATCTTGCAACACAAATGGGAGATTTAGTAAGGAATGCAGGAGGGTTGATTGATCGAGGATTTATGGGTGTAATAATTCTAATTTTATATATTCCTTTTATGGGAACTATGATTGGGGTACTCGTTCAAGTATTCTTACGAATAGGAAAATTAATATTAAGTTTTGCCTTTTCCCCAATACCAATTTCAATCGGTACTTGGGAAGATGGTCAAAATGTATGTAAAAGATTTATAATGTCAACTATTGCTCTTGGAATAGAATCATCTATGATAGTTGTGGCAACAGCCGTTTATTCACTATCATTATCAACATTATCTGATGCAAGTAGTATTAGTTCTATGATTGCTATTATGTTCTTAAATGGATTCTTGATGGCTATGATTTCAATGACAAGCAATATGGCAGAGAAATGGACAGGAGGATAAGATGGATAGAATAGAACCTAGAATTCATGATGAAATTAAAGATTATAAAGAGAAGTTTTATAATTTTACTTTAAGGCAGTGGATATTTGGAATTCTGATACTTATAACTACTGTTCCTTTATATTTAGTATTATCTCCAAAGATAGGAAGCAATATAACTGGGTGGTTAGTAATTATTATAGCAGTTCCTATCGGTTTTTTTGGATTTATTCCAATACAAGGACTTAATGCTGAAAGAATAATATTTTTTTGGAAAAGAAATTATATTAATTTTGCTAAACCAATTCTTTATAAGACTGAAGAAGAATTAATTCAGGAAAAAACTGGTAAAAAAACTAAGCCTATTACTGTTAATAGGAAAGAGCAAAAAAATCTTCAGAAGATGGAAAAACAAAAACAGAGAGATCTTCGAAAAGAAAGAAAAAAGCAAAGAGAAATTGCTAGAGCTAAGAAGAAATTTGGAATTAATAATTTAGAAAATTCATCAAGTAATTTCTCATTAAGTCAAGAAGAAGCACAGGTATTATTAAAACTAGCAAAGCAAGTAGTGGGGAAGGAGGACACAAATATAAATGGCAAAGAAATTCAAGAAGAGCCAAAAGTTGAAGAACCACAAGATGCTTCCTAAAGTTTTTACTCCTAAAACAAGTCAAGAAGTAATATCTTATATGTTTAAAGAATTTGATGAAAAAACTAATATCTTTAAAATAAATGAAGAAGAATACTCAATTTGTATTGAATATTCTGATGTATCTTTTGCAAAAGCTAATGATGAAGAGGCAGAGAATATCTTTTTTAAATGGTTAGAGTATTTACATTCATTTAGAGAAGATACTCACATTGAGGTAATAAATGCTGGAACTCCTATTAAAACTGAAAAATATAAAGAAAAGTTTATATTTGATACAGATAATATAGAAGATAGTAATCAAAAACAAATTGCAGATGAATTAAATACTATTATAACTAATTCACTTGGCTCAAAAGAAGAGACACTACAAACTAAAAGATATATTGTACTTTCATTAAAAACTAAAAGTTTTTTAGAAGCTAATGCTTTATTTTTAAACATGTTTATAAAAACAGAGCAAAAGTTTAAAGAATTAAAATCAAAAGTATCTATGGTTAGTATTAAAGAAAGATTAAAATTTTTATATAATTTCTTTAATGTAGAATCTTTGGAAACAAGAGGAATTGATAATATTATTACTTATGCAAAGGAGAATAACTTATCTATTTTTGATGTTATTGCCCCTAAAAAGATTTCTATGAGAGAATCAGATTTTATAGAAATAGATGATAAAAAGTTTTTAAGAGTATTGTATGTATCTAAACTTCCTAAAAGTTTGACGCCTCGTTTCTATAATCGCTTAACTACCTTAGAGGAAATTAACTTAATAACTACTCTAAATATAAATCCTACTAATTCTGCTAAAATGATAAAACAAGTTGATAAAAGTTTATCAGCTATGGAAACAGAAAGACTAGAAAAAATTAAAAGAGCTGGTAAAAGTAATTTGGACTATGAATGGGTTAAGGATAAGAAGTTAGAAACAAAGATTTCAAATGCTGAACAACTTCAATACGATCTTCAAAAAAATAATCAAAAGATATTTCAAAATAATTTTTTAGTTTGTATATCAGCAAACTCATTTGAAGAGTTGGAAGATCAGACTGTAAAAGTACAAGAAGCAGCTGCTGAAATGTTGGTTGAAATAAAACCATTATTATGGCAACAATTAGAAGGATTACAAAATATTCTTCCATTAGGTCATAATTCATTACAGTTTCAAAGAACTTTAACAAGTGAAGCAACTGCTGTAAATGTTCCATTTAATAGTAAAGACTTTAATCATGAAAAGTCTTTATTTTATGGTGTCAATTTGGTAAGTAAAAATGCTATATTCTGTGATAGAAAGCAACTTATTAATGGTAATGGGTGTGTATTGGCAACATCTGGTGCTGGTAAATCATTTAATGTGAAAACACTAATTGAGCAAATTCTGATTCGTTATCCTTTGGATGAAATCTGTATAATAGAACCTCAGGACGAATATTCTAGCTTATTAGAAGTATTTGGTGGTCAGAAGATTTTTATATCAACAACATCAGATACTCACATTAATCCTTTTGATTTATCTTTAAATTATGGATGCTCAGACACTGGAAAAAGTGAGCCAGTTAAAAGTAAAGTTGAATATATAATTGCTTTTCTTGAAAGTATTGTAGGAGCAAATGCCTTAACTGGTGGTCAGAAAACTATCATAGATCGTTGTACTAAAATTATTTTTGAAGATTATGAAAAAAGTAATTTTTCTGATGAAAGTTTACTTCCAACATTACCTGACTTTTATAATATGCTTTTGAGGCAACCTGAAGAAGAGGCAAAAGATTTAGCACTCATTCTTGAGAGATATGTTAAAGGCTCTATGGATTTATTTTCAAAGAAGACAAATATTGATATTCAAAATAGGCTTGTATCTTTTGATATTAGTAAACTATCTGCTTCTTTACAAACTACTGGATATTTAGTAGTTCTTGATCATATTCAAAATAGACTTGCTAAAAATAAAGAACTTGGTAAATATACTTGGATATTTATTGATGAATTTCATATATTACTTGCTAATCCATACTCAGCCCAATATGTAGCGAACTTTTATAAGACTGGTAGAAAACTAAATGCTTTAAATACAGTTATTTCACAACAAATATCCCATTTGTTAAGGTCTGAGTCTGGTAAAGATATATTATCTAATTCAGAGTTTGCGTTGATATTGAAACAAAAGCCACTAGATTTACCATCTATTTGTAATATTTTTAATATTAGTGAAGAAGAAGCTATGTATGTACAAGGTGATGCTCCTACTGGTCAAGGATTGGTAGTTTTTGGATCTGATGTAATACCATTTACCAATAAAGTACCAAAAGATTATTTAATATATAAAGTAAATAATACGGATAGTATGGTACAGGCAAGATAATATGAACAACAATGCTGAAAGGGATACTAAGAAGACAGTTGATAGATTATCAATTGCTACTTCTTCAGTATCATCTAAAACTTTTGATTTAGTTGATCAAGGAGCAAAAAAACTATCTGATATTAAAGAAGAAAGAGATTTAAAGACTTCTGAAAATGAAACTAATCAACAACAAGAAGCAAATAATAAAGAAGTAAATTCCAGATTAAAAACTTCGGAAAACACTCAAGAAAAAGAAAATATTCAAGAAGAAAACAAAACTGAAGAATTTACCAGTAGAATAAAAACTAATGTTAATAATTCAAATGATAATAAATCATCTGAAGGAACACAAAAAAATGAAGCAATAGGGAATGATGAAGAGAAAACTAAAGTAAGTAAGTTAAAAACATCTGCTTCTAAAGTTTTACAAAAGACATTTAAATTTAATGATAATCAAGGTAAGGTTTCAAAGACCATAACAGTAATGAGTAAGACTGGTAGCAAACTATCAAAAACAGGAAGAACAATTACAAGAACCTCCAGAGAATTAAATAAAGCTATTTCTAATGATGGAACTGGTACTGAATATATAAATGATAAAATAGGTCGTAAAGTCAAAACTAAGGCTTATAAAATAACTAAAAAAGGTGCTAATAAAATAAAAAAGAAATTTAATCAAACAATCGGTAAAAAATTAGTGCAGGTTGCAAAGACAGTGATAGTTAAATTATTAAAAATGTTAATATCTTTATTTGCAGCATTAGCAGAATTTATAATTCCAGTTGCACTTGTTATTTTAATTATAGTTGCTATTGGCTCTATTTTTGGTAGTGGTTCATCTAATGATAAATCTATTTCAGATTATTCATCATATATGACATCAGTTCAATCAGAATATAATAGGCAGGTTGATGATTGGAAAAGACAGAATCCTAATGGTATTGTAGTTGGAGTAAAAGGAGATTATGGTCAAATAGATTGGAGAATACCACTAGCAATAATTCAATCTACTGGTGCTGAAATAAACTTTGATAATAATGAAAAAAATTTATTAAATACTTTTAAACAGGCTGGTCTATTTGAAAAACATGAAGTAGTATATCAAGAAGTAGATTCGGATGATTCAACAACAAACACTATTCCTGTTCTTGTTATTACCAATGGGGTATATGAAGATTATTTAGAATGGCTTAATAATAATTATTCTAAAATAGCAGATTTTAATAAGAAAAAGAAAATTACAGATGGTACTGATACCTCATTTTCAAATGATCAAAAAGAAATGTTGGAACTTTTATATCAATCTGATGATTTTGCAGAACTACTTGGTAATGATTTTGTTACTCATATATCTATATATGGTAAAAATGAAACAAAAGCCAATTTAAAAAGTGATAATTATAATTCTAAAAACACCTTAGCAACATCTGGATTTAAAGGGCAATGCACTTGGTATTCATTTGGAAGAGCATTAGAGGTTTCAGGTAAGAAGATGCCAACAGGAAATGCACAAACATGGTTAACATCTGCAATAAGTATGGGATATAAAACTGGTACACAGCCATCAACTAATTCTGTTGCTGTTCTTATGGGACACAAATTTGGTCATGTTGCTTATGTGGAGGCTTATGATGGTAAAAGTATAACCATAAGTGAAGGCAATGTGGGCAATGCTTGTAGTAACGATGATTCATGTAGTCAAGTTGAATATGCTAATGAACATGCAGAGGAATTAGTAAGAGCAAAAACTTATAACTCATTTGATGCTTATAGAAAAGCAAGTAAGAATAGTGGCTTAACAGTAGTAGGATTTATATATTTAGATTAGAAAAGGAGAAAATATGAAAAAGGGTAAGATAATTTTTATTTTCATAGTTGTAATTTTAGTATGTATTGTAGTTCCATTGTTATTAAATAAAGGAACTATCCAGAGAAAATTAAAAGCACATGAGCAAGAACAAGCTCAAAAAGAGGCATACGAAGCAACATTGAAGGCAGATGAAGTTGCTCCAATATTAATTCTCACACAAGATAAAGTAATAATGTATCAAGGAGATGAACTAAATTATAAAGCTTTTATTAAAGAAGCATCTGACAATTTAGAAGGGAATCTAACTGATAAGGTTATTTATAATGAATTAGATATTAATAAATCAGGAGAGTATGTAGTCGAGTATGAAATTAGTGATACTGCACTAAATACTACTAAAGCTGAACTTCAAGTAATTATTAAAGAAAAACCAAATTTTAAATATGTAAATTAGTTATAGGAAGGGAGAACTATTTATGAGTGATGAAGAATTATTGATTATGTATCAAAAATATAAGAGAAAAAGAATGATTATTATTGCTGTCATTCTTCTTTTCATCTTATTAATAAGTTTGTATTTATACTTTCACTTTAATAATACTTCATCTCCAGAAGTCGAAAAAATAAAAGAAGAAGTAATTGTAAAAGATGAAGTTGCTCCAATCATTAAATTAAAAGTTAATAATATAGAAATCACGAAAGGGGATGATATAAGTTATTTGGATTATATAGAGAGTGTAATTGATGACAAAGATGGAGATTTATTAGATAAAGTTAAATATCAAGAAATTGATACTTCTATTATTGGTGAACAATCAATTATATATAGTGTTTCTGATAATTCTGGTAATAGTAGTCAGGAAATTCTTTCTGTTTTAATAAAAGAAAAAATATTAGAAAATAACAATGGTTCATCTTCTAATAACAGTCCGATACCAGAAAAAGAAAAGCCATCAATACCAAGTAATAATAGTTCAAGTAATACAGAAACAAATAAGCCAAAAGATCCAGTTCAAAATGAAAAACCAATCACTGAAAATAAACCTTCAACTAAAATAGTAAAATATTTTCTTTTCTCTGATGGATATACCATGATGAATGTTGCTGAAGCTTGTGCTAATGAATTAAAAAAGACAAATCAAACAGGAATGTGTAGTCCGATTCAAGATGAAAATGGAATCTATTTAGGTATGAAGTTAGAAACAGAATGATTATAAAATATTATGTAAAAAATAGAAAAGGAGAAAATATGAAAGAGATTTTTACAGAAGAAGAATATCAAGAAGCCGTAAAATTATATAATGAACAAGTTAGAAATGACTTTTATAGTAATAAAGAATATTATTCAAATTACGAAGGATATGCTGATTTAAGAGATTTTGATATGTCTGAAGATGACTTTAAAATGTTATGGAGATGTCAAGATTTGCTCTATAATTATGAACATTCCAATAATGGTTCATTAATAACACAAAAGGCTTACAATGAAATCAAATCAATATATTTAAATTGCTTTAATGGAGCTTAATAATGAATAAAGAATATATTAAAGAAATATTTGAAAAAAATAAAAAAATTTTCAAAAATAGTGAAATCGAAATAAATTCAGTCGAAGATTTAGAAAGTCAAATAATATCTTATGTAATTTCAAACTTACAATATGATTTTAATATAGATATTGATCAGGATAAATTATTTAATAATGATTATGAAATAGAATTAGATGACAACGATTTAGAAAAGTAGTTATTTTTTTGATGTAATAGTTTACTATCGTGAACTTAAAGAAAGGATAAGATATGAAAAATAATTATGTATTTATAGCTGAAGTATTTAGAAATAGAAGAATTAAATTAGGATATAGTAAAAGAAAACTAGCATCATTAGTAGGTATTAGTGATACAGAATTATCAAGAATAGAACATGGAGAAAGAGAAAATTATAATCTTATAACATTAATTAATATGTGTAGAGTATTAAAAATAGATTTTATAAGTTTATTAGAAAGTGCTGGATATTTATCAACTGAATGCCAAGAATCCTCTAATGAATTAGATGATATTAATGATGAAGAAGAAGTAGAAGAAGAATTTATAATACCCGAAATTATAATAGTCTTGGAGTTATGCAATGAATGATACATTAGTGATTAGTAATGAGAATAATATCATTCATATATGCAATCAAGGTTATACAGTTGATTACACAATTTATAATTCAAAAGGTCATAATATGGATGGAGGAATTTTAGAAAGTAGCAAGGGTAAATTTGATATTAATGTGGTAACACAAGAAATAATTAATATAATTAAAGACACCTTTGCTTTTTCATCACCATATATTTATTTATCGGGTGATAAAGCAGAAAATTTGTTGGAACTTATTGAAATGGAAGACTATAAAAACTTGCAACAACAAATTAAAAACAAGGAATTATCAACAAAAGAAAAGAGTAATGAAATTAATATTGAAAAATAGAAAAGGAGAAAACAATGAGAAAATTTTATGATGATTTTATTCAGTCTAAGCCTAAAGAAATGGCAAAACTAATTGAAGATATGACATTTAAATATTTAAATCCAGAATCGCAACAACCTACTAGAGTACCAGCAACTCACTATGAAAAAGAGCTTGGTCAAGAAATAGAGAGAACTGTATCACAAGCTGTTAGTTTAAGATTTTTAACTATAATGTATGATCAGTTAAACTTGTTTAAAAAAGAAAATGAAGATTTATTTTATAAAGCACTTATCTGTATGGATAATAATTTAAATCCAAAAGATTTAAGAATATCTGAACAAATTGCTTTAAATCATGCTTATGAATCATTACAAGAAAAACAAGTAGAAGAAAAAAGAAAATTTCATTTTTTTAATCAAGATATTGTAGATGAATATAGAAAAGGTTTAACAGATCCTAATCTCCAAGCACATGCCATGGAAGTATCTAATTTCATAGAAAGAGAAGAGGACAGAGAATTAAATAATGTCCAAAATTCAAATAATAATCAGCCATCATCTCCTGAAGATGAATATGAAGAAGATCAAGATGATATGGATTATGACTACTAGCGAAAGGAGAAAATATGTATAGTAAATTAGAAAACTTTTTATTAGATAATAAATTAAATGATGAGTTATTTGATTACCAAGCACATGAGTATAAAGTTCATAAAGAAAAATATGATGATAGATTTGACATTCTTTATGGAAAACAAAATAGTAGAGAATTAAGACAACGCCGTTCTACTTATGATTTATTTGGCTATTATGATAAAAAAGACCATTGCATATATGAAGCAAATAGTTTTCTTCATGATAAGCTTCAAGAAAGTCAAGTAATTAAATTTAATTCTTTTAGTCAGCTAGATAAACAAATCTTAGAAGATTTAAAAAAATATCTTTCTGATTATATTTTTTCACATGAAAAAGAATTAAATAAATTAGCTATGGATAAGTATGAAGCTAAAGATGATAGTAGACTTTTTGATTACAAAAAAGAGGTTAATAAATATTTTATTATGCAAAAGGAATCTGACATTGAAATTTCAATTCCTGCTTATGATTCTGATATAGCGATGAATATGTATGACGGAAATAAAACAACTTCTTATTTAGATAACCCAAAAAATACTATTGAAGAAATGGCAATAAAAATTATTGAAAAAAGAGGTGAAGAATTAGGTTTAGAGTTATTAATTTATTATGATAAACTAGAATATTTAAAAGGATTAACTGAAAATAAAAATCATGAATATAATGATATACATGATTGTAAAAAAATATTAGATTCTATTAAATATGTGGATGCCAAAACAGTTAATATCACAATTCAATATGGAGAAAATAGTTATACATTTAAATATGAATTGCAAGATTTAATAACATCACTAACAAATGGTAGAATGTCGTCTTCTAGTTATAACAATAGTTATGGAAAAGTAAATGAATTTTTAAGAGATAATGATAAAACTGGATATAATCAAGATAAATGGAGAAATGAATTTTTATTTAGTCATATTACATCAATCACTAATGGTAAAACAGAATTATATAACAAAGATATTTTAGATAATAACAAAGAAATAGAAGAAGACTTAGAAATAGAAATATAATGAAAAGGGTGATTATTAAAATATGAATATTGAGCGATTTCTTTTGAACCCAGATTTTAATGATCTGGTTTTTGATGGTACTTATAATCAGCAAAAGGTTCATAAAGAACGATTTGATGATAGATTTATTGTTATATATACTAAAAGAAATTATAATTATTTATCTCAAGATAATTATGAAGTGGCTGGATATTTGGATACAAAAGATAAAGTATTATATAATTGTAATTATTATTTAAATGAATTATTATCCAAAGAAAATAGTTTAATTCAAAAAAGCAGTTTTGGAGTTCTAGGTGAAAAAATTTGGAATGGTATTCAAGATTATATTGAAAAATATTCCTTTGCTAATGAGGATAAATTAAAGGATATTGCTATTGAAAAATATAATCATTTAGAAGATTATAGAATTGAAATTTATAAACGAGAAGTTAGAAATCAATTTGTAGAAGAAACGAATCCAATAATAAAACTTGAAAAGTCATATTCAAGTTACGAATTTACAAATATTCCAGAATATAAAGGTCATTATATAGATATTGAATATTTAAATAATTCGCAAAATACTATTGAAAAGTATGCTAATAAAATTATAGAAACAATAGATGATTATAGAAATAATAAAGAAGAATTAGGACTAGAGTTACTGATTTTTCGTGATAAAATCGAGTATTTAAATACTATAAAAGAAAATAAAAATAATATTTTTAATGATTTATATATTAAGAAAGATATATATAACTCTATTAAAGATATAGAAGCAAAAACAGTTAATATCACAATCCAATATGGAGAAAAGAATTTAACATTTAAATATGACTATAATTCCTTAAAAAGAGATTTATTAAATGATAGCAAGGGAAGTAGTGGATATGGTAAAGCCTATGAAGAAGTATCGAATTTCATTAAAGAGAATTCAAAAGAAGAAACAAGTAGATGGACAGAAGAATTTAATTTTTCAAATATAACATCAATAACTTATGGAAAAAACGAACTTTACCATCATGATTTAGAAAAGATAAAAAATGAAGAGGTAGAAGAAGATTTAGAAGAAATAGAAAAATAGAAAAGGAGAAATAAAATTATGAATCAAGCAATATTTGTAGGAAGAATTGTTGAAGAACCATCAGTTAAAGAAACAGAAAATGGTAAGAATGTATCTAATATAACAATAGCTGTACCACGACCATTTAAGAATGAAGAAGGCGTTTATGAAACAGATTTTATAGATTGTACTTTATGGGATATGGTTGCAGAACGAACAGCAGAATATTGTAAAAAAGGGGATGTTATAGGTGTTAAAGGAAGAATACAAAGTAATTCTTATACTAAAGATGGTGAAAGAAAAAAATTCATGAATATAGTTGCTGAAAAGGTTACTTTTCTTTCTTCAAGAAGTAAAGAACATGAACAATCACATGATGATGTAGAGCCAGAAATGGGTATGGCATAACAATGAATACTAGGATCTTTATTGATATGGATGGTACTCTTGCTGAATGGAAAAATGTTACTTCTAATTACGAATTATATCAACAAGGCTATTATGAATCATTAAGACCTAATGAGCATATTTTAAATGAAACTAAAAGACTTATTAAGGAAGGAGAGAATGTTTTTATTCTTTCCTCTTTTTTAAGTGATAGTGCTTTTGCTTTAGAAGAAAAGAATTCTTGGCTTGATAAGTATCTTCCTGAATTGAAAAAAGAAAATAGAATTTTTGTTCCTTATGGTGAATGTAAATATAAATATATTCCCAACAAAATTACATCTTATGATTATTTAATTGATGATCATACAAAGAATTTGTTAGATTGGAAAGATGCTGGAGGAACGGGAATTAAGTTTTTAAATGGGATAAATCATTTAAAAGGAATATGGCAAGGGCTGTTATTAAGAGAAGATTGTGATATTTCCAAAAATCTTAATTGGATTCTTGAAAATAAATATAAAGAAGAAAATGATATTTCTTATTTAAAAGATCCGTTTGATGAAGAATTAGAACAAGAAATATGAAAGGGGAAAAATATTTTGAATAAAGCATTAGAGAAAAAAATCGAAAAGATTGAAGGATTAAAAAGTAAAGAATTAGATAAAATAAAAGCTATTAATAATGTTGTAGCTGACTATGATAAGCAATTAAAAGTTTTATATGATTATAAGAAACAACAAGAAAAAATTTATCAAATGCAGCAAGATTTAGATGTAAAAATTAACAGTAATAAGGGAAAGACAAGTAATGATTAAACTTCCAAAAACTAGGCAAGAATTAGTCGATATGTATATAGAATGTTTAGAAGAAGGAAAGATTCCTTGGGAAAAAATGTGGAAGACATCTATTCCTGAAAATGGTATAACTGGTATAAAATATAGAGGGGTAAACAATTTATATTTATCATACATTACAGAAAAAAGAGGTTATAATGATAATAGATGGATTACATATAATCAAATGATAAAGAATAAGTGGAAATTTATCAAAGAAGCCAAAGGTCAAGGAGTTACTGTAGAGTATTGGGGAATGAAAAATAAATTAAATCATAAAATTTATAATTTTGAAGAATATAGAAAAATTATAGAAAAAGATCCAGATAAAGAATCAGAATTCAAAATCCATAAAATGAGTTATACAGTATTTAATGGGGACTTAATAGATGGATTAGTGAATTCTAAAAAAGAGCAAGAAGTAGAAATTATTAGCAATGATTATGTGAAAAATATTATAGATAATTTAGGAGTAAAATATATTGAAAAAGGTGATGAAGCATACTATATTCCCAAATTAGATCAAGTAGTATTACCACCTGCAAAAAGTTTTGAAACTAATTATTCTTATTATGCTACTCAGTTACATGAATTATCACATTCAACTGGACACGAATCAAGACTATGTAGAAATTTAAATGATAATTTTGGTTCAGAGGAGTATGCAAAAGAAGAATTGAGAGCAGAGATTAGTTCATCATTTCTTATGCAAAGATTCCATTTAGAAGCTGATGAAAGACATTTAAATAATCATAAAAGTTATGTAAAAAATTGGTTAGAGATTTTAAAAAATAATCCACAAGAGTTATTTAATGCAATAACTGAATCAAATCAAATAGTTGATTATTTAGAGGCAAATAGTATTGAAAAAACAAAGACTCAATCTTGTGATATAGAGTTAGAATTGGAGATGGAATATGAATAGTATTCATAGTAGACATTTTATATATACTCATTGGTTAAGAATGAATATTGCAAATGAATTATCACAATGGCAAGCATTAAAAGAATATAAAGAAAAGTATGATTGCTCTATGACAGTTTTTTATTATGATTATAATCCTTTTGGAGATAAGGTAATCAAATTAGATTGTAATCAATCACTATCCGATCTTAATCTTGATATTAATTCCCAATCTAAATTGAGTTTTAAAAGAATAAAGTCAAAACCTACAAATATTAGTCCATATAATCAAGGAATAAATTATTTTTTAGAAACTAATTTAGGAATTAAATTAAAAGAAGAAAATAATAATATTCAAAAAATAAATAAAAAGGATTTTATCATCGTAGATGTTTTATCTGAATTTTGGACATTAAAAAATATTAAAGAGTTTGATTTAATTATGAAAAAAGAAAAGTGGAATGTTGTAAAGATAAAAAGTGATAGGGGCTACCATTATCAATTATATTTTGGAGAAGGAAAACAAGTCGATAATAGATATGAATTTGCTTTTGGAGATTTTCAATATAAAAGTAAAATGAAGGATAGATTACAACGATTTATTAATAATAAGTTGAAGCAAAATGATATTAATGCCGAAAAACTTATAGGGTTAAAAATTAATTCATTTGAATCTATTTATCAATTTTCTAATGAAAAAGATATTGCTATAGATATTAAATGTATTGGATTAATTTTGGGAATTAACAAAGATTGTTTTGATATTTATGACTTTCAAAGACCACTAGGACAACAATTTTACTCTATAAAGGTAGAAGATTTAAAAAAATTAATAATTAGTGGAATATATAAACCTAATTATAATCAATTAACTGCGTATGAAAAATTAGAATTAAAGAGATATTTGAATAAAAAAATAGATAAGTTTAATCAATTATGTAAAGATGAAAACTTTAGAAATATAGATATGAATATTCCTCATATACAAGGAATTACTATTAGGAATGCTATAATAGAAATTTTTGTGAAAAAGTATTCTTGCAATTTAGATGACTATATTTCATGCAGTATTAAGAAAATTAATGATAAAGAATTAATAAAAAAATTAAGTGCATTAGATTTAGATAATAAGGATAATGTATTAGATTATATATCAAGAATTGAGAATGAAATTGATTATGAATCAGCAAATAAAAAACTAGATTTAGAGGAAGAAAAAACTATAAATAGTTTAAATAAAGATGATTATGAATTGGAGATGGAATATGACTAAAAAGGCAGACTTTTATGATAGTTATGAAGAAGTTTTTGTTTCTCCTAAAGATATAAAGGAAGGAGAGTCCTACACAGTAGCAAGAGTATTAGAAGGAAAATATTGTGTAGACTTACATTATTGTAGTACATATAAACCTTCAGCAACTATTGAATATGGCATAAAAGATGACTCAGGAAATTGGCAAATAGAAGTAGAAGAAATAGATTGGTTCAATAAAAAATTAACTAATGATTATATTTTAGTAAGACTTAATAACCTTTATAATGATAAATTTTTAAATATAAAATTAACAGAAGAACAAAACAATGAATTGAATTTATTAGAAAAAATATTATATACTCACAAAGTTTATGATATAGAAGTAACTATAGATCATAATAATTCTTTAATAGCTTTTGATGATGAAAATTATTGGAAGAATAAAGAATTTTATGATTTTCTTTTTGATGAATTATTTGTATATAATAATGAAGGTAATGTGGATTTAATAATAGATGATGATTTTGAAAAACTAAAAAAATATAAAGAAAATTATTTGGTAGATGTAATAAAAGATAATGAACAAGAAAGGGAGATTGATTAATTATGAATACTCTATATGCTTATAAAACTATGCCAGAATATCATAAAAATAATTTGAAATCTTATTTAATTTATCAAGGAATCTTTGATTGTTATCCTGATATTGATGAGAGAGATGCTCAATTTATATATAAAATTACATTAAAAGTTGAGAACGAAAATATAAATCCATATTCAATTTCTCATTACTTAACTGATCATTACACTAGAGGAGATTTAACAAAAAAAGATTTAAAAAATGCTACTTCAGGAGAAATTTCTGAAGCTGTTTTTTATGATAGCCTAGATTATTTTTCGGTATTAGAAATTGATGAAAATGAAAAAGAATATTAAAAATTTTTGAAAAAAATTCATTAACTGTCAGCGACTAATTAGTGGGTCTTAGGGATATTCCCTAACAAGCGATAGGGTGTGTCAACACCATGCTTGATATATTATATAAGACTATTTAGTTACCTCACTTCTGAATAAAAAAGAAAGGAGTAAGAAATGGAATTTAAATCAATGGAGAAGTGGCGAGTTCAACAAAAATTTCATCTTACAGATGAACAGTTCGAGAATGTTATTAAAAAGTTAAAAAGAAGGCATCCATTAGAAAGTTGGATTCATAAAAGGATAGCTTCTAATGGCGAGAGAGTTGAGTATATTAAATTAGAATGTGTTGAGTGGTTAAGTGAAGTGTATTTTAATAGTAGTAAATTTTATTTAGATGCTGATATAGAATTTTTTCAAAAACAAATTTTAAGATTAGAAAACGAATTAAAAATTCCATCTTATAAGTTTGAATATTACGATATGTCTTTATATGATTTAAGAGAATATTTTAATCGAACTAAAGCTGCTATTGGTATGGCAGTTCAAAGGATGGAAAGAAGAAATACTATTTCATATAAATATATTAAAGATGGCAAAGTTATGATTTCAAAAGAAGGAGTAAAATGGTTAACAGAGAATTACTTTCGTAAGGCATATCTAAAAGAACTTGAATTGTATAAATTAAAACTTCAAAAGGAAAAGAAAAAACGATATGAGCAATCAAGATGAAAAATATAGTAAACTAAGAAGACAAAAGATTAATGTTATGCTTAACGAAGAGGAAAGAAGAATTATAACTGAAAAAGCAATAAGGTATGGTTATGGGGATTGTTTAGCTGAATATATTAGAGCTGCTTGTATTTATGAAAATATATATGTAGAAGATATAGAGGGTAAAAATGAAATATGTAATTATATCAGTGATTTTATTAAAACACTTAGAGAAATATTATATGAACAAAAGTCAATTTTAAAAAATGTTTTATTATCTCCAGAGGCAATAGAAAAAATTAGCAATCAGAATGTCCAAATATTAGAGATGATAGATATTTTGTCTAGTTTAATAGTTGCTACTTTATCAGTTAACACTGAAAAGAAAATTCAGCAGCGAATGAATCTAATTGAAAAGTATTGTCCTGATGAATCTTTTCTAAAAAGAGTTATTAAAAATAATGAGATCATTTATTTAGTTAGACCTTCTAACTTACAAGTTCCAAATATAAAGTACAAATATATAGTGTTTTTAAAAAATAACTATATTGATTTTGAATTAGATAATTTAAATATTAAACTTTTTGAGGAACAAATCAACATTTTTAGAGATGTCGCTATGAAGAAGAAGTCATTGCTATCATTTTATAAAAAAGACAATAAACTAGAATGTTCAATAGTAATTGGATATGATGATTTAGATTCTGCAAAGAGATGTGCTGAAGAAATAAAATCAGATGTATATGGTTATAGTAATGAAGAAAAATATGAGTTAGTTGGTGATTCTTATGCCAGCAACAGCTAGATGGGCAGTACATGGAGTGCAAGGTAGAATCAAATGTATAGACTACATTAAAAATCCTGATAAGACTATGGGTGGTAAATTAGTTACTGGAATAAATTGCTCTGCTGAATTAGCTCCTTATGATATGCTTAGAAATAGTCAAAAATTTAATATAGAAGAAGATAATGAAAGTAGAACTTGTTATCACGCCTATCAATCATTTGATCCCAAAGAAAAAAACTTAACGCCTGAAGAAGTTCATCAAATGGGAATAGAACTTGCAAAAAAATTATATCCAGATTTTCAAGTTATAGTGTGTACTCATGTCGATCATTTGCATTTACATAATCACTTTTGCATATCTTCTCTAAATTTAAAAGGAAGAAAATTAGAAGACAGGTTATCAAATCCTATTGAAGGTTTATATGGATTAAGGGATGCAAGTGATCAAATAGCATTAGAGCATGGGCTTCACATTATTGAGGACGCACCAAAAATAGGACACTATCATAAGAATAAATATTTATATGATTTAGCAAACAAATCTTGGAGAAAACAAATAATAGAAATGTTAGAAATATTAAAAGATAGATGCTATTCTTTTGATGAATTATTAGAACAATTAGCACTTGAAGGTTATCAAATAAAACAAGGCAAAAATATTAGGATTAAACCTTATGGAAAAGAAAGATTTGTTACTATGAAAATATTGGGAATTGATTATAGTGAAGAAGCATTGAAAGATTTTTTTAGAGAGAAAAGAAAGAATCAAAAAGTTATTAATTTTCCTAGTTATCATTTAAATGTAAATGATAGTGATATTTTAAATATATATGATGAATTAGCAAGACTGTCTAAGCATTCTGTACTTTCAACTATGAAGGCCTTAGATACTAATTCCGATTATTTTAAATACTACAATTCAAGGTATTTGGAAATTAGGCGTTACCATAAATTAGTTGATACAATTAATTTTTTAAATAGTCATGAAATATATGATTATAATTCCTTAGAGAAACAAATTAAAGAATTAAAGGCTGATATAGATCAAAAAGAAAATGAGTATCAAGCTTTATTATCTAAACATGAAACATTGCAATTAAGAGTTCCTCTTTGTAATTTATATATTAAATATCTTGATGATTATAATGCCTATCTTGAACAACAAGAGATATATCCAATAGATGCTGAACTTCCAAATGAAGTTAAAGCATTTTTAGATTTAAAAAAAGAACTCAATGTTGAAACGACAGAAGAGGTAGAAGATATTATTTCAGAAGCTAATAAATTAAAAATGGATATGAATCAAAGGTATGCTTATCTTACATATTTGAAAAGTAAAATTAGTGAACTTGAAAAAATTCGTGGTATATCATTAGAATCAGAAAAAGGATATATAAAGAGCGTTTCAATAAGTAGAAATATGATAGATGAGCAAAGAACTACTGAAGATGAATATTGTGTTCGTATTCCGTATAGCGATTATTATTTTTATATTCCAAAAGTAAGTGTAGCGTGGATAAGTTATGACAATAGAGGAATTGTTTATTTAGTTGATGATAAGGAATACATTCTCTATGATAAATATGATGAAGAAATAGATAGAGTAAATGGTGAAGATATTGAATCTATTTCACAAAATAAAAAGCAAAAAGTGAAAGATTATTATAAAACAAAATAAGGAGAGAATATGAATAAGCAAAAATGTAATACAAGAATTTTAAAGAATTTAATTGTAAGTGCAAGAAGCAAAAAAAGAATATCTCAAAGAGAACTAGCAAGAAGAATTGGAATAAATCATGTATCGGTAAATGATCTTGAAGAAGGTAGAATTCAAAAACCAAGCATTGAAATATTAACAAATATTTCTAAAGAATTGGATATTTCTATAAGTAAATTATTAAAGGCTGCTGGTTATGAGCGACTATTATTTTTACTAAACGATGAAAGATTAGAGGAAAATATTAGATAATAATTTATGTAAATGTTTTGTATTTTAACTATTAGGTGTTATAATTAAATTGTTTAATATGGAGGTGATTATACATGAAAAAATCAGAAATGATAGAAGCTTTAGCAAATGCTACTGGATTAACAAAGGCTGATAGTGAAAGAGCATTTAATGGTGTTTTTGATTTACTAAAGGGAGAACTTGCAAAAGGAAATAATGTTTCAGTTTCAGGATTTGGAACATTTAGAATTTCAGAAAGAGCAGCTCGTGAAGGTCGTAATCCAGCAACAGGAGAAACAATTAAAATTGCAGCATCTAAAAATGTAAGTTTTAAAGCTGGTAAAGATTTAAAAGAATCTGTTAATAAATAATAAGTTATCAACAGAATTGTGGATTAAGATTAGTATTTATGATACTAATTTTTTTTATGAAAATAAAAAGAAAGGATTTTAAAATGAATACAAATTATATTAGAAGTTTATTAAACATGTATAATAACAAAAATATTTATGATATTGAAACGGCAGCATTAATATATGAATATTTTGATAAACAAGAAAAAAGAATAAGTGATGAAGAAATCGAAAGAGTGTATAAATTTATTAAATCCCAAGATGATATTTATGATGAGTATGTAAAAGAAAATGTTTTAAAAATGGAAATTAAAGATAAGGAACAACAAAATATAGAGGAGTTTTCAAAAGAGGAACAAGAAAAAGAATTAGAAGAGGATTTAGGAAAATAAACATGAAGAAAATAAAAATAATTTTATTAGTGGTATTAATATGTTCATTTTGTTTTAGTGCTTACAAAATATATAGCGTTAAACAAGAAATATTAGATTCTGAGCAAATTAAACATGATTTAATAGAATTAATAGAAATACCTGAAGAAACAATTGAAACTGAAGACTTTAATATTGATTTTAGTTCATTGCAAAATATTAATAGTGATGTAATAGGTTGGATATTAGTAGAAGGAACACAAATTAATTATCCTATTGTTCAAGGGGAAAATAATTATTATTATTTAAATCATAGCTTTGATAAAAAATGGAATTCTCTAGGAAGCATTTTTGCAGATTATAGATCTTCTAATGACTTTTCAGATTACAATACATTTATTTATGGGCATCATACTAAAAATGGTAGTATGTTTGGAGAATTATATAAATATATGAATGAAGCCTTTTTAAGAGAACATCCTACTTATATGCTATATACACCATCTGGAAATTATATAGCAGAAATATTTAGTGCATATATAGATAATACAACATCAGAATCATACAATCAAAAATTTAATTCTATTGAAGAATATAAAAAATATATTGATATGATTAAAGAAAAAAGCAATTATAAAACAGAAGTAGATGTAAATGCAAAAGAAGATAAAATTATTACTTTATATTCTTGCTCACACGAATCGAATAGACAAAAGACAGATAGATATTATATTCATGCAGTTTTAAGAAGCGTATAGACAACTTATTTTAGTTGTTTTTTTGTTGGAGTAATTTATGTAGTTCAAAGAAAGGATGAAAGGAAAAATTATATGAATGAAACAATGGTTTATACAGTGAGAGATGTAGCAGCAGTTTTACATTGTAGTCCAAATTATGTTTATACTTTAATAAAAAAAGGATACCTACCAGCCATAAAACTAGGTAGCACTAGAATATTAAAAAAAGCATTAGAACAATTTTTAAATGAAAACCAAGGTAAAGATTTATCAAATTTAGATAGCATTAAACCTTTGTGTTTAGATGATTTGGAGAATGATCAATGGGACAAATAAAAATAGAAAAAAGGGGAAATGTATATCAGTATAGATTTGAAATAGCTCCACAAGGGGGAGTTAGAAAGTTTATTAACAAGTCTGGCTTTAAAACTAAAGCTGAGGCTCAAGAAGCAGGAAGTATTGCACAAACAGAATATTTAAATGCAGGAGTTCCGTTTAAAGAGAGTAAGTTGTCTTACAGTGATTATTTGAATTACTGGTTAGATAACTATTGTAAAAGCAATTTGAAGTATAATACAATTTGTAAATATAAAACTATAATTGATAAATATATAAGACCGAGATTAGGTATGTATAGATTATCTACTTTAACAAGCGTAAGATTAAATATGTTTATTACAGAAATATGCGATGAATATTCTTTTTCAAGATCATATTTTAGAAATATTTTAAAAGTAGTTAAAGGAACATTTAGGGATGCGTGTGATTTATATGGATTTATTAAATATAACCCAGCCCTAACTTTAAGGTTACCTAGAATGGATATAACTAAATCAGATCCGAAACATTTATATACTCCTGAAGAGATAAATAAGATATTATATAGATTTAGATATAACGATACTTTTACTTGCTCATTTTTAACATCATGTTTTACTGGAATGAGAACAGGAGAAGTATTTGCATTAACATGGGAAGATATTGATTTAGAGAATGGAATTATTTATGTTAAGCACAGTGTATATGATAAAACTAAAGATGATAAAGGCAGATGGTATTTAGGAAGTACAAAAACAATAGCAGGAGAAAGAATAGTGTATATTAGCCCAACATTATTATTTGCACTAAAAAATTATAAGGAAAAACAGAAATTTTTAAAGGAAGCTTTGGGTAGCGAATATACTTACTACTATTTAGAGGATGTAAAAAACAAATATGGAAAGGTAGTAGAACAAAGAATAGTAGAAAAGAATGATAATGATAGTGATAAAGAAAATCTTAATCTAGTTTTTACTAAGACAAATGGAAAATATGTTGGGACAGATTTAGTTAGATATCCATTTGAAATAATTCATAAGGAACTAGGCATTGAAAAAGTTAGATTTTATGATTTAAGAGGTAGTTATGCAACAAAAATATTGAAAACTGGAGTAGAGATTAGAGATGTTGCAGATATGCTTGGTCACAAAAATATAGAAACAACAGAAAACTATTATGTATCAAGTACATCAGATTCAAGAAAGGGAGCAACAGATGCTTTTGATCAAATGATGCAATCTGATCTTATTAAAGAAATATCAGAGTATCAAATTTTTGAATATTAGAATAAAAGCAACATACTCAAAATGCTATAACACGCATCTGGGTGTGTTGCTTATTTTTTTATTTTATAGTATAATTTAGTCAGCAGTATATATTATTTATATACTCAAATTAATTAATCTTGAGAACGAATGGATACATTGTGTGCATTTTGTGTTCATTGAGAAGAAAACACATAGTAAAAATAGTACAAATAATACTATTTATACATAACCTTACCAGAACCATTCAGTCCTTTAAAAACATATAATACAGATAGTTTTACATAGTACAAATAATACTAGAA
This sequence comes from uncultured Mollicutes bacterium, assembly GCA_947652375.1. Taxonomy (GTDB): domain Bacteria; phylum Bacillota_I; class Bacilli_A; order RF39; family UBA660; genus UBA3789. Next base: position 77,560 of record CANTCS010000001.1, on the reverse strand, counting down.
AAGGATGAACATGTGGCTCTGGTTTGAAATATAAAAATTGTTGTGGAAAATAAAATTTAATCCTTTAATATATAAGGTTTTGCAAAAGAAAATTAAGAAAAGTCTAAAAATTCAAGAAAATTAAAAAACACCTCATTTTAGTTTTCACCTGTTTTAAAAAATATCTTTAAAATCAAAGGGTTTGAAAGAGGTCAAAAATGAGGTTTCAAATTTATAGATGTCACCATTTTTTAATTGTTGGCATTTTTTCTTTTTAGATAACTTTATAAAATATTCAAGTTCTAGTACAAATACAAAAAAAGAAAGAAATATTATAAGTTTGTAATAGTTCTTAGAAAAAGGAAGTGGATGACAAACTCTAATTTTAAAACAAAACAAGAAATAGAACGAGAAGATTAAAATCACCCAATGAGTATTTAAAAAAATTTCTAATAAATATACATTTTTAAAGTTAGATGAGAAATTAGGAACAAAAAAACACAAGCTAATATCGAAAAATTTAAAGAAGTAAGAAATATATTAAAAAGCTTGGTAATTTTGGTAATAAAAATAAAGCAATAGAATATCCAATTAACGAAACAAAACTATCAAAAGAAGAATATTCTGTTGCAAAAGATTATTATAAAGATTGAAGACTAAATTATAGATAAGAAACTTATGAGATTAGAAGATTTGAGTTTCAAAAGATGAGGTGAAAAATTATGGTACATTTAGTATATTGTGATGATAAATCTAAAGAATTAAATAAAATTTTAGATGGTAGTAAAACAATGGTTATAAGAGGAGCCGCAGGAAGAAAAATACCACATAGTAGAGTATTTAAAGAAGAAATACTTTATTTTATGGAAAAAGGAACAAAAAAAATAACAGCAAAGGCAGTTGTAAAAGATGTCCAAAATTTTGTTAAATTACCAGATGATGAAATTAAAAAAACTATTGAAAATAATAATAATAAATTACAATTGACTGACAAACAAAAAGAAAGATGGCATAAAAAATGTCTATGTTTAGTGGAATTTAATAATGTAGAAAGCATTGAGACGCTAGATTTTGATCATCAAGGAAATATGGATGATTGGTTAATTATAGAAAAAATAGATGATGTTGTTGTAGGAACAAGTATTCCTTACAATTATGAAAAATCAAAATTCTAGGAGTGTTATTATATGTCAATGTGGAACCCTTGGAGAGGTTGTATTAAATGTAGTGATGGTTGCTTACATTGTTATATCCATAAAGGAGATTCAAAAAAAATATAAATACTAATGAAATAAAAAAACAAAAGACTTTGAAAAACCAATAGAAAAGTTGAAAAATGGCAATTATAAAATGAAATCTGGTATCAGATTTTCTTATTGAAGAAGCTGATGAATGGAGAAATGAGTGTTGGGAAATGATTAAAAAAAGACAGGATTGTACTTTTTTGTTTCTAACTAAAAAAATAGATAGATTTATAAAATGTATTCCAAATGACTGGAATAATGGATACAATAATGTAGTTGTAGGTTGTACTATTGAAAATCAAAAAAATGCAGATTATAAATTATCTATATTTAAAGACTTACCAATAAAACATAAATGTTATAGCCCAACCATTATTACAAAGTATTGATATTGAAAAATATCTTGATGAAATAGAACTAGTAGTAGTTGGGGGAGAATCAGATTATAAAGCTAGACCATTTAATTATGACTGGGTATTAAATCTTAGAGAGCAATGCATAAGAAAAAATGTTAATTTTGAATTTAGGCAATGCGATACTTATTTCATAAAAGATGGAAAAGAATATAAATTACAAACAAAAGAATTATGTAAACAAGCAAAATTGGCAAATATTGATTACAAACATCACTAATGAATCTAAATTTGTTATAAACTAATTTTTCTTCTTTTTTTCTCTTCCAAATAATTTGTCTATTGATAATGATTTTCCATAAATTTTAGTTAAACCATAAAGAAATGATGTAGGTATTATATTTAAAGCATTTTCGTAATGTGAATATGTAGATTGATTTGTATTAAGCTTATTAGCAATATACATTTGGGTATATTTATTTGTAAGTCTTAATTCGGTAAGATTTTTAGCTAAAACTTCTAAATTTAAATTTAATTTATTATATTCTTCATTATTAGCTATTAAACCAAATAAATAATCTAAACTTAAGCAATACTGATTAGCATACATAATTAATTTTCTAATAGGAATAGTATCTTTTCCTGTTTCCCATCCAGAAACAGTTGATAAATGTATTCCTAAAAATTTAGCTACATCTTTTTGCTTTAATTCTAATTCTTCACGAGTATTTTTTAAATTTTCAACAATCATTTATTTCACCTAAAAGCATTATGTCATTTAAAAATATAAAGAAATAAAAAATAGGGGATATATAATAAAAAAACATTAAAAAAAGAAGCACAATGTGCTTCTTAATCTATATACAGAGGATCTTCACACTACATAGTGAACCTTCCTCACTAATAATATATGCAACACTAAAAAAAATATACATAAAATTTAAAGAATAAATCTATTAAAAAAGTTAAAAATATTTATTAGAAATAAATTCTCCAAAAATTTAATAAATTTCTGGTATAATAATTATAAATAAAACTAAAGGAGAAATTATATGGAACTGAATGAATTACAAAAAATATTAGAGCTAAAACTAGAAATAATAATCAATTTATGGAGGTCACTTTGACATAGACGTCAAAAAAAACGAAGTATTAAAATTAGAGAAACAAACTGAAAATAATAATTTTTGGAATGATCGTAATAAAGCAGAAGCAATTTTAAAAGATATAAATTCTTTGAAAGAAGAAATTAATCAATTAGAAAAACTAAAAGAAGAGATAACAGATAATCTTGAAATTATAGAATTATTAAAATTAGATTATGATGAAATTATTTATAAAGAAATTTCTTTTAAAACAAACGAAATAGTGCTTGAAGTGGAAAAATTAAACAAAATTTTATTACTTAGTGGTCCATATGATAAGTCTAATTGCATACTAGATATACATCCTGGAGCTGGTGGAACTGAATCCTGTGATTGGGCTAATATGCTTTATAGGATGTATTCAAGATGGTGTGAAAAAAACAATTATAAAATAACTTTACTTGATTATCAAGATGGTGAAGAAGCAGGAGTAAAAAACGTTTCAATATTAATTAAAGGACAGAATGCTTATGGATACTTAAAAAATGAAAAAGGGGTACATAGATTAGTAAGATTATCTCCTTTTGATTCCAATAATCGTAGACATACTTCTTTTGCTTCTGTTGAAGTAACACCAGAAATCGATCAAGATTCATCAATTGAAATAAATGATAAAGATTTAAAAATAGATGTTTATCGTTCAACTGGAGCAGGCGGACAAGGAGTAAATACAACAGACTCAGCAGTAAGAATAACTCATTTACCATCAAAAATAGTTGTTACATGTCAAAATGAAAGAAGTCAAATTCAAAATAAAGAACAAGCGATGAAAGTTTTAAAAAATAAATTATTATTAAAAAAAATAGAAGAACAAGAGCAAGAATTAAATAAAATAAAAGGTATACAAAAAAATATTGAATTTGGTTCACAAATAAGAAGTTATGTAATGCACCCTTATTCTATGGTAAAAGACCATAGAACTAATGTAGCAACAAGTAATGTTAATAAAATATTAGATGGTGATATTGATATTTTTATTGAAAGTAATTTAAAAAAGGAGCTAGAAAGATGAATATTTTTTCAAAAAACAAGGATTTAAGATTTTTAGAATATATTAATAAAAAATCTTATTTAAAAAGAACCATTCAATTTATTTTAGGGTGTCTTTTTATAGCTTTAGCCTATAATATTTTTATAGCTTCGAATAATTTAGTTCCTGGTGGAGTAGGTGGAATTGCAATAATATTAAATAAATTTTTTAATATTAACAATTCTCTTTCTATTTTAATAATGAATTTATTTCTTATTATAATTAGTTATTTTTTATTAGGAAAAGACAAAACAAAAGCCTCAATTTTAGGAACAATGCTTCTACCTTTTTTAATAGGATTAACACAATCCATAAATTTAATTTTAAAAATAGATACATCACAATTACTTTTATCAGCAATTTTCGGAGGGATTTTATACGGTTTTGGTGCAGGTTTAGTTTTTAAAGCTGGTTTTACCACTGGAGGAACTGATATAATTAATCAAATAATATCAAAATATTGTAAAATTAGTCTTGGTAAAAGTATGCTTTTTAGTGACGGTTTAATTGTACTGTCATCTGGAGTGTTTTTTGGAATTAATAGTATGATGTATTCCATTATAATTTTGTATATTATAAGTTTAATTTCAGATCGAGTTGTTTTAGGAATATCCGATAGCAAAATTTTCTACATAATAACAGATAGAGAAGAAGAAATAAAAAATTACATAATTAAATATCTTAATCATGGAGTTACTGTCTTTAAAGCAAAAGGTGGTTATTCTAAAACAAAAGAAAATGTTTTAATGGCTGTTCTTCCTACAAAAGACTATTATCGTTTAAAAGAAGGAATAAAAGAAATAGATAGAGATGCTTTCTTCATAGTTACAGATACATATGAAGTATTTGGAGGAGAGTAAATGAAAAAATTTATAAATAAAATAAAGAGAAATAAAAAGATATGGCGTATTATTCTTATGAGCATATCATTAAGTTTAAGTGCTTGCCTATATAATATTTTTTTGCTTCCCCTAAATCTTGTAACAGGAGGTACTCAAGGAATTGCGACTATAACTAAACACTTATATAAAATAGATCCTGCATTAATGATTTTTATTTTATCTGCAGCATGTGCTTTATTTAGTTTTATTTTCGTTGGAATTGAAAGAACTGCAGGTACGTTAATAGCAAGTGTTATATATCCATTACTAGTAAAAATCACATCTCCCTTAGCAACGTTAATTTCTTTAGATTCATCTGATATGCTTTTACTAGTTATCTTTGCAGGAGCCATTAGTGGTTTAGCTAATGGACTTATGTATAAGACAGGATATAGTAATGGTGGTTTCCCTGTAATAAGTCAAGTTCTATATGAAAAAAAACATATTTCAATTGCTAAATCCAGTTTATTTATAAATATTTCTATAGTTTTAGCAGGAGCATATTTTTTTGGTACAACAAATACAATGTTTGCAATTATATTTTTATATATAAATAATATTGTTTTAGACAAAATTCTTCTTGGTATCTCTAATAATAAAGCATTTTATATAATAACAAGTGAGGAGAAAAAAATAAAAGCTTACATTATTAAGACATTAGATCATAGTGTAACAATTTTTGAAGTTAAAGGAGGTTTTTTTGAAAAGCAAAAAAATGTTCTTTTAACAGTTGTACCATCACAAGAATATTTTAGACTTGCTCGTGGAATAAAACAAATAGATAATGACGCATTTTTTACTGTTACTGACTCCTATCAAGTAGAAGGCGCAAGATAAAAATTAGTTTTATTCTCTAAATTAGAAAAAAATTAAAAATAAAGATACTAAAGTAATAAATGTTAACATAAAAAATGTTGACATTTTCTTTTATGTAATTTAAATAAATTTTAACTATATTTTTAATTCAGAATACTTGCTTTATTTATAATCACATTTAATTAAATTAAAAAAATTATCAGCCTTTTTTTCTACAAATTTTTATGTTATAATGAATATAAACTAAGGTGGTGATACAATAGATGGACTTAATTAGAGTGAAAAATGTAGAAAAAAAATATCGCAATGGAGTAACCGCCATCTATGACTTAAATTTAGCAATAGAAAAAGGCTCATTTGTCTTTATTATCGGAGGTTCCGGAAGTGGCAAAAGTACTTTGATAAAAATGCTATACCGAGAAGAAAAACCAACAAAAGGACAAATCATTGTAGGAGGACTTGATGTTGCCAGATTAAAAAATAAAAAAGTCTACAAACTTAGAAGACAATTAGGAATAGTTTTTCAAGATTATCGTCTTTTACCAAAACTTACAGTTTATGAAAATGTTGCTTTTGCTTTAGAATGTATAGGAGAAAAAAAAGATAAAATAAGAAAACACGTTTTAAAGGCATTAGAAGATGTAGGACTAAAAAATAAAGTTCATAATTATCCAGATCAATTATCAGGTGGTGAACAACAAAGAGTAGCTATTGCACGTGCCATTGTAAATAATCCAAAAATGCTTTTATGCGATGAACCAACAGGTAATTTGGATCCAGAAAAAAGTATGGAAATAATGAAAGTTCTAGAAAATATAAATAAGTCAAGAGGAACAACTATTATTATGGCAACTCATGATAAAGAAATAGTAGATGAAATGAAAAAACAAGTAATTACCTTAAAAGATGGCCATTTAGTAAATTTTAAACAGAAAGGAACTTACAATAATGAAGCTATTTAGAATGTTAGGAAGAAGCATTAGAGATGCTTTTAAAAGTGTAATAAGAAACTTTAGTCTTTCCTTAGCCTCAATCTCTTGTATAACGATAACATTAATTATAGTAGCAATCGCAATAATAGCTTCTTTTAATGTACAAAATTTTACTAAAGAAATCGAAAAAGATTTAACAATTGTCCTTTTTATGGAAAATGACTCAACTAGAGAAGATATTGAAACAATGGAAGAAACTTTAAGAAGAAAAGATAATATTGCAGAAATAACATTTCAATCTAAAGAAAATGTAAAAAATGAAATGATGGAAGAATATGATGTTTTTAATTCTGTAATGAAAGACTGGGATAGTGAAGATAATCCTTTAAGAGATACATTTAAAATAAAAGTCAAAGATGTTGAAAAAATAGGGAAAACAGCTAAAGATTTAAGAAATGAAAAAAACGTAGCACTAGTTCAATATGGTGAGGGAATGGTTGAAAAACTAGTAAATGCCTTTAGATCAGTAGAAAAAGTAGCATATGGAGTCGTTATTGCTCTTGTAGTAGTAACCGTATTTTTAATTATAAACACAATTAAATTAACAATTTTTTCAAGAAAAAGAGAAATCGGAATAATGCGTTTAGTAGGAGCTAGTAACTTTTCAATTAAAATACCATTTATAATTGAAGGAATGATTTTAGGGTTATTTGGTTCAATTGTGCCAATAATTTTAACAACATATGGTTATCTTGCCTTTTATCAGCATTTTGATGGATATTTATTTACTAAACTTATTGAACTAATTTCACCAGAACCATTTATATATTATGCCTCAATAATTATAGTTATTATTGGTATAATCGTTGGAATGATAGGTAGTGCAAGTGCCGTTAGAAAGTATTTAAAGGTGTAAATATGAAAAAGAAAAGGATAATATTTTTAATATTTTTATCTTTAATTATTCTTCCTCCAAAAATTTCTGCTATAACTTTAAAAGAATATGAAAATCTAGTTGATAAGTATTCACAAGAGTTGAAAGAAAAAGAAGATAAAATGGCTAAAAATGCTGCAGAAGTAGCTGAAATTAAAGAAAAAATATCTAAAATTGAGAAACAAATTATTGATGCTGAAGAAGAAATAAAAAACTTAAAATTAGAAATTGAAAAAAGTAATCAAAAAATTAATAAAAAAGAAAAGGAGAGTAAAAAATTAATTAAATACTTTCAAGTTATCACTAATGAAAATACATATTTAGAATATATTTTTGAAGCAAGAAGTATTACAGATATGATTTATAGAATTTCTGTAATTGAACAATTAACAGATTATAATAAAAATATTATGGATGAATTAGAAAAACTAATTGATGAAAATAATAAAAAAACAATTGAATTAAATAAAAGAAATAAAGATCTCAGTGTTTTGAAAACATCGCTTAGTTCTGAAAAAGAAAGAATTGAAAAAGAAACCAGAAGTATCGAAGGAACAGTTCCAAGTACTAAAGGACAAATAGAATTTTATAAAAAACAAGTATCTTACTATAAAGGTAGAGGATGTAAATCAAATGATATTATAGGAGTTACTTGTGATATTCCACCAAAACCACCAACAGGAGGTGGCGGAAATAGTGATGTCGGAAGTGGGGTAATAATAGGGGAAAACGGTTTTAGACGTCCAATAATAGGCGGAAGAATTAGTTGGAACTATGGAGGTGTTCATAAAGGAGTAGACTTTGTAAAAGGCTGTGGAACGCCAATTTATCCAGTAGCTCCTGGAAGAGTTTATTACAAAGGAAATACTTTAGATAATTATGGAGCTTTTATGATATTAATAGTTCATAATGTCAATGGTAAACTAGTTTTTTCACAATATGCACACTTACAAGGTTATAATGTTAATATCGGACAAGATGTTGATTTAGGAACTGTAATTGGATATATGGGATCAACTGGTTATTCATCAGGATGTCATCTTCACTTAGAAATGTCCGAAAATTATGGATGGGCTTATAATGGAACTTATAATCAATATACTAGAAGTATTATAAATCCATTTAAATATGTTCCAAGATAAGAACTTAATGTTCTTATTTTTATGGAACAGTAGATTTTTAATTTTAATAATAAAATAAATAGAAGGAGACTAACTAAAAATGATAGATATAGAAAATGCTAAAAAAGAATTTATAAAATATGTTGAACAATATGATTTAACTTCTGGAAGAATAAAATTAAAAGTAGATCACATTTTAAGAGTTACAGAAAACTCAAGATATTTAGCTCAAGAATTAAACTTAAATCAAGAACAAATTAATCTAGCTGAATTAATAGGTTTATTTCACGATATAGGAAGATTTGAACAAGTAAAACAATTTGATACTTTCTCTGACAAAGATACAGGAATTGATCATGCTTCTTATAGTTTAAAAATTTTATATGAAGATGGTTTAATAAAAAAATTTATTGATACTGATAAATATGATAATATTATAAAAAAAGCAGTATATAATCATAATAAAGTTAATATTGAAGAAAATATTGATGAAGAATCATTGCTTTTTTCAAAAATAATTCGTGATGCTGATAAACTAGATATTTTTAAAGTAATTAATCAAGATAAAATGAAAGATATTTTTTGGTATCCTGAATTTGACAACTTAAAAATTTCAAAAAAAATAGTTCAAGAATTTTTAAATAATAAAATAGTTTATTACAAAGATGTAAAAAATAACGCTGATCAAATCATTACTTTTTTTGCCTATGTTTATGATTTAAATTTTCCAAGTTGTTTTAAAATACTAAAAAAACATAAATACTTAGATAATTTTTTATTAAGAGTAGAAAAGAATTTTCAAAATGAAGAAATAATAAATACTACAAAAGAACTATTAAATATAATAAATAATTATATAGATGAGCAAAATAGAAAATATAGATTAATTTAATAATTATAAAAACATTCTATGTTTCTTTTTTTTACCTTAATTTGCCATAAATACTTTTATAATAAAAAGATAAAAATAAATTAAATATTTAAATTCAAATAATGATATAATATAAAAAAATATATTACTTTTAAATCTTCTTTATTTTTAGTATAATATTAATGCATTAAGGAGTAACTATGAAATGGGTATTAAATTTTGATAAAAACAATAAATTAAAATATATTTTCTATAATTTTTTAATAGTATTTGGAGATGTTTTAATGATTTTTCCAGCTATTTTAATGGGAAAAATAGTAGATAAAGGATTATTAGGAGGAAATAGAGATATAATAATTCCTCTTGCTATTATTACTATAATAATAGTAATATTTGGAACAATATCAGCTTATATAGGAGTATTATTATTAGACACTTGGGGATTTCGTTTAGCCAAAAAATTAAGAATAGCTATGTATAAAAAATTAAATATACTTGATTCAGAATTTTTTAATAAGAATCCCTTAGGAGAAATTACAACAATATTTTCAGATACTTATAAAATAAGACATAATATGTGTTTTACAATAAAAACAGTAATAGCAGCAACTCTAAGATTTTTAGGAGCCTTAATATATTGTTTTATAATAAGTCCAAAACTTACTTTAATAATTTCGATTCCATTACCACTTCTTTTCTATTATTCTAATAAATATTTAAAAGAATCTAAAAAGAATTATCAAGATAAAAGAGAATATTTATCAAAATTTAATAATTTTATTCAAGAAAATATAGATTCAAATAGATTAGTTAAAAATTATGGAACTGAGAAAGAAGAAATTGCTAAATTTAAAAAGAAAAACAGGACATTAAAAAATAAAAATTTAAAAATTAGATATAAATTTATAAATTATATAATCACAACAACTGCACTTAATGAATTTATTTGTGCTCTACTTGTATTTTTTGGATTTTTATTCGTAATGAATAAAGAAATAACAATAGGAGAATGGCTTGTGTTTGATTCACTATTATGGTTTTTAAAAACTCCTTTTGAAAATGCAAGTACATTAATGGACAATTGGCAAAATTTTAAAGTAGCACTAGATAAAGTAAAATGGATACTTAGTCAAGAGCCATCTATTAAAGATGGAAAGTTACTCATAAATCAAGAACAATTAGAAATTGAATTTAAAAATGTTTCCTTAAAGTATGATAATGATTATATTTTAAAAGATTTTAATATGCATATCTTACCAGGTAAAACATACGCTCTAATAGGTAAAATTGGTAGTGGTAAATCAACAATAGCAAGATTACTTTTAAGACTTGAAGATGTCACTTCAGGAGAAATATTAATAAATGGTATAAATATCAAAGAATACAAATTAAGTTCTTTAAGAGAAGAATTTGGTTATGTAACACAAACACCATTTCTATTTTCTGACTCTATAAAAAACAATATTAATTTTGGGAATTTAAAATTAAGTGAAGAAGAAATAATTAAATATATCAAATTAGCTAAAGCAGACTATATATTTAAATTAAAAAATGGGATAGAAGAAGTAATAGGAGAAGGAGGCGTTGATTTATCAGGAGGAGAAAAACAAAGACTTTCTCTTGCTAGAACACTAGCAACTAATCCAAAACTTTTAATATTAGATGATATCACATCAGCACTAGATTTTGAAACAGAACTTGAAGTTACAAATAATATTAATAATTTAAACTACGACTCTACAAAAATTATCATTGCTCAAAAAATATTATCTGTAAAAAATGCGGATGAAATTTTTGTTTTAGAAAATGGTAAAATTATAGAACAAGGTTCTCATAAAACTTTATTGAAAAATAATAAAACTTATAAAGAAATTTATGATATTCAAAAAAGGGGGATAAAATTATGAGAGTAAATAAATATGATGTTGATGAAAAAAATACCAATTTTAGTTTAAAAAATTTAAAAAGAGCTCTTAAATATTCAAAAAAATATAAAAAACAATTATTATTATTTTTTTTTATACATTTATCAATTACATTAATAACTTTAATTTATGCTAAAATTATTCAATATGGGATAGACAATATTACTACAAAAATGATCTTTGAAAGTTTAGTTAAATTTTTCATAATAAGTGCATCTTTGCAAGTTATCGTAGTATTATTACATAATTTTAGAAATAAAATACTAACAAAAGTTAATGAAAATGTTGTTGAAGATTTAAAAAATGATTTATTCACTCACTTACAATATTTATCATCAAATTATTATGATACTAGACCTCATGGAAAAATACTAGTTAGATTAACAGAGTATTCAGAAAATGTTTCCACATTAATAACAAATGGTCTAATTGATACAATACTACAATTACTTAGTCTTACTTTAACATTAATATTTATGATTACAACTAATATAAGTCTTACATTAATAACTTTACTTGGAGTAATTATTCTTAGTATATTTTTTAGTTTTACTACCAAAATCAAAAGAAAGTTAAAACATCAAATAAATAATAAAAAATCAAATATGAATGCTTATTTTTATGAAACAATAAAAGGATTGGATACAACTAAAATTTTCAATAGAAGCTATGAAAATGAAAAAATACATGATTCATTAACAGATGCCTTTTTTGAAGCTTATTGTAAATATATAAAATATAGTAATATTTCCTGGAGTAGTACTGCAATAGTTTCTAATACTGTTCAAATTGCAATTTATACTAGTGGAATATTTTACTTATTTCCAAGCATAACTTTAGGAACAATTGTTGCTATGGGTTCATATTCTACTAGATTTTGGAATCCTATTAAAAATCTTTTTTTAAGAATGGACGAATTTATAGAGTCGATGACATCATTAGAAAGAATTTTAGAAACACTTGATGAACCTATTACTATTAAAAATAATGAAAATCCAGTAAAAAAAGAAATAGAAGGAAATATCGAGTTTAAAGATGTTGTTTTTCAATATAATGATGATAAAATTGTATTAGATAATATTTCATTTAAAATAAAACAAGGTCAAAAAATAGCCATAGTTGGAGAAACTGGAAGTGGGAAAACTACAATAGCGAATTTAATTGCCAGGTTTTATGATATTAATAAAGGTAATATTTATATTGATAATACTGATATAAAAGATTATGATTTAAATTGTTTAAGAAGACAAGTGTCAATTATGCAGCAAGACAATTATTTATTTACAGATACAATAATGAATAATTTAAAATATGGTAATATTAATATATCTGATAAAGAAATAATAAAATTATGTAAAAAAATAGATTTAGATGACTGGATTAAAGAATTTGCAAATGGATATGAAACAGTTTTGGAAAATCATGGTAATACTTTATCAGATGGAGAAAAACAATTATTAAGTTATATAAGAGTATTAATAAATGATCCCAAAATTTTAGTTTTAGATGAAGCAACAAGTAAAATAGATGTAAGAACTGAAAATTTAATACAAAATAAAATAAATAATTTAATAAAAAATAAAACAACAATTACAATAGCTCATCGACTATCTACAATAGTAAATTCTGATGTAATTTTATTTATAAAAAATAAAAAAATATTAGAAATTGGAAATCACCAAGAATTAATGGATAAAAAAGGAGAATATTACAAATTATTTTCTAGTCAAGATAACTTAATTTAAAGAATATAAGGAGGCAAATATGGATGATAGACCAATCGGAATTATAGATTCAGGAATAGGTGGAATTTCAATTTTAAATGAAGTAAGAAAATACTTGCCCTGTGAAAACTATATTTATTATGCAGATTCTATTAATAATCCATATGGAAACAAACCAAAAGAAGAGATAATAAAAATAGTTGATAATATTATAAAATATTTTATAAAATATAATGTAAAAATTGTAATAATAGCTTGTAATACTGCAAGTACTCAAACTATTTCTTATCTAAGAAACAATTATAAAGACATTTTATTTGTAGCAGTAGAACCAGCTATAAAAGTCGCTTATGATAAATATAAAGATAAAAATGTACTTGTAATGGCAACACCTGGAACTATTCATAGTGATAGATTAATGTCTTTAGCTAAAGAATATTATCAAAAAAATCGTATTCTCTTACCTTGTACAAATTTAGCAGAATTAATAGAAAATGAAAATTTAAAAGAAATACCAATTTATTTAGATAATTTATTTAAAAATATAGATTATAATCAAATAGAAGTTGTAATATTAGGATGTACTCATTATCCATTTATAAAAAAATATATTGAGAATGCTCTTAATCATAAAGTTATTTTTGTAGATGGAGCTAATGGAGTAAAAAAAAGAGTGGAATTTTTATTACAAGAAAATAATATCTTTAATAATAAAAATAAACAAGGAAAATTGAAAATAATTTTAACAAAAAAAGAAACAGAAAATATTATTAGAAAATACTTAAAGAATAACTCTAATATATTATTTGAATATCAAAATAAAGATTATAAATAGAAATTTAAAAAATAGCTTATTTGAAATTAAATTAGAATTCGTGATTAAAAATATTCTATAGCAATTTTGATATTTTTTAAAGATAAAGTAATGTTATTTGATTTATTATATAAAGCTGTAATTAAAAAAAATAATACTAAAAAATATAATATTAGACTTAAAACTTTAAATTAAAAGTATTAAAAATTAGAATTGAAGTCTAAAATCTTAAAAATTTCATAAAATTTTTTTCTTATACTATTTTTATAAGAAAATAAATATCATATAAAAGTATATTCTATTTTAATATTAAGAAAGCATATCTAAAAAGTAATTAAATAACATTCTTATTTTTACAAAAACTTTTTAAGTAGAGTAATTAAAAAACTTTCATCAAAATTTTTTTCAATAATACCATCTACATTATATTTTGCACAAAAATAGCTTATTTTTTTTTGGGAATTTAATTTTGATAAAGTTAATAATATTATGGGAGTATGAAAAGCAAATTTATTTTGTAATTTTTTTATATTTTTAAGTTCATTTTCTTCTTTAAAAATTTCATCAATAAATATAAGGTCATATTTAATTTTTGAAGAATAACTAATTTTTTGATAAACATCTCTGCTAGTAGAGACAACATCAACAATTATACCCATTTTTTGTAAGATTTTTCTTAAATAAATAAGATGATCATCTATAACTGTCCCTATTAAAATTCTTTTTCCTATAAATAAATTATTTTTTTTATAATTTATATTATTTATTGTGATATTTCTTCTTTCCAATTCGTCGTTTTCATAAAGCTTTAATTGCTGATAAGTTCTTGTAAGCTCGCATTTGTTATATTCATATATTTCATTTTTTATTTTGGATAAATCTTTTAAATCATTACATTTATTAAAAAGTATTAAATATTCTTTTTCCAATTTGTTTAAATACCTCATTAAAATTACCAAATTTTTAATACTAATTACGAATATAAATAAAATAAATATTATCAGAATCATAATCTGACACCTCTTTTCTAATTGTATTATAAATACTATCTAATAAAAAATATAGTTAAATAATAAAAAATTTAGATAAATGAATTAAATTATTTAATGTTTTTATAATTAAAAATACCAAAAACTATAATTTATATCTAATTTTATTTCCAATTTAAATATAAGTTTCTTAATTACAAATTAAATAATAAAAAATATTATAACATATTACTATCATATTTTGACATTTAATAGAATAAAATTCCTATATTTGAAAAAATATAATTATAGGAAGTGAATTTATGGTAGGTAAAATTATTAAATTTATTCGTATAAAAAGAAATTTAAAGCAATCAGATTTAGCTAAATTAATAAATACTTCTGAATCTACTATTTCTCACTACGAACAAGATTATAGTTCTGTTTCTTTAGAAAGAATTAAAGATATTGCAGATGTTTGTAATATACGAATTATATTTTTAGATGAAGTAACTGGAGAACAATATAGTTTTTCGGATGTAGAAAGAATCCAAAGTGATATAAGAGTTAGAAATAAGAAAAAAGATAAAACTGTAACATATAAAGTTGTCAATAAAAAGTAGGTTTTTCTTTTAACATTTTTATTGTCAGCAATAACAAAATAAGTAAATTTATAATTATAAAGAGGCATTGAAAATGTAATATCTCTAAAAAAGTTTCAATTCAAGCAACTTATAACACTTCTTTATAATGATAAAAACAGACTTTACTATTACTAGAATTAATATTGAACAAAAGGTCAGATTAAAATAAAGTTTCCAAGTCAACTTCAAAACATTATTTTCTAATTTATAATGTAAATACTAATGAATAATATACTATTCTAAGGAAAATATCATTTATATTATAGTTATATACCAATGAGTTCACGTTAAAAATAAAAATAATTTAATTTTATAAAATAGTTAAATAGTTTGTAGCTGAAATTATAATATATAAAAACTTACTAAGAAAATTATTTTTTATATAGCTAAATATCAAAATTCTATTATGTTTTTAAATTTAATCTTACTAGAATTTACTGAAAAAATTAAGAGCATTAATCTACTCTAAACCATTTCACTTAAATAAACAAAATTTTAATCAATTTTATTAAAATTGATAATTTTTTCTTTTACTTTTTGATATGCAGAATTTTCTTTTATTCTATATGATTGTTCCATTATTTGAAAACACTCATCAATAGTCCTATTATTTTGTATTAAAGTAAGCATTTTTTCATAAATTAAATCTTCATTTTGTTCCAATGAATTTATAACTTCTTCTTCAATATTTACATTCTGATCTTTAAAGCAACTTCTATTTTCAAGCGGAATACTGTAATCCAAATGACTTAAAAGAAGAACTTTAGCTCCATTTTTATAACGCGATTCATCGACTAAACGTCCATAAATATACTTTCTAGCACGACCTATAACTTTAGTAAAAAAAGTCCGAGAATCACCAAAATTATAATAAAGGTCTCCACATTTTTGATAAATATATATTAAAATATCTTGTATAGTTTCAGCTTCATTTTCAATATAACATAAATTAATAATAGAAAATATAATATATTTTGAGATATTAAAAAGATTATCATAATGCTTAATAAAGAAATCTTCATCAACAGTAACAGGATTTTTACCTATAAATAATCCATTATTTTTCTGAAGAGCTGAAAGATAATCATCTGTTTTGGTAAAAGTAGAATTATTTACTATATGAATAATAAAGTCATCAATAGAAACTTCATATTCATCTAAGCTTTTAACAATTTCTTTTTTTGAATAAAATCTTGTTTCTAAAAAATTCTTTTTCATAAACATTATTTTATCCTTTGTAACTCCATTGAAAATTTTAGTTTTACCATCATTATATTTTATATTGTGAAATCTGCATTCATCAATACCTAAAATACTACAAATATTACTTTCAGTAAGAGAATCTTTATAATAATTCAAAATTAAAGAAAAAATTTCGTAATTAATAAAAGAACCTTCTTTTAAATTAAAACGCATAATAATGTCATTAAAATTGCAATTCTATCCTTATCAGACAAACAGTATCTTTCTTTTAAAATAATTGCGTTTTTTTTCTTAAGATCTTTATAAGAATTATAACTAATGCCTAAAATATTTACAGCAAAATCAACTTTATAAATATATTCAAAGCCTGTATATAATTCTAAAAAACGTTCATAATTAATTATTTCTTTTAATTTTGCACCACGCTCTTTAATTAACTTGTTAATAATACCATATTTTTGTTCTTCAACAAACGAAGGAATTCTACTTTTTAAAATAGTTGGTTTAGTTTTGCCATTTTTCAAATTATAATAAGGGACAGTTTTAATTTCTAAAATATAAGCCAATCGAATTTCTTTTATGTTTGGATATAAACTATGAATTTTTTTAAAATTATCATAATTAATTTCTAAACCAGGATAAATAATTTTATCATTTATTAACCTCTGAATAATTTTTTCTTCATCAGAAGAAATATCAAACTTTTTTAATATGGTTACTGTTTCTTCAGAATTTTTAGAATTTTTAAAATTACAAAATCTAGAAATTTTAATTTCTAAAATTTCAGCCAAATTATTTTCAGTTAAAAAAGGAAAGTATTTTAATATATTTAAAAATTGTAAATAGGTAATTTTTAAATTATCTTTAACAAGATTTTTTCTATATAATTCTTCAAGAATGTATTTTTTTAAAATAAGACAATTAAAATCTCTTAAAATTGTTATATTACGAAAACCTGATTTCAATTTCATTAAAGAACCAAATTTAATTCCTAAAATTCTAGCAAAATAAGGTTCAGGAAGAAACTCATAACCAACATATAACTCTCTAAATTTTTTATAATCTATTTTTTCATTAATTCTTATTTTATTTGAAAAAAGTAAATCAAAAATAATATTTAATTTTAATTCTATAGTAGTAATAATAACCCCTCCAAAATTAAATATTTATTTTATCATATTTTATAAGTTTTTACAAAGATAATTTAAAAAAATATACTTTTATAATATTGATATTTTTTATAATAAGAAATAAACATTTTATATTTAATATAATACTTGAAAAATTTAATCAATTGAATAAATTTATTTTAGATAATTTAGACGAGAATAAATATTTGTCCAAATGGCGAAGATAACCAACAAAAAAATAATTGAAAAACTAGCAAAATCAATTTTAATGAAAAAATATCTAAGTTAGGAGTTGGTAATAAAACGAAATTAATTTAAAATTTGCAAAAAATGTAACAGATATTGATTTAAATCAAGAAAACTATTAAAATTGGAATATAATTATCTAAAATATTAAAGAAAAAAACTTAGATGATAAATCAGGTATACGTTTATAAAAGGAAATTTTAAAAAGTAAGCAATATCTATAAAAAAATAATATTACTGAAAAATAGAATTAATATAACAATTTATTTTGATTAGCATTAAAAATAATTTCAATTTAGTGATAATTAATGCGATAATATCAATAGGTGATATTAATGCAAATAAAGCAGATCTATCAAATTTATGAATCTTTAGAAGAATTAAAATTTAATGAAACAAGAAAAATAATTTGTAAAAATTTAAGAAGTTTAGATTAGAATTATATGATAAATATAAAGAATATAATAAGAGTGCTGAAAGATATGAGAATCCTTATAGTATTGAAAATGTTGCAGCTTATCTAAATTTAAGTAAAACTCATTTTAAAAGATTAGAAAATGAAAATGATATAAATAAAAATATAACTCTATGTAATTTGGTTAAACTATCTATCATTTTTGATAAAGATATAGCTAATTTTTTAAAAATTAGAAAGTCATAATATATGATTTTAATTATTTAGAATGGAGATTTATTCATTCATTTTCATGTAGACTTTTCTTAAATTTTAAGGTAAAATATGAAGTAATTTTATATTTAGTCATGTTTAGTATTTTTAGTTCACAAAAGGAAACGTTTTACAACCCAAAAAAGTCATATTTTAACCAACTAAAATTATTATTTTGGGATAAATATCTAAATGAATAATTTAGTTAATAATAAACAAAATAGTAATGAATGGAGGACATTATGTTTAAAATAGTATCAAAATTTAAACCTAGTGGTGATCAACCACAAGCAATAGAAAAATTAGTACAAGGAATAGAAGATGGTAAAAAAGAGCAAGTTTTATTAGGGGCAACAGGAACAGGAAAAACTTTTACAATTGCAAATGTAATTGAAAAAACAAATAAGCCAACATTAGTTCTTGCTCATAATAAGACATTAGCTGGACAATTATATTCTGAACTTAAAGAAATTTTTCCAGAAAATCGTGTAGAGTATTTTGTATCTTACTATGATTATTATCAACCAGAAGCTTATGTTCCCTCAAGTGACACTTATATTGAAAAAGACTCCTCTATAAATGAAGAAATAGATGAACTTCGCCATGCTGCAACATCAGCATTAATGAGTAGAAGAGATGTTATTGTTGTAGCTTCAGTATCTTGTATTTACGGTATTGGAGAAGTAGAAGAATATAAAAATAAAATGCTTACTTTATCAGTAGGAGAGGAAATAGAAAGGAATCAAGTTTTAACAAAACTAATAGAAATGCTTTATGAAAGAAATGATCTAGATTTCAAACGTGGAACATTTCGTGTTAGAGGAGATGTTTTAGAAATAATTCCTGCTAATCAAAAAACTACAGGTTATCGAATAGAATTCTTTGGAGAAGAAATCGATAGAATTTCAGAAATAGACACTTTAACTGGAGTAGTTACAACAAATTTAAAAAATATTAGTATCTTTCCTGCAAGTCATTTCGTTGTAAGTGATGATAAACTTCATGCTGCATTAGGAAGAATAAGAAAAGAACTTGCCGACCGTCTAAAAGAATTAAAAGAAAATAATAAATTACTAGCAGCAGAACGATTAGAACAAAGAACAAATTATGATTTAGAAATGCTTGAAGAAACTGGTTTTTGTTCTGGAGTAGAGAATTATTCAGCACCTATGGCTGGAAGAGATCCAGGAGAAACCCCAACAACTTTAATGGATTTCTTTCCCGATGACTATTTATTAGTAGTAGATGAATCTCATGTTACTCTTCCCCAAGTAAGAGGAATGTATAATGGAGATAGAGCAAGAAAAATGAATTTAGTTGACTATGGTTTTAGACTACCTAGTGCCTTAGATAACCGTCCATTAAAATATGATGAATTTGAGAAAAAAATAAATCAAGCTATTTATGTATCAGCAACACCTGGAGACTTAGAACTTGAACACACTAATAATGAGTATATTGAACAAATAATTAGACCAACTGGTCTTCTTGACCCAACAATTGAAGTAAGAAAAACAGAAGGTCAAATTGATGATTTAGTAGGAGAAATTAATGAACGTATTGCAAAAGATGAACGTGTTTTAATAACAACATTAACTATTCGAATGGCTGAGGAGTTAACAAATTATTTAAAAGAATTAGATATAAAAGTAGCTTATTTACATAGTGAAGTTAAAACATTAGAAAGAATGCAAATAATTCATGATGTTCGTGCTAAAAAATATGATGTTTTAGTAGGAATTAATCTTTTAAGAGAAGGACTAGATATTCCCGAGGTATCTTTAATCGCAATATTAGATGCCGATAAAGAAGGATTTTTAAGAAGTAATAGAAGTTTAATTCAAACTATTGGACGTTGTGCAAGAAATGCGAATGGTCATGTCATAATGTATGGAGATAAAATAACAGATTCAATGCAAACAGCTATCACTGAAACTGCACGTCGTCGCTCTATTCAAGAAAAATATAATAAAGAACATGGAATAACACCAAAAACAATCAAAAAAGAAATCAGAGATGTTATTACAAATACTGCTGAAGTTGATGATTCTAAAAAGCAAAAGAAAATGAGTAAAAAAGAACTAGCTTTAACAATAGAAAAAATAGAACAAGAAATGCGTGAAGCTGCTAAAAGTTTAGACTTTGAAAGAGCTATGGAGTTACGTGATATATTGTTTGAAATAAAAGCAAAATAAATCTAACAATTAAATTTAGATAAAATATTACTTAACTTATTTATTTCTAAAAAAATAATATTTCTTTAAATTTAGAAAAATTTTCAAATACTAATAAAATTAAATCAGTTACAATTAAATGTTTTAATTCATAATAAAATTAAACAACTAAAAGGAGAAGAATAAATAAAATGACTAAATTTAGAAAAATTTATATAGAAATAACAAATAATTGTAATCTTAATTGTAGCTTTTGCAGTAAAGTTACACGACCAAAAAGATTTATGACTATAAATGAGTTTGAAAATATTTTAAAAAAAATAAAGAATTATACTAATTATATATATCTTCATGTAAAAGGGGAACCACTCTTACATCCAAATATAATTGAATTTATAAAAATAGCTAATAAATATAATTTAAAAGTAAATTTAACCACAAATGGAACATTATTTTATAAATTAGCTAAAGAACTTGGAAATTGTTCTGCTTTAAATAAAATTAACTTTTCCCTACATTCAGAAAATAACATAGATAATTATTTAGAGTCTATTTTCGAAAATATTAAATATCTATCAAGTAAAACAACAGTAATATATCGATTGTGGACTTTAAAAAATAATGAATTAGATGCAAATTCCACAAAAATAGTTGATAAAATAAAAAATTATTATCATCTTTCAACAGAAACAGTGGAAAAAATAAAAAATGAAAAAAATATAAAAATTTCTTCCACAATATATGTGGATAAAGATAATCAATTTGAATGGCCAAAAGAAACAAATCACAAATCCTGTGGATATTGTTATGCTCTTAAAACCCATATAGCCATTTTAGTAGATGGAACTATTGTACCGTGTTGTTTAGATGCAAATGGAATAATTGCTTTAGGAAATATTTTTCATAATGATTTGGAAACTATAATAAATAATAAAAAATATCAAACTTTAAAAAAATCATTTCAAGATAGAAAGCCAATTGAAAGTTTATGCCAGTCCTGTACTTTTAAAAAAATAGTATAATAATTATCAAATAATTTAAAGAAAACCAAATAATTAAGGAAAAATAAAGTTTAATTTGAAAATAACAATATTATTTTTTATAATATGTACTATATGGAAGGAAAGTAGAGTTATGAAAATTAAAAATTTAGTAGTTGCAGACGTAGCAAAAATAGTTGATTATTATCAAGTTGGACATATAACTATGTCAGAAGTACATGAAATACCATGTAGAATCTTAAAAAAAGATATTGGAGGATATATCGATTTAGAAAATAATGAAAGATATTCTACATACCAAAATAATGTCAATAAAAGAGTTAAAGAAGAAACTATGACTCCTCTAACTGATTATTACAATATTTTTAAAAAGCCGAAAAAAAATCCACATCAAAATAAAGAACAAGTATATCAAAAAGTAAAAAAATTAATAAATCAAGGAAAAATTAAAAATAAATTTATTCATAAAAATATTTTAGAAAAAAACTCTATTATAAATCAATATTAATAGAGCTTTTATTATGCATAAATATTAAAAAAAATTTAAAACTATTAAAGACAAAATATATAAGAAGTGTTATAATATGGGACAGGTGATTTATATGGATAAAATAATAGTAAAAGGTGCACGAGAAAATAATTTAAAAAATGTAGATATTGAACTACCAAAAAATAAAATGATCGTTATGACAGGCTTATCAGGAAGTGGAAAGTCTTCATTAGCATTTGATACAATATATGCAGAGGGTCAAAGAAGATATGTAGAAAGTCTTTCTGCTTATGCTAGACAATTTTTAGGAGGTTCAGAAAAACCAGATGTTGATAGTATAGAAGGTTTATCTCCAGCAATAAGTATTGATCAAAAAACAACAAATAATAATCCACGTTCTACTGTTGGAACAGTAACTGAAATTTATGATTATTTAAGATTAGCTTTTTCAAGAGCAGGAATTCCATATTGTCCTAATCACAATATTCCAATTTCTAGTCAAAGTGTCGAAGAAATGACTAATAAAATATTAGAGTATCCTTTAGGAACAAAAATGGTTATAATGTCTCCAGTAGTTCATGGTGAAAAAGGAGAACATAAAGATATTTTAGACAGTCTTAGAAAACAAGGATACATAAGAGTACGTGTTAATGGTGAAATGTATGATTTAAGTGAAGAAATTAATTTAGAAAAAAATAAAAAAGATCAAATAGATGTTATTATTGATAGATTAGTTTTAAAAGAAGATTCAAGAAGTAGATTATTTGAAGCCTTAGAAGCAGCTACAAGATTATCATCAGGTAAAGTTGTTATAGAAATAATGGGTGAAAATAAAAAAGAAATAGTCATGTCAGAATCTTTTGCTTGTCCATATTGTGAATTCTCTCTTCCAGAATTAGAACCAAGATTATTTAGTTTTAATGCTCCATATGGAGCTTGTCCAGAATGTAAAGGTTTAGGTATGAATTTACAAATAGATGAAGATTTATTAATTCCAAACAAAGAATTATCCATTTCTCTAGGTTGTATAAAAACATTGACAGATGATCCAGAAGGACTTGATTATAAAAAACTAGAATGTCTTTGTAAACATTATAAAATAAACATGGACAAAGCTTGGAATAAACTAAAAAAAGAACATCAAAAAATAATTTTATTTGGATCTGATGAAATTATTGACTTCAAATATAAATCAAAAAGTGGAAATAGTTATAATAACAAAGATTATTACGAAGGAATAATTAACAACTTAGAAAGAAGATATATTGAAACAAGTTCAGCTTGGATAAGAGAATGGCTTGAAAGATATATGGTTGAGCATACTTGTGATGTTTGTCATGGTGCAAGATTAACAGAAAGCGTTTTATCCGTAAAATTAGGAAATAAAAATATTCATGAAGTTACAGAGATGAGTATCAAAAACTTAATCCCATTTTTTAGAAATTTAAAATTGTCAGCTGAAAAAAAAGAAATTGCTAAATTAGTTTTAAAAGAAATAGATGATCGTTTATCTTTTTTACAAAATGTAGGATTAGAATATCTAACATTAAGTAGAAGTGCTGGAACATTATCAGGAGGAGAAGCTCAGCGTATTCGTCTAGCAACACAAATAGGATCTCATTTAACAGGAGTTTTATATGTCTTGGACGAACCTAGTATCGGACTTCATCAAAGAGATAATGAAAAATTAATTAACTCAATGTTAGAGATGCGCGATTTAGGAAATACTCTATTAGTTGTAGAACATGATACTGATACAATGTTAGCTTGTGATTATTTAGTAGATATAGGACCAGGAGCTGGAGATGCTGGAGGACAAGTCATGGCGGAAGGTACTCCACAAGAAGTAATAAACAACGAAAAAAGTTTAACAGGACAATATTTAAGTGGTAAAAAAAGTATTGAGATTCCTAAAAAAAGAAGAAAAGGGATAAAAAAATATTTAAAGATAAAAGGCGCAACAGAAAATAATTTAAAAAATATCGATGTAGATATCCCCCTTGGAACATTAACTTGTATAACAGGAGTTTCAGGAAGTGGAAAAAGTTCTTTAATAAATCAAATTTTAGTTAAGAAAATTTCACAAGAGTTATATAAAACAAAAGATAGACCAGGTAAACATAAGAAATTATTAGGTATAGAAAATCTTGATAAAATTGTAGCAATTTCTCAAAATCCAATCGGAAGAACACCACGCTCTAATCCAGCTACATATACAGGTGTATTTGATGATATTAGAACACTTTTTACTACTACTAAAGAAGCAAAAATTGCAGGTTTTGAAAAAAACAGATTCTCTTTTAATGTTAAAGGAGGAAGATGCGAAGCTTGTCGTGGAGATGGAGTTAAAAAAATAGAGATGCATTTTTTACCTGATGTATATGTTCCTTGTGAAGTATGTCATGGTACTCGTTATAATAGAGAAACTTTAAATATTGAATATAAAGGAAAAAATATTGCTGAAGTATTAGAAATGCGCGTTCAAGAAGCATTAGAGTTTTTTGAAAATGTTCCAAAAATAAAACATAAATTACAAGTTCTTGAAGATGTAGGATTAGGTTATATTAAATTAGGACAAAGTGCTCCTACTTTATCAGGAGGAGAAGCCGAAAGAGTAAAATTAGCTAAAGAATTACAACGTAAAGCTACAGGTAAATCATTATTTGTTTTAGATGAACCAACAACAGGATTACATATTCACGATATCAAAAACTTACTTGCAATTTTACAAAAAATAGTAGATAATAAAGATACTGTAGTAGTGATTGAACATAATCTTGATGTAATAAAAGTTGCTGATTATATCATTGACTTAGGACCAGAAGGTGGAGATGGTGGAGGAACTATTGTTGCAACAGGAACACCTGAAGAAGTAGCAAAAGTTAAGGAATCATACACAGGACAATTTTTAAATAAAATGCTCTAGAGGTGAGTTGATGCATTTAATTAAAAAAGAAAAAAATAAAGTAAAAATAATTAAATTTTTAGACTGGTTATTATATATGATAGGCTATACTTTAGTATTTATGATAGTAACCAGTTTTTTCAAGTCTATTTATATAGATAATAAGCATATGATACTATGGTCTGTAATTATTGTTTTAGTAACTTATCTACTTAACAAAACTATAAAACCGATTTTAGTTACTTTAACTATCCCTATAACAGGAATAACCTTGGGACTATTCTATCCATGTATAAATGTTTTTATTTTAAAACTAACCGACTGGATTCTAGCTAGTCATTTTGAAGTAAAAAATTTATACATTGCGTTATTAGTAGCGATACTATTATCTATAACTAATTTTATTATGGAAAGAATAATTGGTAAAATAATTAAAAAGGTTAAAAATTATGGATAAAATATTATTAGATTTAGGATTTATACAAATAAAGTGGTATTCATTTTTTATTTTTTTAGCAATGTTAACTGCAAGTTTTTTAATATTTAAAGAAGCTCGCAAAAAAAATATTAATGAGGAATTTTTGATTAATTTGATTTTTTACGGAATAATTATAGGAATAATAGGCGCAAGAATATATTATGTTATATTTAATTTGGATTATTATTTAGCCAATTTTCCAGAAATATTTATGCTTTGGAAAGGTGGCTTAGCTATACACGGAGGCATAATTGCAGCGCTTATTTTTTTACTTTTCTATTCAAAAAAATATAAAATTAATGTTTTTTTACTACTAGATATTATTGTAGTAGGATTAATAATAGCACAGGCAATTGGAAGATGGGGGAATTTTTTTAATCAAGAAGCCTATGGAAGGATAACATCCTTAAAAAATCTTCAGTCTCTTTATCTACCAAACTTTATCATATCAGGTATGTACATAAATAATGCCTATCGAGAGCCAACGTTTTTATATGAATCATTTTTTTCATTAATAGGATTTATAATAATGCTTATGTTAAAAAGAGTATCTAAATTAAAAGTTGGACAACTTACTTCATTTTATTTAATTTGGTATGGAACAGTCAGACTTTTCATAGAATCACTAAGATTTGATTCATTAATGCTTAGTAATATAAAAGTGGCACAACTAGTTTCCCTATTATTTATTTTAATAGGTATAATTATATTTATAAAAATGACCAAAAAAAATAACGATTATCATCAAGAGAATTTTTAATAAATTAGGAGGTTTAAAATGTATAAAAAAGTAGTAGTTATGGGCGGTGGCACAGGAATATCTTATCTTTTAAAAGGATTAAAAGATTTCCCATTAGATATAACAGCAGTTATATCAGTAGCAGATAATGGAAAATCAACAGGGAAACTAAGAAAAGAATTTAATACCCCAGCAGTAGGAGATATTAGAAAAGTAATTACTAATTTATCTCAAATAGATGAGCCAATCAAAAAAATGATTTCATACAGATTCAAAACATCAAGTGACTTAGATGGTCATGCTGTTGGTAATTTAATTTTAACTGCAATGCTAAATATAACTGGTTCATTAAAAGACTCAATAGCATCATTAAGCAAATTATTAGATGTAAGACATCAAGTATTGCCAATATCTGAAGATTCAAGTTTAACATTAATGGGATTAGATAAAGAGGGAAATATTATTGAAGGTCAAGAACAAATAACAAAAGCCAACCGCCAATTTGATAAAATTTTTTATAAAAATGAGCCAAAGGTTCTACCAGAAGTTTTACAAGCAATAAAAGATGCCGATTTAATTATTTTTAGTATGGGCAGTCTTTATACGAGTATTTTACCGAACATAATTTGTAAAGAAGTAAAAGATGCGTTAAATAAAACAAAAGCGCCTTTAATGTATATATGTAATGCAGTAACTCAACCAGGAGAGACCGATGGTTTTACAGTTGGAGATCATGTTAAATTACTTAATAGATATTTAGATAAAAAGAAGTTAGATGCCGTAATAGCAAGTAATACTTATATTGATCCCGAGATTGCGAAAAAATATGAAACGGAAGAGCAAAAAGAACCAATTATAATTGATTATGAAGAAATAAAAAAAACAAAAGCCGAATTAATAGAAGAAAATTTATTCACAATTGTTGATAATACTATTAGACACGATAGTCTAAAACTTTCTTTTTTAATCTTTTCTTATCTTATGAGGAATTAAAAAATGTCATATACAGTAACAGTAAAAGAAGAAATTACTAAAATACAAAGCTCTAAATCAGAACTTATCGCTGAATTATCAGCTTATATAAGAAATAATGCTACGTATTTTAAAGATAAAATAACCATGACAACAGAAAATAAATTTATTGTAGAAAGAATCAACAGTTCAATTAAGTTTTTATATAATACAAATTGTATACTTAATGTTATAGAAAACTTAAACTTTAGTAAAAAGGATTTATATCAAATAACATTAAAAGATAATTTAAAGAAAATTTTATTAGATATCGGAATTATTGATTCAAATGAAAATTATTTAAAAACAATTCCAGAATATATAGTTGGTGGTAATGAAGAAATCCGTTCATATTTAAGAGGAACATTTTTAAGTTCTGGTAGTATAAATGATCCCAAAAAATCTAGATATCATTTAGAATTATTAATTTCCTCACCAGAAGAATCAGTATTTGTGCAAAAACTATTAAATCTATTTGATTTAAACGCAAAAATATTAAATAGAGATAAAGGTTATATGATTTATATAAAAGAAGCAGAGAAAATAAGTGATTTTTTAAAAATATTAGGAGCAATCAATGCCGTCTTATACTTTGAAAATATTCGAATATATCGAGAACAAAAAAATAAAACAAATCGTTTAAACAATTGTGAACAAGCAAATATGGATAAAATTATTTTATCAGCAACTGAACAATTAAGCCAAATAGACATAATAGAAAAAAACGATGGAATAATGCTACTAGATGAAAAAACAAAAGAGACACTAAATTATAGAAAAAAATATCCAGAAGCATCATTAAAAGAATTAGCTGAGATTATATCACTTGAAACAAACAAAAAAATTACAAAATCCGGACTTAATCATCGGTTAAGAAAAATAAAAGAGTTAGCAGAGAAAATGCAGTCATTATAAAAAGAAAAATAGAATATATAATTACTCTATTTTTTTATGCGATTTTATCAACAAGTCCATACTCAATAGCTTCTTTAGCAGATAAATAATTATCTCTATCAGTATCCTTTTCGATAGTTTTAACACTTTTACTAGTATTTTTTGCTAATATTTTATTTAATCTATTTTTTAAACTTAAGATTCTTTCAGTAGCGATTTTAATATCACTAGCTTGCCCCTCACTTCTACCTAATACTTGATGTATCATTACATCTGCATTGGGTAAAATAAATCTTTTTCCCTTAGTTCCACTTGATAAGAGAAAAGCTCCCATACTAGCTGCAATACCTACACATACTGTTGAAACATCACTTTTAATAAAATTCATTGTATCATAAATTGCAAGACCACTAGAGACAGAACCTCCAGGAGAATTTATGTAAATGGATATATCCTCATGATTAATTGAATCCAAATGCAATAGTTGTGCTACTACACAATTACTTAAATTATCATCTATTTCCCCTGTAATAAAAATAATTCTATTATTTAATAACTTAGAAAATATGTCATAACTTCTTTCACCTTCATTTTCTTTGTCTACAACGATTGGAACTAAATTCATAATTATCACCTACAAATAGTATAGTGTAAATATAATAAAATATTCATATATTATTTAGACAAAATATGTTATACTAAAATAAATAATAAAGAGGTGATAGCGTGATTGAAGCAATAGAAATCACAATAAATAATAAAAAGTATAAATGTAGTAAAGATATAACTCTACAAGAAATATACATGGAACATCAACTAGAATTTAAGTTTCCAATTATTTTAGCAAAAGTTAATAACCGTCTAAAAGAACTATCAGCTACAATTTCTGAAAACTCAGTTGTAGAGTTTTTAGATTTAACTTCAAGAGAAGGAAATCGTGCTCATTTAAACGGATTAATTTTTGTATTGCAATACTGTATAAAAAAATTATATGGTAAAGAATATGATATAATTGTACAACACTCATTAGATAAAGGATTATATATTCATTCTAATTTTAAACTTACAGAAGAAAAATTACAAAAGATAAAAGATACAATGAAAGATATCATAAATAAAGATTTACCAATTACGAAAGTAACCATAGATCGTATAGAAGCCATAAATTATTTTAAAGAAATAGGAGATTTATCTAAGGCTGGAGTTTTAAAATATAACACTAACAACTATATAACCTTATATCGCTTAGGAAATATATATAATTATTTTTATAATTTAATGCCTCCGTCAACAGGAAAAGTAAAAGATTTTGATTTAACATATATAAAA
Organism: uncultured Mollicutes bacterium; assembly: GCA_947652375.1. Taxonomy (GTDB): domain Bacteria; phylum Bacillota_I; class Bacilli_A; order RF39; family UBA660; genus UBA3789. Next base: position 47,912 of record CANTCS010000001.1, on the reverse strand, counting down.
GAGAATGGTTTCGTATTAAGATTTCCAACAGTATACATTAACAATAAAATTGAAAAATACAAACATCATAAACACATGTTTGAAGCATTTGCAGAATATAAAGAATGGGCAAAAATTATAGGTGTAAAAAATTCGGTAGAACTAAATAAAGTCGTATCAACTGGTAAAATTAATGATTTGATTAAGATAGATGAAACACTTCAAAGTAGTCGCCTTTTAAATATAGCTAAAACTATAAATGAAAAAAAGAATAAAGTAAAAATTGTATTAATGGCAGGTCCATCTTCATCAGGTAAAACAACTACTTCAAGAAAACTATGTATGTATCTAAAAAGTTTTGGACTAAATCCAAAAACAATTGGTATGGATGATTATTTTGTGGAAAAAAATGAAACACCAGTAGATGAAAATGGTAATTTAGACTTTGAATGTTTAGAAGCTGTAGATTTAAAATTATTTGATAAACAAATGGCGGATTTATTAGCAGGAAAAAATGTAAAAATTCCAACTTACAATTTTTCAACAGGAGAAAAAGAATATCATTATGAAATGCAATTAGAAGAAAAAGATATTTTAATTATAGAAGGAATTCATGCCTTAGATAATAAGATTTTAACAAACATAGAACGTAGTAAAAAATTTAAAATATATATTTCGCCATTAACTGAATTAAGTCTTGATAATCATAATAGAATTCCAACTACAGACAATCGTTTATTAAGAAGAATTGTACGTGATAACAGAACTAGAAATTATAGTGTTGAAAAAACATTAAAACAATGGGCCAGTGTCCGACTAGGAGAAGAGAAATATATTTTTCCATATCAAGACGAATCAGATGTTACAATAAATTCAGCTGCAATTTATGAAATTGGTGTCTTAAAAACATATGTTGAACCACTTCTATATTCTGTAGAAAATGACTCACCTTATTATGAAGAAGCAAAAAGATTAATAAATTTTTTAAGAATATTCTTACCAATACCAGCAGATGCCATACCACAAGATGCCGTGATTAGAGAATTTATAGGTGGAAGTTATTTTCATGAATAAAAAATGTTAAAATAACAACTAAAAATTTAATCCACAATTTTTGTGGATTTTTCTTTACAATAAACATTGTCAAACAAAGTCTAATCTGTTGAAAGAAAAATATAAACAAGATATAATAAAAATAATTAAGGAGGATAATAAATGATTAAAGTAGCAATAAATGGATTTGGAAGAATAGGAAGATTAAGTTTTCGACAAATGTTTGAGACTGATGGTTATGAAATAGTAGCGATAAATGACTTAACAAGCCCCGAAATGCTTGCTCATCTTCTAAAATATGATACAGCACAAAAAAGATACGAAGGTCATACCGTTGAAGCAAAAGAAGAATCTATTGTAGTAGATAATCAAGAAATAAGAATATATAAAGAAGAAGATCCTGCAAATTTACCTTGGAAAGATTTAGATGTAGATGTCGTTTTAGAATGTACAGGCTTTTTTACATCAAAAGAAAAAGCCTCTGCTCATATAACTGCAGGAGCTAAAAAAGTTATAATATCTGCCCCAGCAGGAAATGATTTAAAAACAATCGTATATGGTGTAAATGAAAATATTTTGACAGCAGAAGATAATATAATAAGTGCAGCATCTTGTACAACTAACTGCCTAGCACCTATGGCTAATGCCTTAAATAATTATGCAACAATAGAAAGTGGTATTATGACAACAGTTCATGCCTATACTGGAGACCAGATGATTCTTGATGGTCCACATCGTAAAGGTGATTTAAGAAGAGCAAGAGCAGGAGCTTCTAATATAGTTCCAAATTCAACAGGAGCAGCAAAAGCTATTGGTTTAGTAATACCAGAATTAAATGGAAAATTAATTGGTTCTGCACAAAGAGTTCCTGTAATTACAGGTTCAACAACATTATTAGTTGCAGTTGTAAAAGGAAAAGATATAACAGTAGAAAGTATAAATAGAGTTATGAAAAATGCAGCAAATGAATCATTTGGTTATACAGAAGAACCTCTAGTATCAACAGATATAGTAGGAACAAACTATGGTTCAATCTTTGATGCAACACAAACATTAGTCTCTAAAATTGATGATGAAACATATCATGTTCAAGTAGTTGCTTGGTATGATAATGAATATGGATATACCTCACAAATGGTTAGAACTGCAAAATATTTAATGAGTATTTAATATAAAAAGATTTAAAGCTACTTATTAGTATTATAAATCTTTTTTTGTATAAAAATTACACGATCTAAAAAAATATAAATCTAAAGATAACAATTTTTATAAAAATATAAAATATAGCAAATATAACTATTAAAAAGTTTTGTAAATATCTAAAAATATATAGCAACTAGTTAATTTAAAAAAAACACTGTAAATATAAAAATAAAAATCTAAATATTAAGATTCGAAATTTTAATGATAAAAATATTAAATCTTTATGTTTAAACTTATCCATGATATACTTTAAATATGTTAGGAGAATAAAAATGAAAACTATAAAAGACTTAAATATAAAAGATAAAAAAGTTTTAATAAGATGTGATTTTAATGTCCCAATAAAAGATCATAAAATAATTGATGATTCAAGAATTAAAGGAGCATTACAAACAATAAATTATTGTTTAGAAAATAACTGTAAAATAATACTATTATCTCATTTAGGACGAATAAAAGAAGAAAGTGATTTAATAAAAAATGATTTAGAACCTATAGCAAAAAGATTAGAAGAATTACTAGAGAAAAAAGTTTACTTTAGCAAGAAAACTAGAGGTGTAGAATTAGAAACTTTAATAGAAAGTATGAAAGCAAAAGATATTTTATTAATTCAAAATACAAGATATGAAGACTTAGAGGGAAAAAAAGAAAGTAAAAATGATAAAGAATTAGGGGCATATTGGGCATCTCTTGGAGATGTTTTTATCAATGATGCATTTGGAACTATTCATCGTGCCCACGCTTCTAATGTAGGTATTAGTTCCAATATAGACTCTGCTGTTGGATTTTTAATTGAAAAAGAATTGAATGCTTTAAATGCTCTAAATTGTCCAGAACATCCGTTTATTGTAATATTAGGCGGAGCAAAAGTAGCCGACAAAATTGGCGTTATAGAGAATCTGGTTACAAAGGCCGATAAAATATTAATAGGTGGTGGAATGGCCTTTACTTTTTTAAAAGCAAAAAATATAGAAATTGGAAAATCTCTTTTAGATGAAGAAAATATAAGCTTTTGTCAAAATTTAATAAAAAATTATTCTAACAAAATAATTTTACCAATTGATATAGCTGTAACAAATAATTTTACAAATGATGAAAATTATCGAGAAAAGAATATTGAAGATATCGAATTAGATGAAATGGGACTAGATATCGGTTCAAAAACTCTCAGTTTATTTAAAGACTACTTAAAAAATGCAAAATTAGTTTTATGGAATGGTCCCTTAGGAGTATATGAATTTACTAAATATCGAAAAAATACTGATGAACTATTAAAATATATTGTAGATAATAATTTAAAAACAATTTTAGGTGGTGGGGACATAGTTGCCTCAGCAACAACAGCTGGTTTTAAAGATAAAGTTTATCATGCTTCAACTGGCGGAGGAGCAACATTAGAATATTTAGAAGGTAAAAAATTACCAGGTCTAGAATCAATTAAGTAGGTGGTAAAATGTTAAATAATACTTTTTTTCAAGTTAACCCTTATGATAAAAGTCACTTAAAGTTATTAGAAGAATTTGAAAAAGAAAATAACATATTTACAAAAACAAATGAATTCTTAAGTAAATTTACTTTAACAATGACAGAAGAAGAATATTTATCTACAAAAAATTTAAACAATGAAATAGAAGAAAGTTTATTTATAAAAGAAAATAATAAAGTTAAAGATACATGCCATATTAAAGGAGAAAAAGATATAAAAGCATGCAATATTACCTTTGCTCCGATAAAATCAAAATTCCAAAATAGAAAATTATTATCACTAGCTACAGACTATGCCATAAATAATTTAGGAATGATAGATGTCTTTATTCGCATAAACATAGAAGATAAAAATATGATTGCTAATCTAGAAGCAAAAGGTTTCGAAAGTTTAGGTGAAGAAAATGGTGAGATTATTTATCTAAAAGAAAAAAATTTAATTTAAAGTAGGTGAAAAAATGCGAATCGGAATATTTACAGAAACTTATACTCCATATATAAGCGGTTTAGTAACTAGTGAAGTAATGCTAAAAAAAGCACTAGAAAAAGAAGGTCATGAGGTCTTTGTAGTTACAGCTAATTTAGAAAGTTTTAAATATGAATATTTAGAAGATGAAAAAATTTTAAGAATACCAGGATTACCAACTGGAATTTATGATTCTCGTCTAACAAGCATTTATCCTATTCAAGCAGTAAATAAAATAAAAAGTTGGAAATTAGATGTTATACATTCACAAACAGAATTTGCAATCGGAACTTTTGCAAGATTAATTGCTAAACAATATAATATTCCATTAGTTCATACATATCATACAATGTATGAAGACTATGTTCATTATATAACTAAAGGATATTTTAAAAGATCAAGTAAAAAATTAGTAGAATATTTTACTAAATTTTATTGTGATACAACAGCTACTGAATTAATAGTGCCTACTAATAAAACATATAAACTTTTTAAAGAGAAATATCATTTTGAAAAAAACATTCATATTATTCCAACAGGAATAGAAGTTGAAAGATTTTTTGAAGAAAACATAGATAAAAAAGAATTAAATATTTTAAGAAAAAATCTACATTTAACAAAAAAAGATTTTATAATACTCTTTGTAGGTCGCTTAGCAGAAGAGAAAAACGTAGAATTTTTACTCAATGCTCAAAAAAAACTTAGTGAAAAATATTCTAATATAAAATTATTAATTGTTGGAGATGGTCCAGATAAAGAGAAATACGAAAAAATATCCCTTGAATTAGGTATCGATAAAAAAGTAATTTTTACAGGAAAAACTTCTTGGGATGATATGCCATATTATTATCATTTAGCAAACGTCTTTGCAACAGCCTCAAAAACAGAAACTCAAGGTTTAACAGTAATAGAAGCAATGGCTTCCAGTGTTATTCCTTTGTGCATAGAGGATGAAGCCTTTGCTAGTATGATTACAGATGACTTAAATGGAATGTTTTTTAGAAATCAAGAAGATTATCAAAAAAAAGTTATATATTTATATAAAAATAAAGATAAATTAATAAAATATAATAAACAAGCTCGAATTCAAGCTGAACATTATGGTTCCAAAAATTATGCTGAAAGAGTATTAGAAGTTTATAATCGAGCAATAAAAGAAAAACAATTAGAAAATAGATTTGATTTAATTTCTAAAATAGTAAAAAGTTTAAAGGAGTTTTTTAAATGATAATTGTCTTAAACAATAAAAGTAATTTAACAAAAGACGAATATTATCATTATATTAATTTAATAGATAATATTGATACTAGCTTTGATTTAATTTTGTGTCCATCTTTTATAAATATTGCTTTAAAAAGACCACTTAATATTGTATTAGGAAGTCAAGATGTAAGTATAACCCCTAAAGGAGCTTATACAGGAGATGTTTCAGCTGAACAATTAAAATCGTATAATATTAAATATTGTCTCGTAGGACATAGTGAAAGAAGAAATTATCATAAAGAAACATCAAAAGAAATAAATTTAAAAATAAAAAAATTATTAGAACAAGAAATTATTCCAATTTTATGTATTGGAGAGAGTGAAAAAGAAAAAAATAATAATTATTATGAAAAAGAGTTAAAAAAAGAATTAGCTTCTATAATGATTGATTTAAATAAACAAGATCAAGAAAAAATTATCATTGCCTATGAACCCATTTGGGCTATAGGAACAGGATTAGTACCAACTCCTGAACACCTAAATACTATTATAAAAATTCTTAAAGAAAATTTACCTAATAATAAAATCATTTATGGGGGAAGTGTAAACTGTCATTCTCTTGACACTTTTACAAATATTTCTTCACTTGATGGATTTCTTCTTGGAGCCTTGAGTTTAAAAGCTTTTGAATTAAAAAAATTTATAAATAAATTAGAAAAATTGACAGATTAGACAGTTTCGACAAAACTTGTCATTTTTTTATCTTTAAAATTTTTGTCAAATATTATATAATTAAAATGCGTGGTGAATAATCAATAAAATATAAAAGAATAAAAAGGAGATAATTATGGAAAAGACAAGAGTAATGATAATTGATGACAACAAAAGTATAATAAATTTAATTAAAGAATATTTCAGCAATTCTTCAAACATTGCTATAACATTAGAAGCTAATGATGGCGCAGAAGGAATTAAATTAATAGATAAAAAATCAGATGAGTTTGATATTATTTTATTAGATTTAGTCATGCCTAATAAAGATGGAATTGCAGTATTAAAACATATGAATAAAAATAAAGTTAATAAAAAAGTGATAGTATTAACTTCTTATAATACTCAAGAAATGATAAGAAAAGTATCTGAATTAGGAGCAAGTTATTTTATGCTTAAACCATTTGAACTTTCTTACCTAGAAGAAAAAATTAATGATGTTGCATTTAATAGAAATGGCTCAGGTGAATCAATAGATTTATTTCATAATAACTTACAGATTTCAATTACAAAAACTTTACATGAGCTAGGAGTACCATCACATATTAAAGGATATCAATATATAAGAGAAGGTATTACTCTAGTATATAAGAGACCAGAGATAGTAGGTGGTATAACAAAAGAGTTATATCCCGAAATTGCTAAGAAATTCGATTCAACAGTTTCAAGAGTAGAAAGAGCAATTCGCCACGCAATAGAAGTAAGTTGGAATAGAGGAAACTGGGATCTAATGGAAGATATATTTGGTCACAGTGTTGATATTGATAAAGCTAAACCAACAAACTCAGAATTTATAGTTACTATCGCAGATAAGTTAAGACTTGAATATATTAAACCTTTAATAACTAATTAGGACCTTAGTATAGGGTCCTTTTAATTGACAAAAAAACAATTAAAAAGTATACTTAATATATAAATTATGTCAGGAGGATACATATAATGGAACGAAAAATTGATAAATTCTATATTAAGTGGAAAAATGACTTATTGAGAAAACCTTTATTATTATTTGGACCTAAACAAATAGGGAAAACATTTAGTGTCTTAAACTTTGGAAAAAAAGAATATAAAAACATAGTTTATTTTAATACAACTAATAATCTCCAAATTAAAGAGTTATTTTTAAAAGAAAGATCAACAGAAAAAATTATTCTTAATTTATCTTTATTATCAGGAGAAACAATATTAAAAGAAGATACATTAATAATTTTTGATAATGTTGTAGATAATACTATAATAAAAGGATTAAAGATATTTGGAAGTGAGCATAGTAAGTATCACATTATAGCGATAACGTCTAGAAGAGAGAAATTAAAAGAGTTTAAAGGAGAGGAATTACAATTTAAAAGTATGACTGAGTTAGACTTTGAAGAGTATCTATGGGCATGTAATGAAAAGAGTCTTTCAGAGTTAATAAGAGAATCTTTTTTTAAACATAAAACATGTCCCTTTCACAAAGTAGCACTCGACCACTTCCAATCGTACTTACAAACAGGTGGTATGCCAGAAGTAATAAAAGCATCTTTAGAAGGTAAAGACGTTAATCAAATAGATGCAATTAAACAAAAGATCATCGATGTTTATACTTCAGAAATTGCTATAAATAAAACATTAATAGATATTCCACGTGGAATAGAAGTATTTAATTCAATACCATTTCAATTACAAAAAGAAAATAAAAAATTTCAATATGGTTTAATGGGAACAGGAAAAAGAGCAAAAGAATATGATACTACAATAAATTTTTTAGTAGATAATCAAATTGTTTATAGAAGTTTTAAAATAAAAAATATAAAATCCCCACTTAGTAGTTGTAAAGAAAAAGATAGCTTTAAACTTTATTTACCAGACGATGGAATTTTATATTCTATGTTACATATAAATTATAAACAATTTGTTTTAGATGAAAAAATAAAAGAAACACTATATGAAAATCATATAGCAAAAACTTTAGTTGAAGGAAACTATTCTCTATTTTATTATCAATCTGAAGGAAAAGCTGAAGTAAATTTTGTAGTTCAAAATAGAAATGGCCAAATACTTCCTATCGAAATTACAACAAAAACAAATTCTAAAGCAAAATCTTTATCTGTTTTTATGAAAAAATTTACAGTATTAGAAGGCTATCGCATTACAGAAAATAACTTTTCCACAAAAAAAGATATAAGATATATACCTATCTATGCAGTTTTTTGTTTAAACAATATGATATATTAATGTTTCCCCAATAAATGTGGAAATTTTAAAAATGGAATTTGTCTCTAAAAACTTAAGAAATATTAGAACTATATTTAAAATATAAAAAATATTCTAATGTTTTTAGATTTGTATTTAAAATATCATTAAAAGAAAAGTTTTTAATTAAAAAATAGCATATAATAAGACTATGATTCTAAAAACTTTTAATTCTAGAACAAAAAGTTAATAACAAAATTTTTAAATATTTATAATATAAAAAGAGGTGAGAGCATGGAAAATAGAATTATCTTTCACGTTGATGTTAATAATGCTTTTTTATCTTGGACAGCAGTAGAACTCCTAAAAAATGGTTGTAATTTAGACATAAGAGAAATACCATCAATAATCGGCGGAGATGAACATAAACGTCAAGGAGTCGTATTAGCCAAATCTCCAATAGCAAAAAAATATGGCATAAAAACTGCTGACACAATATACAATGCTAAACAAAAATGCCCTTTTTTAAAAATATATTCTCCAGACTTTAAAATTTATTATATACAGTCAAAAAATTTAGTAAATTATTTAGAAAAATATTCACCTATAATTGAGCAATTTTCTATAGATGAATGTTTTTTAGATATGACTGGAACAAAATATTTATATAATGATTATTTAAAATTAGCTTACAAAATAAAAGATGATATTTATAAATTATATGGTTTTACTGTTAATATTGGAATAGGAAATAACAAATTATGTGCCAAAATGGCAAGTGATTTTGAAAAACCTAATAAAGTTCATACTTTATTTAAAAATGAAATAGAAAAAAAACTCTGGCCTTTAGATGTTGAAAAGTTATTCATGTGTGGAAAAAGTAGTAAAAAAATCTTAAATGAGATGAAAATTTATACAATTAAAGATTTAGCTCATGCTGATTCAAAAATGTTGCAACAAAAACTTAAAAGTCAAGGAAAATTTTTGCAAGAAGCAGCATGGGGAATTGATAATTCTAAAGTAGAAACAACAAATAGTAAAAATAAAAGTATAAGCACAACAGAGACTTTACCTTTTGATTTAGATGATGAAGAAAAAATAAAAGAAATTATATTTCGACAAACACTTGAAGTAACTCATGAATTAAGATCAAAAAAACTATATACAAAAACAGTAGCTGTAATTTATAAAAATAAAGATTTTATTAGTTATTCTGCTCAAACCAAGTTACCTAATCCAACAGATGATACTAAAGAAATTTATAAAAAAATCCTTGAAGTTTTCGACAAAAGTTTTAAACGAGAGGCAATTCGTTTGATTGGTGTAAGATTATCAGACCTCAAAAATACAAATGAAAAGCAACTTTCGTTATTTGATATAAATCAAGAAATAAAAAAAGATGAAACTAACATTCAAAAAACTATGGATAATATTAATAAGAAATTTGGTAAATCAATAGTTGCTCCAGCTTCTTTAAAAGTAATTGGAAATTTTAAATCAAAGCACCAATATAAAAGCTAAAAAATCATAAAAAAGTAACTTAAAATCTTTCTTAAGTTACTTATTTTTTTTATAAAAAACTTTCTTTTCATTCGTTTCATTAATATTATCTTCCACTAAACCTAAAATTTCATTAACTGCTCTTTTAATACCCATAGTGTCATGATGAGTAGATTTCAATATATGACTTTTAATGTCTAATACTTTTTCCACTTCTCTTTGTGCTTCAACGAAAACCATTCCATCAGATTTATTATCAAAGAATAAATCATCTAGAAGACACAAACCTAAACCTGTAAAATTTAAAGTTGCCATGGCTTCTTTCCAAGTGTTTTTATCAATACCAGTTATTATATTCTGAAAATAATTTAATTGCTTAATAGCTTGAACATTTTCTGTGGAAAAAATATTTTTAATAAAATCCTTATCATAAACCGAGAATTTCTCTGAAGAAATTCCTCCAGGCATTGCAATATCATAATCCATATGAGAATTACTACTTACCCCCTCATAAACATCAATTAATTTACTATAAATCATTTCTGCTAAATGATTATCGCCTACTTTACTTGTGATAAGTTTTAAGATATCTGGATAAAAATATTGTGGAGAAGCCAGTCTTGTTCCCGTATATGGAGTAGCTATATTGAACATATTAGTCTTTTCAAAAGACTCTACTTTATTAAAAAACCTTGGTACATAAAAGTTCATTGCACTGCACTTTGACAATCCAATTATATTTATCGAATTTGTTGTTGGTAAAATTGCTAGATTATCAATATATTTAGCTAATAGTTTAGCATCCTCTATAATAGGAGAATCAGCATCCATCATAAAATATTTAATACTATACTTTCCAGTTTTATTTTCGAAATATTTTATTATATTGTCTATGTGAGCTTTAGATTCTTTAATAGTTTTAAAATTTTTAGAATGATCTTCTACTCTTGTTCCTTGTGCAGAAATTATATAATTTGTCATATCACCAGAATTATTAATTGTTGCATAACTTGAAATTGCAAAACTTCTACCATATTCCTCAAAAACAGGAGTTCTCCAATCTTTTTTCTTTAAATCCCATTTTGCAAAAACACAAATATTACCCATAATTTATCTCCTTTAAACTTTATAAGATACTTAAAAGTTTCACATATTATAACACTATTAATAATTTTTTTCAAGAAAATATTTTTTTGTCAGATTAATAAACAAATAAATGAAATAAGTTTAGGAAACTTTAAATTAAAAAATTAGTTTTAAGAAAGAAAAAAATTTTTGAAACATTTTTTATAAATTTATAAATTTCTATTTTTAAACATCAAAGTTGTTTTTAATATTGAAAAAACTTTTTGTAAGAAAGATTAACAATATTTTATTATAATTTCTTTGTTTTTTAGTGAGAATTTAAAAGTACATGTCTATATCAAACTTAAAAAATATTAAACTTCGTAAACTAAAGATTATAAAAAATTTAGATTAGAAAGAAATACTCAAACAAAAAAATATATATTTTTTCTTCTAATCTTATAAAAATCTAATCAATTAAATGCAATATTATCAATATATTTAAGTTGAAGTGATATATTAAAAAACATTTTTGTTAAAATTAACTGTACGTTTTAGGAAATCTAAGAATATTTTATATTTATAAAAAATGAATAAACTTTTTAAATGAATTTAATTAAATTAGAATAAAAAAATTTCTAAATTTAGAAAATAAAAAAAATTTTGCAAAAAAAACTCGAAAAAGCCTTGCAAAATAAAGAAACTACTGTTATAATTTATTTCGTGTGACTGCTTAGATGTACGAGGTTGCTGATACACCAGGTTAAGTTGATAGTTGGTTATCGGGTTATTCGTTCGGAGCAAGTCTATACTAGATATAGGCGAAGGGAGGATTTTAAAAAATGTCAACAGAAAAAATTCGTATTAGAATTAAAGCATACGATCACAGAATATTGGATAATGCAGCAAAAAAAATTGTTGAAACAGTAAGAAGAACTGGTGGAAATATTTCAGGTCCAGTACCACTTCCAACAGAGATTGAAAAATATACAATTTTAAGAGCTGTTCATAAATATAAAGATTCACGTGAACAATTCGAAATGCGTACACACAAAAGACTAATTGATATCAAAAATCCAAGCAAGGAAACTATTGATGCTTTAGCTCATTTAGATTTACCAAGCGGAGTAGATATCGAAATTAAAACTAAATAATGGAGGAAATAGTAATGAAAGGAATCTTAGGTACAAAAATCGGAATGACTCAAGTATTTACTAAAGAAGGTAAATTAATTCCGGTTACTGTTGTAGAAGTAGAACCAAATGTGGTTACACAAATAAAAACAACAGAAAAAGATGGTTATGATGCTATTCAAATTGCAACTGGTTCTATCAGAGAAAAATTAAGCAACAAACCAAAAATGGGTCATACAAATAAAGCTAACACAACACCTAAGCGCTTCTTAAGAGAGATTAGAGGAGTTAATGTTAATGATTACACTTTAGGTCAAACAATAGGTGTAGACATTTTCGAAGCAGGAGAAATTGTTGATGTTACAGGAACTTCTAAAGGTAAAGGGTTCCAAGGTGTTATTAAACGCCACAATCAATCAACTGGTCCTATGGGACACGGTTCACAATACCATAGAGGAGTTGGTTCTTTAGGTACTATGCTACCAATGCATGTACTTAAAGGTAAGAAAATGCCTGGTCAAATGGGTAATGTTCAAAGAACAGTTCAAAATCTTGAAATTGTATCAGTAGATACAGAAAATAGTGTAATTTTAGTAAAAGGTAATGTTCCTGGTCCAAAGAAATCATTAGTTATGATTCATACTGCAGTTAAAAAACCAAATGCAAAAAATAATGCTGCTGATTTAATTTCATATGTTGAACCAGTAGTAGAAGAAGCTGCTGAAGTTACAACAACTGAAGAAACAACAGTTGAATAAAATCATCACAATAAAATAAGAAAAAATAATTTATTAAAAAGTGATGAAAGGAGGAATCGTAAATGAAAAAAGTAGAACTTTTAAATCTTAAAGGTGAAAAAGTTAGAGACATTAATTTAAACGAAGAAATATTTGAAATTACACCAAACAAAGCTGTTTTAAATGATGCAATAATATTAACAATGGCATCATTAAGACAAGGAACACATAAAACTAAAAATCGTTCAGAAGTTTCTGGTGGAGGAAGAAAACCATGGAGACAAAAAGGAACTGGACGTGCACGTCAAGGTTCAATTAGATCTGTTCAATGGGTAGGTGGAGGAAATTATGGAACTCCAGTACCTAGAGATTACAGTAAAAAACAAAATCGTAAAGAAAGAGTACTTGCTATTAAATCAGCATTAGCAGAAAAAGCAAATGCTAAAGAAATTATTGTAGTAGATAATTTAACAGTAGCAACACCAAAAACTAAAGAAGTATTAAATATTTTAGAAGCCTTAAAAGTTACAGATAAGAAAATTTTAATGGTTGTTAAAGAATTTGATGAAAATTTAATCTTAGCATCAAGAAATCTTCAAAATATTGTACTAATTTTAGCAGATGAAATAAACGTATTAGATATCGTAGGAACTGATGTAATGCTTATTACAGAAGATGCATTAAAATTTGTTGAGGAGGTGCTTAAATAATGAAAGATACTAAATATTTAGAAATAATTAAAGCACCAGTTATAACTGAAAAATCACAAAATGCTTTAAATCAAGGAAAATATACTTTCAAAGTTGATCCAAAAGCAAATAAAATTGAAATTAAACAAGCAATTGAAAAAATATTCAATGTAAAGGTAACATCAATTAGAACAATTAATGTAGTACCTAAAAAAAGAAGAGTTGGTCGTTATACAGGATTAACTAATCGTTCAAAAAAAGCAATTGTTACTCTTGCAGAAGGACAAACAATTGATCTTGGTTAGAAGGAGGAAATAAATTATGGCAATCAGAAATTATAAACCTACTACACCAGGACGTAGAAAGATGAGTGCATTAATAAATGAAGAAATCACAACTAGCACTCCAGAAAAATCTCTTACAGTTACTATTAAGAAAAATGGTGGCCGTAACAATCAAGGTAAGATAACAGTACGTCATCATGGTGGCGGTGAAAAAAGAAAATATCGTATCATTGATTTTAAAAGAAATAAGCTAAACGTACCTGGGTCAGTAGCAAGTATTGAATATGATCCAAATAGAACTGCAAATATTGCATTAATCAATTATGCAGATGGAGAAAAAAGATATATTATCGCACCAAAAGGTTTAAAAGTTGGAGATAAAATTGAAGCTGGTGAAAATGCTGATATCAAAGTTGGTAACGCTTTACCAATAATGAGTATTCCAGTAGGAACAATGATTCATAATATTGAATTACGTCCTGGAAAAGGTGGAGAATTAGCAAGAAGTGCTGGTGCTTCAGCTCAAATACTTGGTCGTGAAAATTCATATGTTATGATTCGTTTATCAAGTGGAGAACAAAGAAAAATATTAGGAACATGTATGGCAACAGTTGGTGAAGTTGGAAATGAAGACTCATCACTAGTTAAAGTTGGTAAAGCTGGACGTAGTCGTCACATGGGTATTAGACCTACAGTTCGTGGTTCAGTTATGAATCCTAATGACCATCCACATGGTGGAGGTGAAGGTCGTGCTCCAGTTGGACGTAAAGCTCCAATGACACCATGGGGTAAACCTGCACTTGGATTAAAGACACGTAAGAAAAAACAATCTGACAAGTTCATAGTACGTCGTCGCAATAGTAAATAGGAAAGGATGATTAAAAAATGGCAAGAAGTTTAAAAAAAGGACCTTATGTATTTAAAAGATTATTAAAAAAGGTTCAAAAATTAAATAAGTCTGGAAAAAAAGAAGTCATTAAAACTTGGTCACGCCGTTCCACTATTTTTCCTGATTTTATAGGACATACATTTGCAGTACATAATGGAAAAGAATTTATTCCAGTATACGTAACTGAAGACATGGTTGGACATAAATTAGGTGAATTTGCATTAACACGTAAATTTGGTGGACATGGTTCAGACAAAAAGAAATAAAAAATGACTAGGAGGTTAAATATATGGAAGCAAAAGCAATTGCTAAAGGACTAAGAGTATCACCTATCAGAGCTCGTTTAGTTTCTGATATGATTCGTGGTAAGAGTGTTCAAGAAGCATTAACCATATTAAGTAATGTTAACAATAAATCAGCAAGATTAACAAAAAAAGTATTAGATTCTGCTATTGCAAATGCTGTTAATAATAATGGTGCAGATGCAGGAGCACTTTATGTTAAAGAAGCAAGAGTAGATGCCGGTCCTGTTATGAAACGTCACTTTTTCGATTCACGTTCACATATAGGACACAGAAATCATAGAACTAGTCACATTAATATAGTAGTGGCTACAAAAAACTAATAAGGAGGTTACAAAATGGGACAAAAGGTAAATCCTAATGGACTAAGACTTGGTATCAATAAAGACTGGGAAGCAAAATGGTATAGTAATAAAGCAGACTTTTCTAAGTATTTAGCTACAGATGTTAAAATTCGTGAATATTTAGACAAAAATTTATCAAATGCTGGAATTGCTAAAGTTGAAATTGAAAGAAATGCTAAGAGATGTGAAGTTGTAATTCATACTTCTAAACCAGGTGTTATGATTGGACACGGTGGAGAAGAAATAGAAAAATTAAAAAAACAACTTTCAAAGGTTGCAGATGAAAATATTGGAATCTCAATCGTTGATATTAAAAAGGCAGATATAAATGCTCAATTAGTAGCAGATAATATTGCAAATCAAATAACTAATAGAGCTTCATTCCGTATGGCTCAAAAACGTGCAATTAGAAATGCAATGAAAGCTGGAGCAAAAGGAATCAAAACAAGTGTATCTGGACGTTTAGGTGGAGCAGATATGGCTCGTAGTGAAGGATATACAGAAGGAACTATTCCTCTACATACTTTAAGAGCAGATGTTGATTATGCAACAGCAGAAGCTGATACAACATTTGGAAAAATTGGTGTAAAGGTTTGGATCTATAAAGGAGAAATCCTAAATAAAAAGGCTAAAGGAGGTAATTAATATGTTAATACCGTCAAGAACTAAATATCGTCGTGTTCATAGATTACCTTACGAAGGAAGATCACGTGGTAATAGAGAGTTACATTTTGGTGAATATGGTCTTCAAGCAAAAGAAGGTGCTTGGATAACAGCTAACCAAATAGAAGCTGCACGTATTGCAATGACTCGTTATATGAAACGTGGTGGTAAAGTTTGGATAAATATCTTTCCACATATGCCATTAACTAAAAAACCTATCGGTACAAGACAAGGTAAAGGTAAAGGTAATGTTGAAGGATGGGTTGCAGTAGTTAAAGAAGGAAAAATTATGTTTGAAATAGCAGGTGTAGACGAAGCTGTTGCACGTGAAGCATTAAGACTTGCTTCTCATAAACTACCAGTAGCAACTAAATTTGTAATGAAAGAAAATGGTGGTGAAAAAAATGAAGGTTAAGGAAATAAGAGAATTATCAACTGAAGAAATCAACAAGAAACTAGTTGAATCTAAAGAAGAACTATTTAATTTACGTTTTCAACAAGCAACTGGTAACTTAGAAAAACCTTCTAGAATTAGAGATTTAAGACACACCGTTGCTAGATTGAAAACCGTTCTAAAAGAACGTGAGAATAACGAATAGGAGGGTATACAGTGGAAAAGAAAGTAAAAAAAGAATTAGTTGGTAAAGTAGTAAGTGCCACTAATGATAAAACAATCAGTGTTTTAGTCGAAACTTATAAAAACCATCCGTTATATCACAAAAGAGTTAAAAGCTCAAAAAAATATTGTGTACATGATGAAAAAAATATAGCAAAAGTTGGAGATACTGTTCGTATAGTAGAAACTAGACCATTATCAAAAACAAAACATTTCTATTTAAAAGAAATAGTAAAAGAAGCAGTTATTATTTAACGCTTAGATGAGGAGAAGGAGGAATAATCTATGTTACAACAAGAAAGCCGTATGAAAGTTGCTGACAATTCTGGTGCACGTGAACTATTAGTAATTCGTGTATTAGGTGGAAGTAAAGTAAAAACAGGTAACATTGGTGATATAGTAGTTGGAACAGTTAAAAGCGCAATTCCAAACTCACCAATTCCAAAAGGAAAAGTTGTAAAAGCAGTTATCGTTCGTAGTCGTCAAGGCGTTCGTCGTGAAGATGGAAGTTATATTAAGTTCGATGACAATGCTTGTGTTATCATTCGTGATGACAAGAGTCCAATAGGAACTCGTATTTTTGGACCAGTAGCAAGAGAACTTCGTGATAAAGATTTTATGAAAATAGTATCTTTAGCAAAAGAAGTACTATAAGAGGAGGATAAATATGAACTTTAAAGTAGGAGATGAAGTTGTAGTTATCACTGGTTCTGATAAAGGTAAAAAAGGAAAAATAATTAAAACATTAAAAGCAGAAAATAAAGTAGTTGTTGAAGGTGTTCACATTGTAAAGAAACATCAAAAGCCTACAGGACAAGATAATGGTGGTATTATTGAGGTTGAAAGACCAATTAATGCATCAAATGTTATGATAATTGATCCTAAAACTAAGAAAAGAACTAGAATAGGACATACAACTGATAGTAAAACAGGTAAAAAAATAAGAATAACAAAAAAATCTAATGAGAAGATTGATTAGTTGGAAGGAGGGTAATTATGAACCGCCTAAAAGAGAAATACTTAAATGAAGTAGTTTCAAGTTTAAAAGAAAAATATAATTATAAGTCATTAATGGAAGTTCCAAAATTAGAAAAAATCGTTATTAATATGGGAGTTGGAGATGCAACTACTAATTCTAAATTATTAGATGCAGCAGTAGCAGATTTAACAAAAATATCTGGTCAAAAGCCAGTAATAACAAAAGCAAAGAAATCAATTGCTGGATTTAAAGTAAGAGAAGGTCAAGCAATTGGTTGTAAAGTAACACTAAGAGGAGAAAATATGTATAACTTTATGGATAAGTTAATTTCAATTTCACTTCCAGGTGTTAGAGATTTCCGTGGAGTTAGCCCAAAAGCATTTGATGGACGTGGAAACTATACAATGGGAATTAAAGAACAATTAATCTTCCAAGAGATTGATTATGATGATGTTGTAAAAGTACGTGGAATGGATATCATTTTCGTAACAACAGCAAAAACTAATGAGGAATCATTTGACTTATTAAATGGACTTGGAATTCCTTTTAGAAAGTAAATGGGAGGAATATTATGGCAAAGAAAAGTATGATAGTAAAGGCTAATAGACCACAAAAATATAAAGTGCGTGAATATACAAGATGTTCTCGTTGTGGTCGTCCCCACGCAGTTATGAGTAAATTCGGAATCTGCCGTATTTGCTTCCGTGAATTAGCTTATAAAGGACAAATACCAGGAATTAAGAAATCAAGTTGGTAATTGGAAAGGAGGAGTTTATTATGGCAGTAGTAACAGATACAATTGCAGATATGTTAACAAGAATTCGTAATGCTAATCAAATGCGTTATGAAAATGTAAAAGTTCCAGCTTCTAACATCAAAAAAGAAATTGCTAGAATTTTAAAAGAAGAAGGATTTATTAAAGATTATAAAATTGACAGTGATGATACTCAAGGAATAATTAATCTAACTTTAAAATACACAGATAAAAAAGAAAGAGTTATCACTGGTCTAAAAAGAATTTCCAAACCAGGACTTCGTGTATATGCTAAAAATGATGAAATTCCAAAAGTTCTTAATGGATTAGGAATAGCAATCATTTCAACATCAAAAGGAATTATGACAGATAAAGAAGCTCGTAAACAAAATATAGGTGGAGAAGTTCTAGCTTATATTTGGTAGAATTTGAAAAACGCAAAAATTTTAATTGCGGTTAATTTAAAATGAAATAGGAGGTGTCAATATGAGCCGTATTGGAAATCGTATTATTACAGTACCCGAAGGTGTTACTGTTGAAAATATCGATAATGTTGTAACTGTAAAAGGACCTAAAGGATCTTTACAACAACCAATGTTAAAAGATATTACAATGAAGCAAATTGATAATCAAATAACTTTAGAACGTAAAAATGAAAATGCTAAAGCTATGCATGGTACAATGAATGCTTTAATTCAAAATATGATAATAGGTGTAACTAAAGGATATGAAAAAACTTTAGAAATAATTGGTGTAGGTTATCGTTTCAATGTACAAGGAAATAAACTAACTATTAATGCTGGTTTTTCACATCCAGTAAATATGGAAGTACCAGCAGGATTAACAGTAGAAGCAAATGGAAATACTGAAATAACTATTAAAGGAATTGATAAAGTTTTAGTTGGAGAATTTGCAGCAAATGTTAGAAAAGTTAGACCACCTGAACCATATAAAGGTAAGGGAATCCGTTACAAAGATGAACATATTCATCGTAAAGAAGGAAAGAAAGCTGCTTAATAAAGTAGGAAGGGAGAATAAATTATGATTAAAAAAGAATCTCGTAATAGTATGCGTGTTGCTCGTCATGAAAGAATTCGTAAAACTTTGATGGGTACAAGCGCAGTACCAAGATTATGTGTATTCCGTTCTAATACTGGAATTTATGCACAAATCATAGATGATGAAACTAGAACTACTCTTGTATCAGCTTCTTCATTAGATAAAGATTTAAAAATCAAAAATGGAAGCAATGTAGAAGCAGCTAAAATTGTTGGTAAAGCAATCGCTGACAATGCAAAACAAGCTAAAATTACAAAAGTAGTATTTGATAGAGGTGGATACCTATATCATGGACGTGTTAAAGCTTTAGCAGAAGCTGCACGTGAAAATGGATTAGAATTCTAATAGGAGGGTAATATGCAAAAAAGAACTCGTGACTCTAAAGAAAAACTATTTGAAGAATTAGTAATTGATGTTAAAAGTGTTGTTAAAGTTAACAAAGGTGGACGTCAAAGAAGATATTCTGCAACAGTTGTAGTTGGAGATCGTAAAGGAAAAGTTGGATTAGGTATTGGTAAAGCAAATGAAGTACCTGATGCAATCAAAAAAGCATTACAAGATGCAAATAAGAATATTATCACAATACCTCTAATCGATGGAAGAACAGTTGCGCATGAAGCAATTGGAACAGCAGGAGCTGCTAGAGTAATCATCAAACCTGCATCAGCAGGTACTGGTGTTATTGCTGGTGGATCAGTTCGTGCAATCTTAGAATTAGCAGGAATTCGTGATGTTGTTTCTAAATCACTAGGAGCAAGAACAAAATTAAACATGGCAAGAGCTGCAATGAATGCCTTAAAGTCTATTAAGACTCCAGAGCAAGTAGCAGCACTTCGTGGTAAAACAGTAGAGGAGATATTAGGATAATGAAATTACATGAATTAGAAAAAAATATCGGTGCTACTCATAAAAAGAAACGTGTAGGACGTGGTCCAGGTAGTGGTCTTGGTAAAACAAGTGGACGCGGACAAAAAGGACAAAAAGCACGTAGTGGTGGTAGTATCAATCCAGTATTTGAAGGTGGACAATTACCATTATATAGAAGAATTCCAAAAAGAGGATTCTCAAATGCTAAATTTAAAACAGTATATGCAGTTATAAATGTTGAAGATTTAAATGTTTTTGAAAATGGAACATTAATTACACCTGCATTATTAAAAGATACTGGATTAGTAAAAAAACAATTAGATGGAATTAAAGTACTAGGAAATGGAAAATTAGAAAAGAAATTAACTATTCAAGCTAATAAATTTTCAGCTAGTGCGTTAGAAAAGATTAAAGAGGCAGGAAGTAAAGCTGAGGTGATCTAAAATGTTTAAAACTATGAAGCAATTATTTACTTCTGGAAATAAAGATTTACGACACAGAATTTACTTTACTTTAATAGCATTAACAGTTTTTATATTAGGTATATCAATAAGAGTTCCTGGAACAGAAAACTTAACTAAAAATTTAGGGTTTTTAGAATTAATAAATACAATTGGTGGTGGAGCACTTAAAAATTTCTCTATATTTGCATTAGGAGTAATGCCATATATAACAGCATCAATAATTATGCAGTTATTACAAATGGATATTATTCCATATTTTACAGAACTTAGAAAACAAGGGCATACAGGGCATCAAAAAATAAATCAAATAACAAGATATGTAGGAATTGCCTTTGCCTTTGTGGAAGGTTATGCTCTTGCTTTTGCCTTTATTGGTAAAACAGGAAATCCAATGCAATATATGTATATAGCAACAGTTTTAACAGCTGGAACTTCACTACTATTATGGATGGGTGACCAGATAAGTCAAAAAGGAATTGGTAATGGTCAAAGTTTAATTATTATGGCAGGTATTATTGCCACATTACCACAAATGTTTATTGATGCTTTTAATGGTTTAGTTGTTTTAGATGGAACTACTCAAGTGATTACTTTAGGAATAATAAAATTTTTACTATTTATCATTGTTTATTTTGCAATAATAATTGGTATTATCTTCGTTCAAGAATCAGAAAGAAGAATTCCTATTCAATATGCTAATAAATCAACAAGTGCATATGGAGCTTCTCAAAGCTTTATGCCAATCAAAATTAATTCTGCAGGAGTAATTCCAGTAATATTTGCATCAAGCTTATTATCTATTCCAAGTATTATTGCACAAGTAATAAATAAGGATGGATTTACAGTTGTAGTACAGAAATATCTTAATTATACAACACCAGTAGGTTTCACATTATATGTTATCTTTATATTTTTCTTTGCATACTTTTATACATTTATTCAATTAAAACCAGAAGAGTTTGCAAAAAATTTACAAGATAACGGAGGATATATTCCAGGAATTAGACCAGGAGAAGAAACAAAACAATATGTTAATAGAATTTTATCAAGATTAACAATTCTTGGAGCTACATTTTTATCAATAATAGCTGGACTTCCAATTTTATTTTCAAAACTAACTAGCTTACCTACATCTGTATCAATTGGAGGTACAGGATTACTAATTGTTGTTGGAGTAGCACTTGAAACATACAAACAATTAGAAGGAAGTATATTAACTAGAAGTTATAAAAGAGGTTATAGTAGAAGGTAATTATGAAAAACATTATGTTTATAGCTCCACCAGCGGCTGGTAAAGGAACACAAGCTGAACTAGTGGAAGGTAAATATGATATTCCTCACATTTCTACAGGAGATATTTTACGAAATATATCTAAAGAAGATAGTGAATTAGGAAATTATATTTATGAAACTTTAGCTAGCGGTAAGCTAGTAAAAGATGAAATTACTTATCAATTAATAGAAGATAGACTAAGACAAAAAGATTGTAAAAAAGGATTTATAATTGATGGTTTTCCTCGTAATATCGAGCAAGCCTATGAGTATGATAATATTCTAAAAAAATTAGGATATGAAATTGGTAATGTAATTTGGATAAATATTGATAAAAAAATATTAGAAAAAAGAATTACAGGAAGAAGAATTTGTGAGAATTGTAAAACTATTTACAATATAAATGATGAAAACAGTTCTCCAAAAATTGATTCTATTTGCGATTATTGTGGTGGAAAACTTTATCAAAGAAGTGATGATAATCTTGAAGCATTTCAAACAAGATATGCTATGTATCAAGAAAAAACCGAACCAATAATTAAGCATTATAAAAAGAAAAAAGTATTATTCGAAATTAATGGAGACAACTCTATCGAAAATATTTTTACTGAAATTGAAAAAATTATAAATAAATAATGTATCAAAAAGTAGTATCTTAATGTACAAAGAAGGTATTACAAATACCTTCTTTAGAAGGATACATTCCATCGATTAAGTATCAACTGCCGATGGATATAATTTCTGACAGGAGAGTGAAAAGATGGCTAAAAAAGATACAATTGAAATGGAAGGTAAAGTTCTTGAACTTATCCCAGGAGGTAAATTCAAAGTTCAATTAGAAAATGGACACATTGTGGAAGCTCACGTTTCTGGTAAAATACGAATGAATTATATTCGCATCTTAGCAGGAGATACCGTAATGATAGAACTAACGCCTTATGATTTAACACGTGGGCGTATTACCTATCGTAAATAATAGGAGGGAAAAATATGAAAGTTAAAGCATCAGTTAAACCAATTTGCGAAAAATGTAAAGTAATTAAGCGCAAAGGAAAAATAAGAATAATTTGTGAAAATCCAAAACACAAGCAAAGACAAGGTTAATAGGAGGTGTAATAAATGGCACGTATTAAAGGTGTAGATATTCCAAATAATAAACATATTTGTATTTCATTAACTTACATTTATGGTATTGGAAGAAGTTTAGCAAAACAAATATTAAAAGCAGTTGACATTGATCCAACTACAACAACAAAAGATTTAAAACAAGACGATTTAATTAAAATTCGTGATGAAATTAATAAATATTTAACAGAAGGTGACTTACGTCGTGAAGTTAGTATGAACATCAAAACTAAGATGGAAATTAACTCATACGAAGGAACTCGTCATAAAAGAGGATTACCTGTAAGAGGACAAAGAACTAATCGTAATGCTCGTACTCGTAAGGGTAAAGGAAAGACTGTAGCAAATAAGAAAAAAGCTGCTTAGTTAAATTGTAAATATAAAAGGAGGTAAGACTTATGGCATATAAAACTAGAAAGAAAAAAGTAAAAAAGAATGTACCAGAAGGTATGGCTCATATTCATTCAACATTTAACAACACAATAACTACACTAACAGATAAGGATGGTAATGTAGTAAGTTGGGCATCATCTGGAGCTATCGGATTTAAAGGTAGTAAAAAATCAACTCCATTCGCTGCTGGAATGGCTGCAGAAGCAGCAGGAAAAGCTGCCTATGATATGGGAATGCGTAAAGTTGAAGTTCGCGTTAAAGGTTTAGGTCCAGGTCGTGAAACAGCAATTCGTTCGTTACAAACTGCAGGATTAGAAGTAACATCTATAGTTGATGTTACACCAATCCCACATAATGGATGTCGTCCACCAAAACGTCCACGTGGATAATAAGTAGAATAAAGTTTGTGAAAAAAAGTAAAGGGAGGTTAGTTTCATGTTGCAATTTGAAAAACCAATTTATAAAATAACTGATTCTATAGAAAGTAATTTTTATGGAAGATTCGAACTAGAACCATTAGAAAGAGGATTTGGTACAACTATAGGAAATGCTTTAAGAAGAGTATTATTATCTTCTCTACCAGGAAGCGCTATTAGTAGTATAAAAATTGAAGGAGTTCATCATGAATTTCAAACTATTGAAGGTGTATATGAAGATGTAACTACAATCATTTTAAATTTAAAAGGATTAGTATTTAAAAATCATTCAACAGAAGCAAAAGTTGTACGAATAAATGTTTCAAAAGAAGGAGAAGTAACAGCTGCTGATATTGAACATGATGCAGATATAGAAGTTATTAATCCAGATAAAGTTATCTGTACCTTATCAAAGGGTGCAACATTTAATATGGAAATGACTATAACAAATGGTCGTGGATATGTTAGAAGTGAAGATAATAAAAAAATATATGAGCTTAAACAAGCTGGAGACATTGCAATAGATTCATTGTATTCTCCTATAGAAAGAGTTTCCTATGAAGTAGGGAATGCACGTGTAGGACAAGATGAAAGTTATGATAAATTAATCCTAGATGTATGGACAAATGGTTCAATTAAACCAGAAGAAGCAATCGCATTAGCATCACGCATTCTAATTGAACATCTACAAATAGTAACAGATTTATCATCTATTGCAGATGTAAGTGGAATGATGATTGAAAAAACTGAAGATCCTAAGGTAAAAGCTTTAGAAACTTCAATTGAAGATTTAGATTTCTCAGTTAGAGCATATAATTGCTTAAAAAGAGCAGGTATTCACACTTTACAAGATCTTGTTAATAAAAGTGAATCTGATATGATGAAAATTCGTAACTTAGGTAAAAAATCTCTTAAAGAAGTTTTAGATAAAATAAGAGATATGGGCTTAATTTTACGTGATGAAGACTAAGATAAGGAGGAATAACAATGGCATATAGAAAACTAGGTAGAGATAATAAACATAGAAGAAGCATGCTTGCAACAATGACAAAACAAGTAGTTGAAAATGAAAGTATTACAACTACAGAAACTAGAGCCAAAGAACTACGTAAATTTGTTGATAAAATGATAACTTACGGAAAAAAAGGTGATTTAGTTTCACGTCGAAAAGCATTAGCATTTTTACATAATGATAAAAAAGTTGTTGATAAAATATTCAATGATTTAGCAAAACGCTATGAAAATCGTAATGGTGGATATACTCAAATCTTAAAATTATCAGAAAGACGTGGCGACGATGCTCTAATGGTTATTTTAAGATTAGTTGAAGAAACAAAATCTGAAGAAGCTAAATCACAAAAAAAATTAGAAAAAAAAGAAGAAACTAAATAAGATATAAAACATTTCATCAATTTTGAAATGTTTTTCTTTATTGAAAATCAATACTTTTATATAATAATATTTATACTTAACTTAAAAACTTATTTTAATAACTAAATCCATTAAATTTCAAAAAAATTTTATAATCTCTTATCTATTCGATTAAAAGTTTTAATTATAGATTTTTAATATTTAGAAATAATTAAATATCATATTTTTCTTATTCTTTTTAAAAAAAATTACAAATATTTATTATATGAAAAACTTTAAAATTATAGAAAATTAGGGTATAATTAAAACAAAATGATTAATAGTTTAAAAGAAAGGAATGACCAAAATGAAAGCATTAATCACAGGAGCATCCTCAGGAATAGGTCTAGATATGGCGCGATATCTAGCTACAAAAAAATGTGAATTAATTTTAGTTGCTAGAAATAAAAATAAATTAGAAGAAATTCAAGAACAATTGCCAACTAAAGTTACAATTGTAATTGCTGACCTTTCAAATGAACAAAGAGTTAAAGATTTATGTCTTTTAACCAAAAAAGAAAATATTGATATATTAATAAATAATGCTGGATTAGGAGATTTCGGACCCTTAACTAATACAGATTTAAATAAAGACCTTGAATTAATAAACACAAATATAAAAGCAGTACATATCTTAACAAAATCATTAGTTAAAGATATGGAAAAAAGAAATACAGAAACTTATATCTTAAATGTTGCATCATCTGCAGCTTTTCAACCAGGACCTTTGATGAGTACTTATTACGCAACAAAATCATATATATATCAACTAACAGAAGCATTATTTTATGAAGAAAAAAAGAAAAAAACCAAGGTAAACATTTCAGTTTTATGCCCAGGACCAGTAGCTACTAATTTTAATAAAGTAGCAGGAGTAAAATTCTCTATAAAGCCTTTAAGAAGTACATATGTCGCAAGATATGCTATTGATAAAATGTTCGAAAAGAAAATGCTTATAATTCCAGGATTTAAGATGAAATGTGCTAAATTTTTCTCAAGATTTTTATCTGATAAAATGCTTTTACGTATAACCTATAGAATACAGAAAAGAAAATCCAACTAGTATTTACTTTCAAAATCAGGAGGCTTCATGAGTAAAATTATAGAAATTAAAAAATTAATTTATCAAGATATAATAAATGATATTTCTTTATCTATAGAAGAAAATAAGTTTATAACAATTTCAGGTTCTAATAACAGTGGCAAAACTACATTAATGAGAATATTAAACAGAAATATTAAGGAAAAATTTGAAAATATTAAAATAGCAAATAAACCAATTTCTAGTTATAAAATAACTGACTTTACAAAAATTATGCAGACAATATTTCCTAAAGAAATTCTATTTTTTACTAAAAATTTAGAAAACGAACTTTCATATTTAGTAGATAATACAAAAGAGAATAATGATTTAATTACTTTATTAATTAATAATTTAAAAATTAAGAAAATATTAACAAAAGAAACAACATTATTAACAAAAAAAGAAATTATTCTATATCAAATATTTATATCGCTTTTAAATAAACCAAAAATCTTAATAATTGAGGATATAAATAATTATTTTGATAAAAATGAAATTAAAAAATTATTTGATTTTTTTGAACTTTATCGAGAAAAATATGGCTTAACATTAATAATTACAACTTTAGATTTAAACCTTTCCTTATATACTGACTATATATATATTTTAGATAAAGGTAATATTATTTTAGAAGGAGCTCCCTTAGAAGTAATTCAAAAAGACAATATATTAAATAAAATTGGATTAAATCTTCCTTTTATGATAGATCTTTCTGTAAAATTACGTGACTATGAATTAGTTAATGAAATTGAATTAAATTTAGATAGGATGATAGAAAAATTATGGAAATAGAACTAAAAGATTATCGAATAAAAGAAAATATAGTAAATTTATCTATTTCAAATGAAAACTTTATCGGTATAACTGGTCAAGATAGACATAAATTAATAGAAATATTAAGTTTAGAAATTATTTTTAAAGGAAAAATATTTGTTAATAATGAAGAAGTTACAAAAAATAATCTTAGTCAAATTAAAAAATTTTTCTCAATTATTAAAGAAAATTTAGAATATTTATATTTTGATAAAGTTTATGAATTAATGGAATATGAAATTAGAAGAAAAAATTTAAAAATTAAAAATCCAAATAAAAAGATTTTAGATTCATTAAAAATTGTTTCTTTAAATTCTAATATTTTAGAAAGAACTATTTCGACGTTATCTTCATCAGAAAAAAAATTGCTTCAACTAGCTATTTCCTTATTAGCAAATCCTGAAATTATAATAATCAATGAACCTTTTAAATATCTTGATATAAAAAATGAAAAGAAATTATTAATGCTATTACAAAAAATTAAAGAACAATACAAAAAGATGATAATTTTTGTTAGTAAAGACAGTACAATGTTATATAAATATACTAATAAATTAATAATATTTAAAAATGATCAAATTGTAATTGACGGTAACACACAAGATATATTTCAAAGAGTTGATTTTTTAAAGAAAAATAAAATACAAATTCCAGAAATAGTACAATTTACATATCTTGCGAAAAAGAGAAAAAATGTAAAATTAGAATATCATAAAGATATAAGAGATATAATAAAGGATATATATAAACATGTATAGGAGGTAAAGAGGTAAAAATGCGCTATTTAATAAAATTTGCATACGATGGAACTGCTTATTCAGGATATCAATCACAAAAAGGTTTAAATACTATTCAAAAATATATAGAAGAGGCTTTGCAAAAAGTAAATGCAGCAAGAAAAACACCTTTTACTGCAACGGGAAGAACAGATAAAGGTGTTCATGCCTTATGTCAATATGGCCATGCTGATGTTGATATTTTAATAACTGAAAAAAAACTAAAAAGAGCTTTAAACAGCAATTTACCTAAAGATATACATGTAATAGAAACAAAAGAAGTAGCAAATGATTTTCATGCTCGATATAATGTTAAAAGTAAAACCTATCATTATCTTATGAACTTAGGAGAATATAATCCTTTAGAAAGAAATTATGTCTTTCAATATAATCATGTTTTAAATATAGATAACATGAAGACTGCGATTAAATATTTTATTGGAACTCATGATTTTAGAGCTTTTGTTACTGATAACAAAGAAAAAATTAATTGTATTAGGACAATATTTGATGCGACTATAGAAAATATTGATAATAATAAAATATTAATTAAATTCTCCGGTAATGGATTTTTACGCTATCAAATTAGAAATATGGTAGGTCTTTTAATAAAAATAGGTGAAAATAAGCTTAATCCTAGTGAGGTTCCAGGAATTATAGAAAGCAAAGACCGTACTAAAGCAAGTAAAACAGCTCCTCCCGAAGGCTTATATTTAGTTGACATTAAGTATTAAAATATTTATAAAAGTATCCAGTAGAGTAAGTAAAATTTGCAAAAATTATTATATTATGATATAATACAAACCAAATTTTAAATGGTTAGGGGAAAGTATAATGTCTAATATAAATAAAGAATTAGATGATAAAGATTTACACACAAGTAAAAATGATTATGAAGATCAAATTAAATTATATAAGAAATTAGGAGCATTAAAGTTCCAAAAAGTGGTTTTTAAAGTAGAAAAATGGAAGTTTAAAATTATAAAAAAATGTTTTCCAAATTATCTTAAATATTACGATAAGTTTATAGACAATAAAATAGAAAGAAAAATAAAAAGAATAAAGAAAAAAGCTACAGCAAGAGAAAAAATAGAAAAACATCATCCACAATTTTTAAAAAGTTACGACAAATTTACTGTTTTAAAAGAAAAAACATCAAATTTTTATGAAGAAAAAATCCAAAATCTTAGAAAAAAGATAAAATCATTTAACCCAAAAATTCTTGAATTTTATGATAAATATTATAAAAATGAAAATATTCTCAAAGGATTAAGTTCTCATGAAAAAATCGAAAAATTAAAAATAATATCTAAATTTTCAAAAATGTACACACGTCAAGAACTTAATTTTGAAAAAAACAGAAATTATCATATAAATCCTAATAAACCTACAGAAATTAGTATGTATTTAGAATGGAATAAAAAAGTTCATATTAGAAATCTTACAAAAAATACAATATTTATTCCTTTATATTTAACATTAATTTTATTGGGACAATCTTATTTCTTAATTTTTCTATTAAATGAAATTATAGGTGTAGCGATTAATTTTGAGTGTATTAATATCCAAAATTATAATATAACTAGATTAAAAGACAAAGAAGAATCTTTAAAAACAATAGAGGAAATTAAACTAGAAAAGTTTATAAAAAAATACAATGATGCATCAGAACTAATTTATGATAAAATTTCTCAACAAGATGAACTACCTAGTATAATAGAAATAATTGAAAGTACAACTAATATTGACCAAATAAAACAATTAAGAGATTTATTAGAAAGTCAATTAGCAACAAGGCATTTAGATATACAAAGAGGGAGGTATAAAATATGACAACATCTATTTTTACAGATAATTCAACTACAACTGGACTTGAAACATCAACTGCACTTGGAGTAACAGCATCAACATTAGATGATAATGGTAAAATTGATAATAAAAAACAGGCAATAGCAACAACAATTACAACTGCTCCAACAACAACAGCTTCGCTAAATGGAGCAGCAAATGATCGTAATGTTAAAGAAATTTATAATAAATATTGCTCAGCATATATTAATTCTCTATCTGATGAAGAATTAACTGAAGCTTTAGCTCAACTAGATTTATTAGAAAAAGCAAAAAATAATAAAAAAACAACAAAAACCATATAAAATATAAAGAAAAGTATTGATTTTAAATACTTTTTTTAGTATAATCACAATTGGTACATTTAAATATCCCCACATAAATTAGGCCGTGGGAAAGCTTAATTTAAGTAAAAGGAGAAAAATATGACAAGTTATATGCAAAAAAAAGAAACTGTAGAACGTAAATGGTATGTTATTGATGCTGATGGTAAATCATTAGGAAGAGTCGCTTCTTTAGCAGCAAAATACTTACGTGGAAAGCACAAACCTACTTATACACCACATATTGATTGCGGAGATAATATTATTATCATCAATGCTGAAAAAGTTAATTTAACTGGAAATAAGCTTGAAAATAAAATGTATTATAACCATTCACAATATTTAGGTGGATTAAGAGAAAGAACTGCAAAAACTATGAGAGAAAAATATCCAATTGAAATGATGGAAAGAGCCGTAAAAGGTATGCTTCCACATAATAGACTTGGAAGACAAATGGCAAAAAAATTATTCGTATATGCAGGAAATGAGCACAAACAAGAGGCACAAAAGCCAGAAGTGCTTGAGCTAAATTAGGAGGGTAAAGTAATGGCAAAAGATAAGAAAAATGTTTATACTGGTACAGGGCACAGAAAGTCTAGTGTTGCAAGAGTAACATTAACACCAGGAACAGGAAAAATTACTGTTAATGGAAGAGATGTAAATGAATACTTTCCTTCTAAAATATGTGTAATGGATTTAAGTCAACCACTTGATTTAACAAATACAAAAGAGATGTTTGACGTAGATGCAAAAGTAAAAGGTGGAGGATTTCAAGGGCAAACAGGAGCAATTCGTTTAGGAATTACTAGAGCTCTTCTAGATTATGATAAAACAACTCCAACTGATTCAGAAAATAGTTTTAGAAAAACTCTTAAAGTTGCAGGATTTATTACAAGAGATTCACGTAAGAAAGAACGTAAGAAACCAGGATTAAAGAAAGCACGTCGTGCTCCACAATTCTCAAAGAGATAATTATATATCTACAGTTATACCTCGGAAACACCATGTTTTCGAGGTTTTCTTTTGTTTAAAGATACTGTGAAGCTTCATGAAACCCTATCTATAATACACACACAATACACACATAATACACAAATTTTTAAGGTAATAATTCTATTGCCTTTCTTAGTTATAAAATTTATTATTTTATAAAATTTGCAACTAATATCTTTAAGATTTTTTATTTTGACATATAAAATATAAGTAACAATAATATATTTATTCTTATCTATAAAATAATTATGCCATTTATTTTATAAACGTTAATTTACAATTTTATATAAAATTTCTACCAAAAACATAAATATTTTAATCAATTAAAAATAGTAGTAAATCTTTAAAAATTACAATTTAAATACAACAATAAAAATATATATAAACATTACGATAAAAAACTGTAAAATAAACAAAAAAATATTTATATTCATGTATATCCAAAAAAATATTTATAGTTAAAAAATTATTTTCTAATTTTTGTTTTTTCTAAAATTATAAGAAGATTTTTATTTTTAAAACTAAATATTGGCAAAGAAACATAACATCATTTTAGTAGCAATCTTTAATCTATTGCATAAAATACTAAGAGGAGGTATCTATGTTAGATTTAGAATATTTACAAAGAATGCTTATTATTGCTATAGCACTAAGTACTATAACTTGTGCCTTTATACAAAAAACAAAAAAACTTTTTAAAACAAGTAAATATCTTTCTTTATATTCATTTATTGTAAATTTATCTATTGGAATAATTTTTTGTATAACTTTTACAGATATAAAATTCCCAAGCAGTTTGTGGGTAGGACTTTTCTCATTTTTAGGAGCTGATACTATCTATAAATCTTTAGAAGGAAAAATAACACCTCATAGAGAATTAGTTACAAAAAAGAAAATTACAATATCACCTGAAAATATAATAAACAAGGAGGAAAAATAAAATGGAAAAACCATTATTTCCCAGTGAATATATGCGTATTACTCAAGGATATAATGAAGGTACCCATAAAAATAGTTATGCAATAGATAACGCTGGGAAAGACTCAGGAATTAGTGAAGTTTATGCTCCATTTACTGGGATAATAAAAAAAATCTATAAAACTGATGCAAATGAAGTTTGGTTAGAAAGTATAGACAAAGTAGAATATCCTGATGGCACAGTCGATTATTTAACAATGCTTTTTGCCCATGATAATAATGTTGAAGATTTATTTGTTGGGAAAGTTATTAAAAAGGGCGAAGTTTTTTATCATGAAGGAACTAAAGGTAATGCGTCAGGAAATCATTGTCATATGGAATGTGGTAGAGGAAAATTTAGTAATAGTGGATGGCATAAAAACGCAGCTGGATATTGGAGTATTGATAATGGAGAACGTCCAGAAAATTGTTTGTGGATCGATGATACAATTAAAATATTAAATAATTTTTCATATCAGTTTAAAAAAATATCTCCACCACCTGTGGATAATTCAGACAACAACAAAGAACCAGTCCCTATTCCTGATGATGAGCAAAAAGAAAAGCCCGATGAAGAGCTTAATCTTAAAGATATTTTAACATTTACAGCACCCAAAACTGATTTATATGGAGTATATTTAAAAGAAAATCAAAAGCTAATTATTAAAGAACTAACCTAATACAATCTCTAGAATCATCATAATAGCAAATCCAAGTAATGTTAAGAAGGCCATTAGGTCTTTTTTCTTATTACTTTGACTCTCAGGAATTAATTCCATCGAAATAACAAATATCATTGCTCCAGCAGCAAAAGATAAAATAAATGGTAATAAAATTTGTATCTTCATAACAAGAAGAGCCCCAATAATAGCTGCAATTGGTTCGACTAATCCACTAAGCATTGCAAACATAAATGATTTAAATCTAGATAACCCCTCTCTTCTAAGTGGTAGACTAATAGCACTCCCCTCTGGAAAGTTTTGAATTGCAATACCAACAGTTAAACTAATAGCAGAAAATACAGTAGCATTATCTATTCCAAATGCAATAGCTCCAAAAGCTACACCAACTACTAATCCCTCTGGAATATTATGTAAAGTAATAGAAGTAAATAGCATTGCACATCTTCTAAGACTCAAACTTTCACTATCTTTATTTTTAGAAAAATACTCTAAGACTTTATCCCCACCATATAGTAAAATACCACCAATCATTATTCCTGCAAAAACAACTAACCAAACATTTAATTTTAACTCAGTTGCTATTTCAACAGCAGGATTTAATAAAGAAAAAAATGATGCGGATAACATAATCCCTGCAGATAAAGCTAACATTGAATCCATAATATTTTTATTTACTGATTTAAATACAAATACAACAGCAGCCCCTAAAGAAGTAACAATAAATGTAAAAAATCCAGCTAATAAAGCTTGCCAAATTGGCGTTAAATTTAAAAAATAATCAATCATTATATATCACCAATATAAAGTATTCTAAAATAATAATAAAGTATAGGTATAAGCCTAAAAAATGAGAAACTATGTAGTTATTTATCTTATAATTTAGAAATTGAAATTATTATTAATAAAAAATTATTATTCTAAACAAAAAAATACTAATTTAAATTAAATTTAATTCTACTTCTAAAGTAAATAAAAATATTGTAAAAAAAACTAAAAAAAGATATAATAATATATATTAGAATAATACGGGGTGATTTCTAATGATAGTTAGATTAATCAAAAAGAAAAAAATATTTAATTTTGTCTTACCTACAAAAATATCTGGAAATTATTGGATAACAGATAATGACTATTTAGGAAACACTAGAAATTTAATTAATGTGGAAGAAGATAATGGAAAATGGAAAATAAAAAGTGATTTCGAAACAAAAATAATGTCAGGAGAGAATGAAGTCGAATCAGCCATTTTAAGAGAATATGGATTATATTTTTTAAAAATAAATACAGATAATGAATATGTAATACTTTACTGTTCACCTGTAGTAGAAAACAATACAGAACATTTAAAATTAAATAATATAAATGAATTAATAATTGGAAATGATAATAGAAGTCATATTTGTTATAATTATCCATTAATATCTCGTCAACATGCCCGTCTAATCTATAATAATGGAAAATGGATAATACAAGATCTAAATAGTAAATATGGAACTTATGTAAATAATAAAGCCATAACAGCTCAATCTTTAGAATATGGAGATATTATTTTTATTTTAGGATTAAAAATAATAGTAATGAAAGACTCATTTATAATAAATAATGTTCCAACTTTTTTACATATAAATTATTCGTATTTTGAGAGAGTATCACCTATTATTCAAACACAAGTTTTATTTGATAATCCTGATGAAGAAGTAATTGAGTTTTATAAAGAAGATGATTATTTTTATAGAGCACCTAGATTTAAAACAGGAATAGAAGAAACAATTATATCTATAGATCCCCCACCAGGAAAAGAAGAAGAAGAAAAAATGCCTGCAATTTATACAATTGGACCAATGTTAACAATGGCAATGATGTCAGTAATGATGGGATACAATTCTTTGATGGGTGTTATAAATGGTTCAGTTGATATTGGAGCTGCCTTACCATCACTTTTAATGTCAGGAGCAATGCTTTCTACAATGTTACTATGGCCTAATCTACAAAGAATTTATCAAAGAAAACAGAGAAAGAAAAAAGAAACTGAGCGTCAAACTAAATATATGCATTATTTAGAATCCAAAAAAGAAAAAATTCAAACTGAAATGAAAATTCAACGTCAAATTTTAATTGATAATTATCTACCTTTAACCGAAACGAAAGAAATAGTATATCAGAAAAAAAGGAATCTATGGGAAAGAGAAATAGATCAAGCAGACTTTTTAGATTTAAGATTAGGTGTAGGCTCTACTGAATTACGTGGAAAAATTAATATTCCCGAAGAACACTTTTCTTTGAAAAGTGATAATCTACTAGAAGAAGTTTATAAAGTAGGAGCATCATCTAGAACCCTTGAAAATGTTCCTATATCTTTAAATTTTATCCAAAAAAATAATACTGCTATAATTGGAAACGCTTCTAATAAAAAACAATTCATCGATGGATTAATTCTTCAAATGATAACTTATCATAGTTACGAAGATTTAAAAATAGTTGTATTAACAAATGAACAAAATGTTAGTAATTGGGAATATCTCAAAATTGCTCCTCATAATTGGAGTAATAATCGGAAAATAAGATTTTTTGCAAGTAATTTAGATGAAGCAAAAGAAATATCTTTAGAATTAGAAAAAGAAATTAAATCTCGCAAATATAAAGATAATAATGGAAAAATGGAATTAAATGGAGCTGATTATCATCATTATAAACCATATTATATGATAATAACCGACGATTATAAATTAGTACGTGATGTTGAATTAGTTAAAGACGTCTCAGAAATGCCTATAAATTATGGATTTAGTTTAATTGTAATTAGTCCAAGACTAGTTAATCTACCAAATGAATGTAAAACATTTATAAGTATTGGTGATAAGAAGTCTGGTGTTTTTGAAAACGAATTAGTCTCTAATAAGCAAAAAGAGTTTAATGCAGATTTTGATCCAACTTTAAACTTATATGAATGTTGCAAAATAATAGCTAATATTCCAATTGATATTACTAAGGAAAGTAGAAGTCTACCATCAAGCGTTTCATTTCTTGAAATGTATAATGTTGGAATGATCGAACAATTAAATATTTTAAATAGATGGAAAAATAATGACCCAACTAAGTCATTACAAGTTCCAGTAGGACTAGATAAATCCCGTGAATTATTTAAATTAGATTTACATGAAAAATCACACGGTCCTCATGGGTTAATTGCAGGTATGACAGGATCAGGTAAATCAGAATTTATTATTACTTATATTTTATCAATGGCCCTAAATTATCATCCATATGAAGTCTCATTTGTTCTTATAGATTATAAGGGTGGAGGCTTAACTGGAGCATTTGAAAATAAAGAAAGTGGAATAAAATTACCACATTTAGCTGGAACTATAACTAATTTAGATACAGTTGAAATGAATAGATCTTTAGCTTCTATTCAAAGTGAATTAAGAAAAAGACAAAGAATTTTTAATGAAGCACGAGATAAACTAAATGAAAGTACTATTGATATTTATAAGTATCAAAGCCTATATCGAAGAGGACTTGTAAGTAAGCCAATTTCCCATTTATTTATAATCTCTGATGAATTTGCTGAATTAAAAGATCAAAGACCCGAATTTATGGATCAATTAATTTCAACAGCACGTATAGGACGTTCATTAGGAGTGCATCTTATTTTAGCAACCCAAAAACCAAGCGGAGTTGTTAATGATCAAATTTGGTCCAATTCCAAATTTCGCGTTTGTTTAAGAGTACAAGATAAATCAGATAGTATGGATATGATAAAGTGTCCTGATGCTGCAGAATTAAAAACAACAGGAAGATTTTATTTGCAAGTAGGGTATAATGAATTATTTGCTATGGGACAAGCTGCTTGGGCTGGAGCTCAATACTATCCTACTGAAAAAAGAAAGAAAAAAGTTGATCAAACTATAAACATAATAGATAATGTAGGCTCAACAATAAAATCATTAGATCCTAAAGAAAACGATATTATTGTTGAATCTAAAGGAGAAGAAATCACAAATATTATAAAATATATAATAGAAGAATCTAAAAAAGAAAGTATTATTATAGAACAATTATGGTTAGATAGAATTCCCAACATAATTTATATTGATAAATTAAAAGAAAAATATAACTATCAAACAACTAAAAATGTTATAAATCCAATTATTGGAGAATACGATGACCCTGATAATCAATCACAGAATATCTTAACTTTACCATTATCAACAGAGGGAAACACCATAATATTTGGATCAGCAGGTAGTGGAAAAGAATTAATGTTATCAAGTATTATTTATTCAACAATATCTACTCATGATTCTAAAGAAATTACTTTCTATATCTTAGATTTTGGGGCCGAAACACTAACAATGTTTAAAAATGCCCCACATATTGGAGAGGTAATACTATCTACTGATATTGAAAAAATTTCTAACTTATTTAAAATGCTAGATAAAATTATTGAAGAAAGAAAAAAAATATTTGTAGATTATAATGGTTCATACGATTTTTATATTAAACATGGTGGAAAACAAATTCCAATGATAGTTATAGTTATAAATAATGTAGAAGCATTTTTAGAAACCTATAATGAATATGAAGAATTAATGGGTCAGATGACTAGAGACTGTTTAAAATATGGAGTTGTATTTATTCTTAGTACAAACGGACCAAGTACTATAAGGTATCGTTTAAGACAAAATTTTAAACAAAACGTAGTACTTCAATTTAATGATCCTATGGATTACTCAGCTGTAATTCCCGGAGTTAGAAAAAAAGAGCCATCAAAGACTTATGGTCGTGGTTTAATACTGTTAGATTCAATTTTTGAATTTCAAACAGCCTATAGTTATGTAGAAGAAAAAATGACTGATTATATAAAAGTAATATGTGATAAACTAAATAAAATCTGTGAATATAAAGCTGAAAAGATACCTGTTTTACCTGAAATTGTATCACTAGACTTTGTAAAAAATAAACTTGGAACTCTTGAAAATATTCCAGTAGGAATAGCAAAAGAAAGTCTTTTAATAGAAACATTTAATTTAAAAGAAAAATTTATATTCAATATAACAGGTGATGATATCTCAACAGATATATATTTTTATAAAAGTTTAATAAAAGCATTTTTAGTAGTGCCTAATACCAATTGTATAATTTTTGATAGTAACAGTATTATAAATGATCCAAATAATAGTAAAGTTTTCTATAGTAAAGATACTTGTTATAAGAGTATAGATAAATTAAGTGAAATTATTTCTCAAAATAATCAGTCACAAACAACTATTTGTATAATTTTTAATATCGAATCATTATTAACAAAATTAAGTGCCATCGAAAAAGGAAAATTTATATCTTTAATTACAGACTCTAAAAAATTAAACAATATCAAATTTATTATCATAGAAACAATTGATAAAATAAAAAGCATTAGTTTTGAACCTTGGTATAAGTCCAATGTTGATTTATCTGAGGGTATATGGTTAGGTAATGGTATAGGGAATCAATTTACTCTAAAAGTAACAACAAATTCACGAATTTTAAGACAAGAATTAGATCCTGGATTTGGATATATCATAAAAAAAGGAAAAGCAACACTTATTAAAATGACATCAGATGAATAGGAGAAATTATTATGAATCGAAATAAAATATTAATTGAATTAGAAATCCCTCTTATTGAAAAAAAATATGACTTATTTATCCCTATTAATAAAAAAATAGGAACTATCAAATCATTAATCGATAAAGCATTAGTAGAATTAACAGATAGTGCCTATTCTCCTAATAATGAATCTAACTTTTATAGTAAAGATTCAGGAGAAATATATGATGTAAATAAAACAGTAAGAGATACAGATCTAAAGAATGGATCTAGAATTCTTTTAATATAAAGAGAGAAACTAAAAAAAGGAATTGATATTTAAAAGTAGTATTAAAACAACACTCTCTTGTTACTACAAAAAATATCATAAAGAATAAAATGTCAGAGTATAATCTATATGTTAAAACTATAAATAAAATTTTTGAAAATTTAGAAAAAATGAAAATAGGTTGGCCAAATATTGATAATTTAAATTATATTGAAAGTATTGAAGAATATAAAAAAATTATTTCTAAAAACAGTGAACTATTTAAAACCAAAAAAGTTGAAGAAATAGAGGAGTTAGGAAATGATTGAAAATGTAACATATGAAGAAGTTCTTTCTATTTCGCAAGACTTAAAAGAACAAGCAAAGATTATTGAAACTTTAGCGAGTACTAGAAATATTCAAGAGTTAAAAGACTTTTCTGCAACAGTAGAGGGATATTCTAAGTTTTTAGAAAATACTATAAAAATAAATAAAGATGCTGATTATGCTTTAAAAGAATTAAAAAGCCAACTAAAATAAGAACTTTCATTAA
This sequence comes from uncultured Mollicutes bacterium, assembly GCA_947652375.1. GTDB lineage: Bacteria > Bacillota_I > Bacilli_A > RF39 > UBA660 > UBA3789. The sequence goes on along the minus strand of CANTCS010000001.1, from coordinate 8,750 downwards.
AGTTCTTTTTTTAGTAAAGTAGTTTTTGGAAAATAATATTTAAGAATATTATGATATTTACAATCATTTTTAGCTATCTCATTAGCTCCAAAAATACTAAGACCATATGCGTCTCCCCATCCTTTAGTAATAAATCTTAAATAGTTATTATTTACAATAATATAAATATCAGAAGATTTTAAATTAAGCATTTTTTTTATCTCTTGAATAGAAAAAATATTATCACCTAATTTAATTTTTTTATAATTATCATTAATTACTTTAAATTCACAATCGTGATTAATATCGATATTAAAAATCTTATTTATATCATTATATGTATAATCTTTTATTTCTATATAGTGTGGAGATGCTAAATCCCATAAACTTCTAACACTAGATAAATAAGGATAATTTTTATTAGAATGTGTATTACCGTTATTAGAATAATGAATAAAAGGCAAAACGTAATCATTTTTATAAGATAAATAAACTCCATCAACTTCATTAATTATTTTATTAAATTTATCTAATAATTTATCAAAATCTTTAAAATTTTCTTTATAATATTCATTAGTTCTATATTTAACAAATCTATTATTACCCAAAATACAATTATTATCATCCATCATTTTAAAAGCAAAACTATTATAAAGTACCACAATTGCTTTTAAAGTTTCTTCATGAATATTATCTATAAATTTTTCAAGCATAACACTAATTAAATATTCTCTTAAAGATATTTCATATAAAACTTTATCATTAATATAGATATTAACCATGTAGTTATCAACAAGTAATTTATTACTTTTAGGTTGTTCTTTGTTTAAAAACATACATTTAATGATTTTACCATCTACTACTATACAAATTTTGTTCCCTTTAAATTTAATATTATTTGTTTTTATAAATTTTTGACTACTAGCATTAATAATATTATCTTCCAAAGTTAATTCATTAGAAAAGTCATATTTCATAGACATATGAAGATATAATATATCTTCTATACCATTATTCTTAATTTCATATTTATAAAACATATAATCACCTAAAATTAGTATGTTATAATCAAAATAAAATATACAATAATAATGAAAATTAAAAAATCATATAATAAAGAAAATAAATATAAACTAAATAGTGCAGTTGAGATTTAAAAAAGGATTAAAACTTAAAATTAAAAAGCATTATAATATGGAAAAAATGATGTAGTTGAAATTACAATAAAGAAAAGAATTAAAACTCAAAATATTTTAATTCTTTTTTTAAATTACAATCTAATCCAGTTAAATAACTATTATTACTAAATATTTTTTCTAAGTCTATATTCTTATCGTTTAAGTAATCAAAACTAGCACATACTAACACTTTAGCTAACTTAATGGCCTTTATATATAAATCAACAAAAGATTCATTACTAGTCATATCGTAAGTAGTTGGGTTTCTCCAAAGATTTTTATTAGTATTTAGAAAATTGTGTTTATCTTTTAATGGATAAAAATAACTTACAGCTTCTAGTCTAAAAGTTCCACTAGTAGTAAAAGTATCAATTAATTTATAAATATTTTTTTTAACTCCATACGGATCTCTTCTAAATAACATTAAGGCTACTTTCATTTGTTTAAGAGATTTATAATAAATATTACTCATATTCTTAATTTTAAATGTATTATAAAAAGCATAGTTAATTGTTCTATTTAAATCACTAGAAAAAATTCTATTATCAAAACAAAATTTCCCATAATTAAATTTATAAGGATTACATTTTTCTCTTCTCTTAATCATATCGTTATCTAAAAATGTTTCCATAAAACTATGAATATTATTATATTTAAAAGTTGTTTTATCTTTTTTATTAAAATAACCTGTCTTATAAATTATAAATGGATGTAGTGTAGAATCAAGCGCATAATGACATATAAAGCCTACTAAGAAAGAATAGGTATCGATATCATTTATATTATTGTCTTTTATAAATCTCAATAAATTTATAAAAAATTCTTGTGATTGATTACTATGAAAATAATTTTGAAATTTTCTAATAGAATTTCCAGGTAAAATTGAAAATAAATTATAAAACATTAAACTATCTGTACTTTGTCCAAACATTTTACATCGTCTTAAATTTAAATTTTTCTTAATTTCCTCTGGTAAAATATCAAAAATATCTTTAGCAAAATATGCATGAGTAACTGTTGCTGGCATAAAATTCCCCCTAACAAAATAATATTGTCATTAAAATAATTATATCATTAATTTATATAAAAATTCATACTTTTCTTTAAATAATATGATATAATTTATAATAGGTGAAAATATGATAGATAAAAACTTTAAAAATTTAGAAGAACAAATCGAGATATTTAAACATAAAGGGATGATTATATCTGATGAGAATTATGCTAAAAGAGTCTTATTAAGAGAAAATTATTTTTTCATTAATGGTTATAGACATTTATTTTTAAAATCTCATGATGATCGTTCATTTAAAGAGGGTACTACTTTTGAAGAAATGTATAGTCTTTTTCTATTCGATCGCTCATTTAGAAATATTATCTTTAAATATTTATTAGTTATAGAAAATAATTTAAAGTCTATCACTTCATACCAACTTTCTAAAAAATATGGCTATCGTGAAAAAGATTATTTAAAAGATAAGAATTTTACTCGAGCTCCTGAAAAACAAGCACAATTAAATGACTTGTTAAAGAAAATGAAACGTCAAATTAGAGTAAATGGATCTCAACATAGTGCTACTCTGCATTACGTTTCTAATTATGGATATATCCCTCTATGGATACTAGTAAAAGTATTATCATTTGGAATTGTGAGTGAAATGTATTCAATTTTAAAACCAGAAGATCAAAAAGATATAGCCGAAATATATGGTATCGAACCAGAAATATTTATTGTCTATCTTCCAATTCTTGCAAATTATAGAAATCTTTGTGCGCATGAAGATATTTTATATGAAAACAAGACTCAAAAAGCAATTGAAGATACCGTTTTTCATCAACTATTAAAAATAGAAAAAATAGATAATGAGTATATTTGTGGTAAAAATGACTTATTTGCACTAATTATAATTATGAAACAAATGCTTTTATCTGAAGATTTTAAAAATATGACTATCGAATTAGATAATGTAATTGAAACTTTAAATTATAATCTGCATACTATTTCAATTAATAAAGTATTACATAGAATGGGCTTTCCAATAAATTGGCAAGATCTTGCTAAAATGGAAAGGAGTAAAGACTTAGATGAAGAATAATAAAAAAAGAATTACGAAAGAATTTTTCTTAATTCTCTTTTCGTTTATATGTGGGAGTGTTTTTATATTGTTCCTTTTAATATTTCCACCATTTAAAAATATTCTTTTAAGTAATGAATGCATTATCAAAAATAAAAGTCAAATATACGAAAAAAGTTCTTTAAAAAATTCAATTGAAAAAATATATGATGCTGTAGTAGTTGTGCAAGAATATAATTCTGGAACCATAGAGAACTCAGGAACTGGATTTATATACAAAACTGATGAAAAATATGGATATATATTAACAAATGAACATGTTCTAACATCTTCTAACGAAATCAAAGTTGTGCTTTCAAATGATAAAGAAATTGTTGCTAAAATATTAGGTAAAGACGAATATTTAGATTTAGCAGTTTTAAGAATTGAAAAAAAGTACGTTAAACAAGTAGCTACTTTATCAACAAGTGAAAAATCTAATATCGGAGATACTGTATTCACAGTAGGTTCACCAATTGGCTATAATTATCGAGGTAGTGTAACATCAGGTGTACTCTCAGGCAAAGATAGACTGGTTTCTATTTCCGTTGGCAACTCCAACGATCTCGATTGGATTATGAAAGTTTTACAAATAGATGCATCAATTAATCCTGGAAATAGTGGAGGACCACTACTAAATGTTAACGGTGAAGTAATTGGGATCTGCTCTTTAAAATTAGTAGATGATAATATTGAAGGAATGGGATTTGCTATTCCAATAGAATATGCTATGAGTCATGTTGACTTATTAGAACAAGGTAAAAAAGTAAATTGGCCAGTTTTAGGAATTGAAATGATAAATGTTGATGATTCGGCTAAATTGGCTCGTTATAATTTAACAGTACCTAAAGAAATTACAGAAGGAATTGTTATTTATAATATAAAAGAGGGAACAGGAGCAGCTAAATCATCGTTGAAGAAAGGTGATGTTATTTTAAAAATAAACAATATAGTCGTTAAAGATATTGCAACTTTAAAATATGAATTATATAAATATAAAACAAATGATAAAATAGAAATTACTTTTAAAAGAAATGGCAAAGAAAAAAAGACAAAGGTTTTATTAAGTTAGAAAGTGTAAAAAATTCTGTGTTAATAATAACTTTTCCAAGAGAAGCAAGATAAGATATATTGTTTCTTTTTTATCTTTATAACATATTTATTACAGTCTTTACTAAAGTTTTAAATTAAAAAACTTCTATAATTTAGTAAATCTTTAATAAAATTCATTAAAATAAATAGTTTTGACAAATTGTTAATAAAGAGATAATTTTTTTAAAATTATTTTTTCTCGATACAACAAAGAAAGTTTTTAAATAATTTAGTTTTTATCTAAAAAATTAATTAAATTTATTTTAATAGAAAATTCATAATTTGAAAAGATTTATGTTAAGTTTAAATAAATTGAACATTCCAAAAAAAATTAGTATTTTATTTTATTTTTAAAAGTGATATAATAAACAAAATTATAAAAAAGGGGAGGCGTATTATGTTAAAAATATATAAAACGAGCACAGTAGAGAAAAAAACTAAAAAAATAAAAAAAATTACAGTCGATTCTTGGATAGAATTATCATCTCCAACAACAGATGAAATAGATAAAGTAGTTGAAAAAACAAAAGTAGATAAAGATTTAATTTTAAAAATGTTAGATGACGAAGAATTACCTCGTGTAGAGCAAAGTGGTAATGCTACTTTAGTAGTTATAGATACTCCATACTTAGAACAAAAAGAAGATTCTCATATATATAAAACCTATCCACTAGGAATAATTATTACTGATAATAATTATGTAATAACAGTTTCTCCAAAAAAAGTTAGTATTTTAAATGAGTTTAAACAAAATAAAGTAAAAGAATTTCGAACTGCAAAAAAAGTTAGATTTCTAATTCAAATTTTATTAAGAACTTCTAATTATTATTTAAGAGCATTAAAACAAGTTAATAAAGATATTGAAAAAAAAGAAAAAGTTCTAAAAAAGTCAACAGAAAACAAAGATTTAATTGATTTATTAGAAATAGAAAAAACATTAGTTTATTTTATAACATCTCTTAAAGCTAATGATTTAGTTTTAGAAAAGCTTTCTAAAGGAACAATTTTCCCTTTATATGAAGGAGATAAAGACCTAATAGAAGATGCTATAATAGAAAATAAACAAGCTATTGAAATGAGTAGTATTTATAAAGACATTCTTTCATCAATCACAGATACTTATGCTACTATCGTTTCTAATAATTTAAATATTGTTATGAAATTTTTAGCAGGAGCAACAATTGTATTATCAATACCTACAATGATTTCTTCATTTTTAGGAATGAATATTCCTCTAGGTGATATATCAAAATATCCTCAAGCTTTTATCTTAATTATAGGAATTTCTTTTATTTTATCAATAATAATTGCTTTAATTTTAAAAAAGAAAAATATGCTATAAAAAAAGATTCCAAAGTTGAATCTATTTTTTTATTATTAATTCTTGACCTAAAGTTAATAAATTACTATTTAAATTATTTAATTCTTTAAGTTCATTTACAGTTAAACCATTTTCTCTTGCTATAGACCATAAAGTATCCCCACTTTTTACTATGTATGTTTTATTATTGTTATTACTTCCTACCATAGGCACTTTTAATTTATCTCCTATTTGTAAGGTTAAATTACTTAAATTATTAATTTTAACTAGCTCGTCTACACTTACACCATAATTATTAGCGATTAGCCATAAGCTATCTCCTTTTTTTACAACATATATATCATATTCTGTATCATTATTTCCCTTAGGTATAGTTAATTCTTGACCTATATATAAAGTATTACCTGTTAAATTGTTAAGTCTTTTTATTTCATCAACCGTAGTTCCAAATTTATTTGCTATACTATACAAAGTATCATTTTTTTCAACAACATAAGTAGTTGTTCCATTGCTAGGACCTGAATTATTTTCAGATAAAATTAATATTTGTCCTATTTGTAAAGTATCAGTAGCTAAATTATTAAGTCTTTTTAATTCTGCAACAGTAATTCCAAATTGATTAGCAATTTTATATAAAGTATCTCCTTTTTTTACAGTATAAGAATTGGGAATAGAACCAGTTCCACCAGAAGTACCAGGAGGATAATATTTATAACCAGTGTATTCAGCAATTGCTTTAACAACACCTTCTACATAATTATTTAAATTTGTTTTAAGTTTTTGAGCATCTCTAGGAGAGTCTATAAATCCATATTCTACTAATATTGGTTCAGTATTTCCAGTCTCTCTTAAAATATAATAATAATCTTTACTAGGATTTTCTGGTAATCTTCTTTGGTAAACTTTACGTTTTATTTGTCCAGCATCACCTATATTATTAAGAGCCATCTCTGCCAAAGTAGAATCATTTTTTAAAGAATATACTATTTCAGCACCTTCGCCACCTCCGGAAGGAATACTTGAGATGGTTTTGGTTATTTTTCCTTGAAATTATGGCATTTTATTTAATCACACATTTTAAAGTTTTAGGTGAAGGAAAAGTTGTGATTAATCTTTTTCCTTACCCAAATTAGTTTTTATATTGTCTAAAACTTTAAACTTATAAATAATCTCTACATTTTTATCTTGATCAATTATAATCTTATCAACTAAAGTTTTAATCAACTCTCTATTAGGATTATCCAAATTTAATAGTTCTTTAATCTCACTTTCATAATCAAGAAATTTTTTCTTGTTGCTTTTTTGATTTTTATCTTTATTTTGTATTTCCAATAATTGTTTCTCTAAAGAAGCAATATTATTTTCAGTCGATTTTGCAATTCTCATATAAGTATCAACAGTAATAACTTCATTATATCTATCTTCATATAACATATCTAGTTTTCTCTTTAACTCAATAATCTGTGATACTAAATTATTTTCTTCTTCCAAAGCTTTATTATCTTTTATTTCTTGATTATTAATCTTTTTTGATAATTCGTTTACATTTATTTCTTCCAAATATTTACTGCAAGTATTTCTTACGATTTCTAATAATTCTTTTTCTAACTTATCATATGGAAAGAAATGTGGAGTACATAATCCTCTTCTTGGATCTCTCGAATATTTATTGCAATTAATAGTCCAATATTTATGATTCTTTCGATAAGTTAAAGATAAAGCATTTCCACATTCTTTGCAAATAAGCAAATTTTCAAATAGTCTCTTCTCACGATTTCTAAAAGTTACTCTAGTCCTAGCAGGAGAATTTTGAATATTTTCAAAAATTTCTTTATTAACTAAAGGTTCATGAGTATTCTCGACTATTATCCAAAAACTCTTTTCCAAAGAAACTTTCTTTTGCGATTTATAAGATAACTTAGTTTGAACATTTTGTACCATATCTCCTGTATACATTCTATTTTTCAATATTTTATTAACAGACGATGCTGTCCATATATTAGTCTTTTGTTTTGATGATGACTTGGTATTCTTATACATACTAGGACTTAGTATATTATTATCATTTAAATAACTTACAATATCACTAATTCCAATTCCCTCATAAGCCATTTCAAATATTTTTTTTACATTAGGCGCAACAACAGAATCAGGTATCAAATGTCCCTTATCAAGAGGGTCTCTCATGTATCCATAACTAGGCTTACTTCCAATAAACTTTCCTTGCTCTTTTTTATTCTTTAAAATAGAGCGTATCTTCTTAGAAGTATCTTTGCTAGTCATATCATTAAATAAGGCTTTAAAAGGTGCTATATCATTATTAGCAGTCTCCTCAAAAGTATCTACTTGATCTAATATCGAAATATATCTTATTTTATTTTGTGGAAAATATTGTTCAACATAATAACCACATTGAATATAATCTCTTCCAAGCCTTGATAAATCTTTTGTAATAACACAGTTGATTTTACCACTTTCAATATCTTGTATCATTCTCTTAAATGATGGTCTATCAAAATTAGTACCAGTAAATCCATCATCAACATATTCATCTATTAAAGTAAATCCATGAGACTTGACATAGTCCATTAATAGATTACGTTGATTGATAATACTTTCACTTTCTGATTCGTATGACTTATCTTCATCACTTTCGCTTAATCGTATATATAAACCTACTTTATAAAAATTTGGAGCTTGTATTACATTGTTATACACTTACTACTCCTTCCATGTGTATAACTTCCATAAGCATTATAATTATAACACAATCCTTATGACTTATCTTTTAAAGCCAACATCTTTTTTATATATTTCAAAATTAAATCTTCCAAATTTTTATTTTTATCGAAAGTTTCCTTCACATTCATGAGGTTCACCTCTCCTTAATTTTATGTTTTTTAAGACTTTAAAATACAAAAAAATTCATTACCAAATTCCACATATTTATATGTGTCTATTTAAACTATCAAGCATGGGATCTACACACCCAATTTCTTGTTAGGGAATATCCCCAATGTCATCAGTTTAAGGAACTACATAAGGAATTATGTGGTTTTTATTATA